>JBBQQJ010000022.1:0-20669 GCA_038216165.1 Gemmatimonadales bacterium | reverse complement strand
TGATCGCGTCGGCGGCCTGGACCAGGACCGACTCGGTGCTCTCGTGGGCCACGTCGTCGTGATGGGCCTCGATGGCGTTGAGCACCGCGGCGCTCTCGCCGTATCGGCGCGCCACCTCGACGCCGAGCTGGACGTGGGTCCCCTCGTGCTCGTGGGTGAGCACCTTGCCGATGTCGTGCAGCAGGCCGCCGCGCTTCGCGAGCGTCACATCACCGTGGAGTTCAGCCGCCATCATCCCGGCGAGCCACGCCACCTCCTGGGAGTGCTCGTACAGGTTCTGGCCATAGCTGCTGCGATACCGCATCCGTCCGATGAGCTTGATCAACTCCGGATGGAGGCCGTGCACGCCCAAGTCGTAGGCCGCCCGCTCGCCCAACTCGACGAGTTGCTGGTCGAGCTCCCCCTGGACCTTGGCGACGACCTCCTCGATGCGTCCCGGATGAATGCGCCCGTCGACCACGAGTGCCTCGAGCGCCCGTCGCGCCACCTCTCGGCGGATCGGGTGGAAGCACGAGATCACCACGGTGTCGGGCGTGTCATCGATGATCACGTCGACGCCGGTGGCCAACTCAAAGGCACGGATGTTCCGGCCCTCCCGCCCGATGATGCGCCCCTTCATCTCGTCGTTCGGGAGCGGGACGGCCGCCACGGTCGTCTCCGCGGTGGTCTCGGACGCCAGCCGCTGGGTGGCCAGGGCAATCAGCCGTCGTGCGTCGCGGTCGCCGTCGCGCCGAGCCTGCTCGCGAATGTCGCGGGCCAGCGCGGCCCCTTCGGTGCGAGCGGCGTCCTCAACCTGCTGGCGGATCTCGCGCGCCGCAGCCTCCGCGGTGAGCCCGGCCACCTGTTCGAGGCGCCGCTGCACCCCGGCCTCGGCCTGGTCGACGGCGTGTCGCGCCTGGGTCAGCTCCGCGTCCCGACGTCCGAGCTCCGTGCGTCGTGCCTCGAGCGCCTGCTCGTCGCCCCGGGCGCGCTGCTCGCGCTCAGCCACCTGCGTTTCCCGCCCCGTGAACTGCTGCTCCCGCTCCGCCAGCCGCTGCTCGGCCCGCTCAACTTCCGTGTGGCGACGTGTGGCGTCGCGCCCGGCATCGTCCCGGATGGTGATCGCCTCGGTGCGGGCGGCCTCGAGTTGGCGCTCGCGGGCCGCGAGTCCGTCGCGTTCGCCGGCCGAGCGGAGCTCGCCGGCCTCGCGCTCGGCGGCGAGCACGAGGCCGCGGGCGTTCCGGCCCCGGGAGGCGAGCACCACGTTGAGGACGCCGGCGCCGATCAGGGCCCCGAGCAGTCCCCCCCCCGCCAACGCGATGAGCACGAGTGGATCCATCATCTATACCCCAACCGGCCATGTTGCGCCGGAACGTGGTCAGTCGGTCGCGGTGCCCCGGGTGCCGCGCTTGGCGGGCGGAAGCAGGCGAGCCAGTTCATCGGCGAGCGCGTGCATGCGCGTCGCCTGCTCGACGTCAGTGCGCCGGGCGCGGAAGAGCTCGTCGGTGACGGCCAGGCCGGCGAGAATGGCGGCCTTGTGGGCCTCGATCGTCGGCGCCATGGCCCGGATCTGACGGAGGGCAGCATCGAAGTGGGCGGCGACCTCCCGGGTGTACGCCTCCGGCAGCTCGGAACGGACCACGAGTTCCTCGCCGCCCACCGAGACGCGCACGGCGTGCTTGGCGCTCACGACGGCACTCCGGTGCCATGGTCCTGCGGATCCTCGAGGAACGCGAGACGCTGCTGCAGCCGCCCCACCAGCTCGCGGGCGCGCTCAACCCGGCTCTCGAGGTCCAGCTTGTCGCGCTCGAGGTCGAGCAGCCTGGCGCGGAGCCGGAGGAGATCATCCCCTGGCACCATGCCGTCCTGTGACTTGAGGCCCTGCAATTCGGACTTGGCCTTCAGGCACCGACGCCGCCAACCGGCCAGCTCCTCGATCAGGTGCCGGAGCACCCGTTCGAGGTCGCCGAGTGCCGAGAGATCAGGCCGAACGGTGGGTGACGTCAAGCTCACGCTCCAGAGAGGTCCGCAAGCGACCGAGCGCCTGATCCACCTCGGCGTCGGTCAGGGTACGATCCGCGGCACGGAAAGTCAGGCGGACGGCGACACTGCGACGCCCCTCGGGCAGGCCCTCGCCGCGGTACTCGTCCACCACCAGAACGTCGGTCAGGGCATGCCGATGCCCGCGCTCGAGTAACAGCGCGGTCACCGCACTCACCGGCTGGTCCAGCGCGACGAGCAGGGCGAGGTCACGCACGCTCGACGGGTACACGGGGACCGGGGTGTAACAACGGACGGGCGGAGCGGCGAGATGGACCTGCATTTCACCGACGAAGAGGGGCCCCGCCCACGGCGGGGCATCGGCCGCCACCGCCCCGCACCACCCCACGGTCTCCCCATTCGCGCCGATGGCAAGCCAGCGATCCTCTGCAACTTGGACCGACGCCGCCGGATGCGCCAGAGCCACGAGGCGCTCGAAACTCCCCCGGGCATCCCATCGGTCGAGCAGGGGCGGTTTGCCGGCATCCTGCCAGTGCGCAGGCCGACGTCCACCGGTGATCGCGAAGGCCGCCACGAGGCGTTCCGTGGGGCGTCCCCCCTCGGGGGTCCGGGCGAAGACGGTTCCGATCTCGAAGAGGCGAACATCCCCGGTGTGGTTGGCCCAATTGCCCTCCACCTGGCGCACCAGGGAGGGCACCAGGCTATCGCGCAGTCGGCCGTGCTCTGCTGAGAGTGGGTTGCGCACCGTCGGCGCGTCCGGCCCCGCCTCGGCCACCATGGGGAGGGTCATCACCTCGGAGAGCCCGAGGGCGGCGAGTCCGGTGCGCACCCGGGCGGCGGCGGCCCAGGCAGCATCATCCGGGCGTTGCCCCGGCCGGAACGGGCGCAGGGCCGAGGGGATTTCGTCATAGCCGTGAACCCGGGCGATCTCCTCGATCAGATCGATCTCGGCCACCAGATCGGGTCGCCACCCCGGCACGTCCACGGCGATCCGGCCGTCATCGGGTTTGGACACCACGGTCGCGCCGATACCCACCAGGCATCGCTCGATCTCGGTCCAGGGCAAGTCCACCCCGAGCACCTGCGCCACGCGGGCGGGCCGGAGGAAGATCCGCGGCGGGTTGGCGGGCGTCGGCACGCAGTCGACGGTCGCCCCATCGATGGTGCCGCCGGCCACGGTGAGCAACAGACGCAGGGCACGCTGGAAGGCATCGGAGGCGCCCCACCGGTCGGTGCCGCGCTCGAAGCGCTGCGACGCGTCGGTCGAGAGCCCCGCCGCCTTGCGGCCGGCACGGACCCGCGCCGGCTCGAACCAGGCACACTCGAGGAAGACGTCGGTCGTCGTGGCGCTGACCTCGGTGTCGCGGCCGCCCATCACGCCCGCGAGCCCGATGGCGCGCTCGGCATCGGCGATGACCAGGCTCCCCGCTGTCAGCGTGCGGGTGACGCCGTCGAGCGTCACGAGCGTCTCGCCACCACGCGCGGCGCGCACCACCACGGCGGGTCCGCGGAGCGTGGCGGCATCGTAGGCATGCATCGGCTGGTTCAACTCGAGCAACAGGTAGTTGGTGACATCCACCACGTTGTTGATGGGGCGCACCCCGGCGCCCTGCACGCGTGCAACCAACCAGGCGGGCGACGGGCCGATGGTGACCCCGCGCACGACCGCGCCGAGGAAGCGCCCGCAGCCCAGATCCGTGACGGCGAGGCGCACCCCACCCACCGTCGTCTCGTCGCCCGCGCGAGTCGGGGGGGGGATGTCGACCGTGGTGGCCTCTGGAATCGTCGGCAGGCGGAAGGGCACCCGCATCGACAGCGCCAGCTCGCGCGCGAGTCCCTTGTGGCCAAACAGGTCGGGCCGGTTCGGGGTGACGTCGACCTCGAGCCGGTGATCGCCACCACCGAGCACGGCGGTGATCGGGGTGCCCGGGATGGCCTCGGGATCGAGGGCAAGGAGGCCATCGTGATCCTGTCCGAGCCCGAGCTCACGGGCGGAGCAGAGCATCCCCTCGGAGGGCTCGCCGCGCAGCTTGCGCCGCTCGATGACCAGCCCGCCCGGCATGACGGTGCCCAGTCGCGCGAAGGGATAGGTGCCGCCCGCGGTCACGTTGGGCGCACCGCAGACCACGTTCCAGAGGGTGCCGGACCCATCGTCAACCGTGGTGACCCGAAGCTTGTCGGCGTTGGGGTGTGGACGCACCTCGGTGACGCGTCCCACCACGAAGGCGCCGAGGTCGGTCCCGATCGGCTCGATGGCATCGACGGGGGCCCCGAGCATGCCGAGGCGCACGGCCACGTCGGCCGGGTCCAGCGGCTGGCGCAGGAAGGCCTCGAGCCAGCGGAGCGACGCCTTCATGCCCCCCCCTCACCGAACTGGGTCAGGAAGCGCATGTCACCGCCATAGAGAAGCCGGATGTCGGGCAGACCGTAGCGCTGCATCGCGATCCGTTGGGGTCCCATCCCGAAGGCGAAGCCGGTCCAGCGCTCGGGGTCGAGCCCACAATTGCGCAGGACCTGTTCGTGCACCATGCCGCAGCCGAGGATCTCCATCCAGCCGGTGCCCTTGCAGGCCGGGCAGCCCGCGCCGTCACAGAGGCGACAGCCGACATCCATCTCGGCCGAGGGCTCCGTGAACGGGAAGAACGACGGGCGGAACCGCACCCGTGTGTCGCTGCCGAGGAAGCGACGTGCGAAGTGACTCAGCGTGGCCTTGAGGTCCACGAAGGTGATCCCCTCGTCAACGGCGAGTCCCTCGATCTGGGAGAAGGCCGGCGCGTGCGAGGGATCGAACGGATCATTGCGGTAGACCATCCCGGGGATCACCACCCGGTAGGGCGGAGGTCCCTCCCGCATCACGCGAATCTGCACCGGTGAGGTATGCGTGCGGAGCAGCAGGCGTTCGCCCGCGGCGCGCTCCCCCCCCTGATCGAGATAGAGGGTGTCGTGCATGTCCATCGCCGGGTGATCGGGCGGAAAGTTGAGCGCGGTGAAGTTGAGCTCGTCGGTCTCGATGTCGGGGCCGAGGGCCACGCTGAAGCCGAGGCCGCGGAAGATCGCGACGATTTCGTCGACCACTCGGCTGACCGGGTGGATGGTCCCCTCCCACGCGGCGCGGGCCGGCATGCTGAGGTCCACGTCGCGGGCGGCAGCGGCGCCGGCGGCGGTCGTCAGCTCGGCCTGGCGCGCGGCGAACGCCGCCTCGAAGTCCGTCTTGAGCTGGTTGAGCGCCGCGCCATGCTGGCGCTTCTCCTCCAGCGGCAGCGCGGCGAGTCCCTTGAGCTGGTGGGTCAGCGCCCCCTGCTTGCGCCCGAGGATGGCGATCTCCTCAGCCGCGAGTGCCTCGGCCGCGAGCCTGGGGACGGCGGCGAGCCGGGCGACGAGGGGGGCGAGCGATGGATGGTCGAGCGACACGGTCTGGGCAGCTCCGGGGCAGGCGACGGATCGGAAACGGGCGCGGGGCCGACCGTTCGGGTGACGGACGGCCCCACGAGGTGGTGCGGCGGGAGCAGGCGGGCTACGCCTGATGCGCCTTGGCCACCTCGGCCAGCTTCGCAAAGGCGTCGGCATCGGTGACGGCGAGGTCGGCGAGCACCTTGCGGTTGATCTCGATCCCGGCCTCCTTGAGCCCCGCCATCATGCGCGAGTACGAGATGTCGTGCAGGCGCGCTGCAGCCCCGATCCGGGTGATCCACAGGCGGCGGAAGTCGCCCTTCTTCTTGCGGCGGTCCCGATAGGCGTACGCCAGGCCGCGCTCGACGTTCTCCTTGGCGGCCTTGTACAGCTTGCTCCGGGCCCCGACGCCGCCCTTGGCGGCCTTCATGATCTTGTTCTTGCGGGCGTGGTGCGCGACGCCGTTTTTGACGCGTGGCATGGTCTACTCTCCTCAGGCCTGAAGCAGCTTGATGGTGCGCGGGAAGTCCGCCGAGGAGACCAGGGCCGACTTGCCCAGCTGGTTCTTCCGCTTCGTCGTCTTCTTGGTCAGGATGTGTCGCTTGTTGGCGCGCGAGCGCTTGATCTTTCCGGTTCCCGTGATCGAGAACCGCTTCATCGCGGCGCGCTTGGTCTTCTGCTTCGGCATCGGTCGTTCCTTCGGTGAATGCGTCAACTCGCGGTTACTTCGGCGCGAGCACCATGATCATGTTGCGGCCGTCCAGCTTGGCTTCCTGCTCGATCTTGCCGACGTCCGCCAGTGCCGTGGCCACTCGCACCAGCACGGCCCGACCCAGCTCGGGATGGGCCATCTGCCGACCGCGGAACATCAGCGTGACCTTGACCTTGTTCCCCTCGCCCAGAAACTCGCGAGCATGCCGGGTCTTGAAGTCGAAGTCGTGATCGTCAATCCCCGGACGGTATTTCACTTCCTTGAGGTGGATCACGTGCTGCTTCTTCTTGGCCGCACGCGCCGCCTTCGCCTCCTCGAACTTGTACTTGCCGTAGTCCATGATCTTGACCACAGGCGGGCGGGCCGTCGGCGCCACTTCGACGAGGTCGAGGCCGCGTTCACCGGCCTGAGCGAGGGCCTCCTCGATGGTGAGGACCCCGAGTTGCTCTCCCTCGGCGGTGACCACCCGGACCGGAGAGATACGAATCTGCCGGTTCACCCGCACGCGTCGTTCACGATCGTAGCTGGACAGTGGCTGTTCCTTCCGTTCAGGCCAAAAAACGAACACCCCGCCGTTGGGCGGGGTGTCCGAAGAGGCGCACCGCGGCGCCGTAACGCCGGATGCTTATGACTCTTTGGACCCGTTCACCACTGGAACTGGCTCGGGGTGGGACGGTTGCCCGTCCACTTGCTATCAGGCAATCATAGCGGGTCACCCCGGCTGCGTCAACCCCCTCCCTGGGGCACGGTTAGCTTTGGCTGGTCACACCAGGAAACGCCATCTCGCCCAAGAGGCCCCAATGCCTGCCCCAGACCCGCTCGACATTGCCCACGAAACCGAAGACCACCGCGGGCGCTTTGTCGCCCGGCGCGGGCCCGAGGTGCTGGGCAAGATGACCTACAGCCGCGGATCGGCCACCTTGATCATCATTGACCATACCGAGGTCACCCCGGCCGCCCGCGGGGACGGCGTGGCCCGGCAACTCCTCGATACCCTCGTGGCCTGGGCTCGCGAGACCGGTACCACGGTGCTGTCCACCTGTCCCTACACCACGGCCGAGTTCGCCGGGGATCCGGGCATCAGGGACGTGCTGTAGGTAACCTGGCGAGGAGGGCGTCCACCGCCGCCTCGAGCTGCTGGTCCCGGCCAGCCGCCACGATGGCGGCGTCGTTGCGCACCCGCAGGTCGGGCTCGGTCTGCCAGTTTTCGAGGTAGCGTCCGGTGGCGGCATCCTTGACCCCCATTCCGGGCACCCCGAAGGAAAGGCCGTCGAGGAGTCCCGCGCCGCCCGCGAAGGGACAGGTGCCCGGGACCGGCATCCCGACCAGCTGACCGAGGCCCATCTCCTTGAACGCCCAGGCAAAGCAGTGGCCGTCGGAGTAATTGCCCTCGTTGGCCAGCACGATGCTCGGACGAGTCCAGCGAAAATTCGGCTCAAATCCGGTGCTCCGGCTGTCGGTGGTGTAGTCGAAGAACCGCCGGCCGCTGAGGAACATCTCGAGGTCAGCCACCAGGTCACCGCCACCATTCCAGCGGGTGTCCACCACGAGACCGGCGCGGTCGGGATACTTCCCCATCACCTCCTCGAACGCGGAGCGGTAGGCGCCATCGTTCATCCCCGGCACATGGATGTAGCCCAGGCGCCCGTTGCTGCGACGATCGACTTCCTCCGCGTTCCGACGCACCCAGCGTTCATAGAGCAGACGGCTCTCCGCTCCCAGCGAGATCGGCTTGACCACGACCTCGCGGGTGCTGCGTCCCTCGCGCAGACGCACGAGGACGTTCCGGTCGGCCTTCCGATTGAGGAGCGCCGCGAGATCAACCGCAGGCGTCAACGCCACACCGTCGACCGCCGTGATGACTGCCCCAGCGGTCACGTTCATTCCGGTGCGGTCCATCGGCCCACCGCGGAGCACCTCCACGATCGGCACCCCTTCGCCGGCAAAGCTCGGGTCCGGAATGATGCCGAGGGAGGCGGTGGCATCGTCGCCTGGTGAGGAGGCCCGGTAGCGCGCGCCGCTGTGGCTGACATTGAGTTCGCCAAGCAGCTCGCTCAGCATCTCGGCGAACTCATGGTGGTCGCCGATGTGTGGGAGATAGCGGACGTACTGGGCGCGGAGCGCCTCCCAGTCGGCGCCGTGCCACCCGACGGTGTAGTAGGTATCGCGGACGCGACGGTAGACCTGGTCGAACATCGCCGCGCGTTCGGCAGCCGCATCGGCCACCATCTCGCCCTGGATCGCGACCGGCTCGCGCTTGGCCGAGGCGGGGTCGATCAGGGAGACCGCCCCGCTGGCGAGGAGCACGATCTTTTCCTGCTCCTTGTCCCACCGCATCGACGCGCCACTCGCGTTGAGGGCGAGCACCATCTTGGTCTCGCGGGTGCGCAACGCAGTGGACCAGAGATTGAAGCCGCGCTCGAACCGCGCGAGGTAGTACAGCGTCTCGCCATCCTTGCTGAGCAGGGCGTCGCCGAGCGAGGAGGAGTGGATGGTCGGACGGGCCTTCCATTGCTCGGCGCGAGGGAGGTCGAGCGTCACCGGCTCCGGCGCCGCGGTGCTGTCGGCCTTCCCCTTCGGCTTGTCCTTCTCCTTCTCCGCCTTCGCCTCCAGATCCTTGACGAGGGCAAACTCCTCCGTGTTGAGCCGGAAGCGGTCCCATGCTTCCTGCGTGAAGAACTGGATGTACACGTCGGCCTGACTGCCACCGGTCTGGGCAAGCGCCTTGAGGCCGTCGCGGGTGCTGCGCCAGATCATCGCCTTGCCGCCCAGGACCCAGGTGGGATTGCCGTCGTCGAAGCCGCTGCGGGTCAGGTTGCGCACGCTGTCGGCCCCGTCCGCCCGCACGAGGCCGATCTCCCCGGGCGCCAGGCCGGGGACGCTCATCTCGAAGAGGATCCACTTGCTGTCGGGACTCCACCGGATGTGCTGCCCTGCCCCGGTGGACCAGATGTGGCGATCGGTGAGGAGGGTGCGCGTGGTGCGCGCCGCGAGGTTGATGACCCGCAGCGTCGTGCGGTCCTCGACGTAGGCGATCTCGGTGCCGTCCGGCGCGTACTGCGGTTGGTCGTTCTGGCGGTCGTTCTGGACCAGGGGCGTCTCGGTGAGGGCGGTGGCTGCGAAGAAGTACGGTTCCGCTGCGCGGGTCCGCGCGGCCCGGTAGATGGCCCAGCGCCCGCCCCGCTCCGAGGCGTACACGAGGGTCGTCCCGTCGGGCGAGAACTGCACCCCTTGCTCCAGCTCCGGCGTGCGGGTGATCTGCTTCGCCGCGCCGCCATCGACCCCGGCGGCAAAGACGTCACCGCGAAAGATGAAGGCAACCTCCTTGCCACTGGGCGCCACGGCCAGTTGGCTGACCCCACCAGTCACCGGGATGACGCGTTCGTTGTTGGCCTTGGCATCGGCCAGGATCACCACCGGCACGGCGCGCGGGGCGCCACCGGGAGTGAGGGTGTAGATGAGGCCGTCATGCCCGAAGGCCAGCATCCCGTCGCGCGCCGCGGTGAGGAAGCGCACGGGCGCTCCGGTGAACGCGGTCACCTGGCGGGTCGTACCGTCGCCGAGCGACATGCGGTGGACGTTGAAGGTGCCGTTCGCCTCGCTCAGGTAGTGGAAAGCGGTGTCGCCCGGCACGAACACCGGGGTCCGATCCTCCCCGCCAAAGGTGGTGAGCTGTCGGTGCGTCCCGCGCTCCCGATCGAAGAGCCAGATGTCGCGGGTCACCGCGGACTGGTGGTGTTTGCGCCAGGCGTTCTCCCCGCCCGGCTTGTCCATGTAGAGCATCTGTCGCCCATCAGCGCTGAGTGCGACGTCCTCGGCGGGTGTGGTGAGGAGCTGCACCGGCCTCCCCCCCCCGTGGCCACCTGATAGAGCTCGGGCTGGGCACCCGTCGGATCGAGGCGCGACGCCGCGGCGTCGAGCCGGGCCGCTCCGAAGACCAGGTGCGCGCCATCCGGGGTGAAGGCGAAGGGGGTCTCGTCGGCATCGTGCACCGTGAGGCGGCGCGCCTCGCCGCCGGTCGCCGGCATCACGAAGACATCGAAGTTGCCGTACCGCTCACTCGCGAAGGCGATCGTGCGGCCGTCGGGACTCCAAACGGCCGCCATGTCGTGCCCGGGGTGGGCGGTGAGGGCCACCGCCACCCCGCCGGCCGTGGCCACGCGGTAGAGGTCACCCTTGTAGGTGAAGACGATCGTCTGCCCGTCAGGCGAGAGTGCCGGATAGCGCATCCAGCTCACGTCGGCTTGGGCGGCGAGGGGGGCGTCGGCGAGCAGGCCGAGCGAGAGGATCGTCAGGCGCATCAGGGACTCGTGTGGGAGGGTGGGCCGGGGGTGTTGATGAGTCTACTCCGCCACCGGCCCCGGACGCGAGGGGGCCTCGCGTCCCATCCCGTCCGGCCCTACCTGAACCGGATTCCGATCGACGTCGCCTTGAACTCGATATCACTCACGTTGAGGGTGAAGCTCCGACCATCCGGCAGCCGGCCCGATGCGGTGATGATCACTCGGTGGTTGCCGTCCCTCGGATGGAGCGTCTCTTGGTACTGGGCGGCGACGCCTTTCAACGGGGCCAGCGCTTCGAGCTCCGCAATGGTGAGCGAGCCGGCCGAGCGCGCTGGCTCGAGGTCCGCGGCACGGACGAACCAGATCGGAATCCCGGCCCCAGTCATCACGACCGATCGGGGAAAGGTGCCGAGCGGGGCATCCCCTTCGGTCAAGACGTGCCCAGTCTGAAGCAACGGGCAGCCGAACGCCCCCGGGCCGCCGGGACCGGGAAAGTGGTAGAATTGGAGAAGGTTGAAGTCTGCCGGCACACACTCTGGTGCCCGATAAAAGGGGATGGCGAGCCACCCCGCGTCCTCGTAGAACTGCACCCCCAACCGGGCGTAGAATGGTGGCCCCGGATCCTGGTCGGGGAGGGTCAGGCGAATGAGCCCGGCAGATGCGGGCCGTGCGCTGGCCTGCAACTCCGGTGACTGGGATGGGTACGGCCCCTGCTCACACCCGATTGTGACCAAGGCCACGCCCAGGACCGCTACCCGCTGAAATGAGAACGCCTGCATGTTTTCCTCCGTGGTGAGTTGTGATGACGCAAGCTCGCCCCCAATGGTGAGGGGAGCGTGAGCGCAGCGTTATCGCCCGGTCCGCGCCTGGAAGTGCTGGGCAGCCTGGTGGTTCGCGACGCCACGGGCGCCGCGCGGCCCGAGTTGCAGGGACAGGCACACCGGGTCGCCGTGCTCACCTACCTCGCCCTGGCGGGAAGCGATCGTTTCCGCCGCCGCGGCGAGGTACTGGCCACCTTTTGGCCGCACCACCGGTCGGACCTGGCCCGGGGCGCCCTTCGGCAATCGGTCCATCACCTGCGCAAGCTGCTGGGCGCGAGCGCCATCGTCTCCCGTGGGGACGACGAGCTCGGCTTCGCGGGCTGGTGCGACGCGGTGGCGTTCGAGAACGCCCTTGGGCGCGGCGAGCCCGAGGCCGCGGTCGCGCTCTACCAGGGCGACCTCCTCCGCGGGTTCACCATTGAGTCCGAATCCTTCGTCATGTGGCTCGACGATGAGCGGCGGCGGCTGCGCACCCGAGCTGCCCGCGCCGCATGGGCCCTCGCCGATCGCGCCGAGACCGGGGCGCTGCTCGAATCCGCGCTCGAGTGGGGCCGATGCGCCACGACGCTGGATCCCACCGACGAGCCCGGGTTTCGCCGGCTCCTCGCACTCCTGCAGCGTTCCGGCAATCACGCCGCAGCCGCCGCCGCGTACGAAGGATTCGCGGATCGCCTGTACACGGAACTCCGGATGGTGCCCTCGGCCGCCACCCGCGAGGCGGTGGCCGCCATGCGAGCCGCCGGCACCGGGGCGGGCCGGCAGGAGGGCCGCACGCCGCCAGACAGCCGCCACGTGCTGGTCCGTGCGCTCGAAAATCACACGGGCGACCCGGCACTCACCCCGGTTGGACGCATGGCAGCGGACATCCTGGCGAATGCGGTCGGGCGACTGGACGGGGTGAGTGTCACAACCGAGCTGAGCAGCGCGGCCGGCACGACGATCGGGGGGGGGATCTATCGGCTGGGAGCGGCCCTGCGGCTGCACGTGCAGGTCACCGAGGTCGGTGGACGTCACCTCCTGCCGGCAGATGCCGTCCAGGGCCCGCCGGACGACATTCTCGGCATGCTCGACGCGCTGGCCGAGCGGACCTCGGCGGGGCTCGCCGGGCAATTCGAGGTGCGGCGTGGCCCGGTCCGGGCCGCTGCCCGTCCGCGGACTGTCGCCGCATACCAGAGCTTTGTGGCCGGGCAGGATGCGTTCTTCCGGGCGGACTGGGCCAGCGCGATCGAGCTCCTTCGTCCGGCCGTGGATCCCACGCCGCCCTATCCCATGGCAGTCATCGTCTCGGCCATTGCATGGTGGAACCTCGGCGACGTAGAGCGCGCCGCTGGTCTTCTACATCGTGCAGATCCGGACGTGGCTGAGCTTGGGGCATTCGAGCGTGAGGCGCACGCCATGGTCGGCCACTGGCTCGCGGGCAACTGGGTCGGTGCCCGGGACGCGGCCGCGGCGCAGGCCCACCGTCTGCCAGGTTCGATTGCCGCCTACGGCGTGGCCGAGGAGACGCGACGGTTACGCCAGCCCCGAGAGGCGCTGGCGCTGCTGGCAGCACTCGGCCCGGCGGAGTCGGAGCTGGGCATGTCGCCCATGCTGACGATCGAGGTGGCACGCTGCCTCCACTTGAGTGCGGACCACGCCACGGAGCTCGAGGTCGCGGAGCGTGCACTGCATGCCCACCCGCGCGACCCGGCAGTACTCCGCCTGGCGGTGCGTGCGCAGTCGGCCATGAAGGAGCAGGCGAGTGTCCGCCAGACCATCGAGCAGCGCCTGCTGCTGCCGGATCCGCGCGGGCCCTCGGCCGGACTGCTGATGCGCGAAGCTGGACTCGAGGCTGCGGCCCATGACCAGCCCGAGGCTGCGGCAGACTGGCTCGACCGCGCATTGGCATGGTACAACGCGGTCCCGCGGACGAGCGAGCGCCTGCACCGGGCCCACGCCCGCGCGCTGCACGAGGCCGGACGACTGGAGTCGGCGCGTGCCGCATTCCGCGACCTGTGGGATGGACGGATCTGCGTCGGGCTCACCGATGAGCCGCACCACCCGCACCTCACCGGGCACCTCGATGCCGGGCATCTCGCGGTGCTCGCGCATCAGTTGGGCGACATCGAGCGCCGCGACACCCTCGTCAGCCAGCTTGCGTCGGCCACGTCCCCCTGGCTCTTCGGGGCGCATTATCGATGGCTTGCCGCGATCGCCTCCCTCGGGGGCGATCCATCCGCCGCCTCCCACCTGCGTGCGGCGTATGCTGCCGGGATGCCCCACGACCTGGGCTTGCATCGCGATCCGCATCTATCGGCCCTCCGTTCGTTCCCCGACACCGGGACGTCTTGACCCCCCATGATCTCCTCCGACCCGAAGCGCTGGCTGCGCATCCTCGTCGACTTCCCCCAGAGCCCGATCTTCCGGACGTTCGCGAGAAGGCGGCCTTTCTGCTGGCCCTCGCGGGTCACCTGCGGCGCTCCACGCGGACGTGCGCGCGGGGCACCTCCCTCGGGAGGCGATCATCGCGGTGGCGCCGCATCTGGCGCAGTGTGATGACATCACCGGCGCCCGCGAACGGATCCGCAACGCGCCGATCCCGTTCTCCTATTCCTCGGACATCGAGCAGTTCGTCGTGCGCTACGCGCTGGTGCTCCCGTTCGGGCTGGTGCGAGCGTTCGGGTACGGCACCGTGATCGCCTCGATGTTCACCTTCTTCGCGACGACGGGCCTCGCGCTGCTGGCGACCGAGAGCGAGGAACCGTTCGGCACCGATCGCAACGACCTCTCGCTTGACGGCCTCGCCGTGATCATCGCGCGTGACGTGCGTCCGTTGCTGGGGACCGCGGTGTGACCACGATGACCATCCCCGCCTCTCGCGACCGCATGGTCCGCCGCAGCCGCCTCCTGACCATGGCGACCCTGGCCTACAACCTCATCGAAGGGATGGTCGCGGTGCTCGCGGGGGTGGCCGCGGGGAGTGTCTCGCTGGTGGGATTCGGTCTCGACAGCGGCATCGAGGTAATGGCCGGCGTGACCGGGATCTGGCGTCTCGGGCACGATGCGGACCCGGCCCAGCGGGTGCAGGCCGAACGTCGCGCGCTGCGCGTGATCGGCCTGTCGTTCCTGGCTCTGGCGGCGTGGGTGTCCTGGGAAGCGGTGGAGGCACTCGTGGAGCGCACCGAGCCCCGTACCAGCCCGGTGGGGATTGCGCTGGCCACGCTCTCGGTGCTGGTGATGCCGTGGCTGGCCCACGCCAAGCGGGCGGTGGCCCTGCAACTCGGCAGCGGCGCGATGGTCGCCGAGGCAACGCAGACGCAGTTGTGCGTCTACCTGTCGCTCATTCTGCTCGGCGGACTGGTGCTCAATACCACCCTCGGCTGGTGGTGGGCCGATCCGATGGCGGCGCTGGTCATGGTGCCGATCATTGCGCGAGAGGGACTGGACGGCGTCCGGGGGCGCTCATGCTGCGAGAGCTGCGCCCCCGGGGTGCCGGGGCAGTGAGGGGCCCAAGGCGTCAGGGCGTGCGGGTGTCGTGCAGCTCGACGCGGCGATTCTGCGCGCGTGCCTCGGGCGACGTCCCGGCGATCGCGGGCTTGCTCTCGCCGAGTCCCGCTGTCACAAGCCGACCTGCCGCGATCCGGCCGGATTCGACGAGCCATCCCTTCACCGACGCAGCTCGACGCTCCGACAGCGACTGGTTGCTGGCGTCATCACCCACATCATCGGTGTGGCCTTCGATCCGGAGGGTGAGGTCGGTGTGCTCCGTGAGCATCTTGACGATCTCCTGCAGGACCGGCGTGGATTCCGGACGGATGCGTTCACTGCCGGTGGCGAAGAGGATCCCCTGCGTGGCAACGTGGCCGTCACGGGCGAGCTGATCGTAGAGATCGAGACCGCCGCCCGCGATGCGGATCGGACCGATCATCCCCGGCCGCTCGTCGGACGTCCACTTGAACGAGAGATACAGCTTGTCGCTGCGCGGAAAGACCGCATTCGGCACATTGGCCACCCGGCGGTCATCCCAGTACACCTTCATGTAGTTGCCGTCGGCCATGACCCGCACCGGCACGACACGGTCGGCATACTGCTTCTGATCAATCGGGGTGAGCACCTGCGGCCCGACATCGCGGCTCGGACGCACGCCGGCGCGAGCCCAGGCCCAATCGACGCGGGTGCCCTCGAAGCGCTGGCCCGCGCGTATGGCCCCGTCAATCGGGCCGGTGGCGAGCGAGGCGCGAGCGTTGCCATGCTGGACGGAGACCGCGAACTCGATGGTAAAGCGCTCGGGGAGCGTGCGCGGCAACGGGATGGTCACGACGCCCTCCGAGGTGACGCGCACGTAGCGCGTACCCTGCCACTCGACGATCTCGAAGTTGCCCTCGACAAGTTCCCAGCGACGCGGGAAATCCCCCACCCGGTCGTTCGTAAAGTCGTCCATGAACAGCACCGTGTCGCCCGGGACGAAGTCCCAGTTGGCCCAGGCGCCCTCGCCCGGGCGCACGGTGGCGACGGCGGCGGCCTTGCCCGGATCAGTGACCGGGTTGCCGTTCTTGTCGGTGATCACCTTGCCCTGATCATCGACCAACTCGACATCCTTGCCGTCGGCCTTGGCGCGCGCCTGGCAGGCGGAGTCATCGAACGCACAGCGGAGGGCGTTGGTGACCTGACGATCGACCTCACGTTCCATTTCGCGCTCGGCAGCGCGCTCAGCGGCCCGCCCGAGTCGGCGGCCGAGGCCACCGAGTTGTGCCTCCAGCGGAACGGGCGCAAGGAGTGAGGCGCCGAGGAGCAGGACGAGGAGTGGGGCCGGGGACAGTCGTGCGCGCATCGGAACCTCCAGCGGCGGCAAGGCGACAAAGCAGTGAGGCGAACCGGGGCAGCGGGGGAACGCTCGCGCTCGCGGATCCTGCATTATCGCCCTGCGTCCACGATCTCGCCAGTCACGAGCGAAATCCGGCCACAAACGCCGCCGCCGACTCGGGCCGCGCGCGGAAGAACAGCTCCGGCTCGACCAACTCGATCTCCATGAGCTGGAATCCGGTGGGCGTCATGATCCCGTCCACGCGCGCATAGCGCCACGGGTGGGGCACAGCGGCCAACGCGGCGGTGCCGACGGTGACCAGCGCATCCGAGGCGACCCACGGCGTGACGCGGCCACCATGCTCCTCCTGCACGCGGAACTCTCCGTCGGCCGGATGCTTCACCACCGCGTGCGAATAGGCCCCATCGAGAAAGGTGAGCGAGACCTCACCGGCGGTCCGGACCTCCGGCAGGTACGGCTGCACGAGCAGATCGCGGCGCGTGGCGAGCGCCCGCCAGCGCGCCTCATCCACCCGCGTGAACCGCTCGGTGTCCTCCCCTCCCGCCCCGACCACGGGCTTCGCGACCACTTCATCCACGCCAAGGCCATCCAGCACCGCCTGTACCCCGATGGCCATGCCACGCTCCACCACCCGGGTGGGGGGCACCGGGAGGCCGGCCTGCGCCAACTCCAGGAGGTAGCGCTTGTCGAGGTTCCATCGCATCGTCGGCAACGGGTTCCAGAGCGGCATCGCGGTCGCGATGTGCTCAAGGGCCGCCAGAAAGGCCTCGGGCGCGTGGATGTAGTCCCAGCAGGAGCGGACGATCGCGAGGTCCGCCCGGGGAACCGGGTGGTGCCAGTCGGCCAGGTGCACGGCCCAGCCGGCCGTATGGAATGCGGCGGCGAGCAGGCGGTCATCGGGGGCAAGGTCGGGCAGGTCGGCGGAAGTGATGAGGGCCACGGCCCGGGGGGAATTCCGCCCCGTCATCGCGCTGCGTCATACAGGGATGGCACGGCCACCGGTGCAGCCATGGCGGCGCTCAGCAGCGGTGCTGCCCTCATGGCCGGACCGGCACCAGCCGGAGATCCTGAAAATCGAAGGAGAAATCGACACTCGGGCTTGCCGGGACCATCCGCGCCTCGGCGACCTTGCCGGCGGCATCGAGTGTGAAGGTGATGAACGCATCGGCGCGGAGCTCGCGCTCCCGCCACCGCACGAGAAACGTCTCGTACTGCCAATGCATCAGGTCGCCGACCAGGAGCGGCGTGTGCCCGAAGCGCAGCACCAGGTGCTCGTTCTCGACGGTCAGGGCGATATCGCCATACCACGCATCCTCATACCGCCCGGCATAGCTCGCGAGTGGAAGCACGGGCCCCTTGGTGCTGTCACGGGCCGCCGCTGCCGCGGCATCCGCGGCGGCAGTCCCGGCCTCGGCAGCGCGGGCTGCCTCGCGGTAGGCGCCGCGCCAATCATGCGAGGCGCCGAGTACGTGGTCCACGATCTGCCAGGTGATCGGCTCCATGGCGGAGGATTCCATATTTGTCACCACGGCGATTCCGAGTCGCTCGTTGGGCAGCATCGTGACACGCGAGATGAACCCCGGCAGGCCTCCCGTGTGCGTCACGACCTGCCGACCGCGATAGGTGCGAATATTGAAGCCCAGGGCGTAGCCATTGATGGCGCTGCGCAGCGGTGCGAGGGCCCGTGGCGGAGTGATCTCCCGCTGTGGTGTGACGATCCGCCAGAGCTCCCGCGTGGTGGCCGGCCTGAAGAGAGGGGCGCCCCCCCCCACGCGTCCGGAATCGAGCTGGACAGTGAGCCACTTGGCGAGGTCCACCGCGCTGGCGGTGATCCCGCCGGCCGGATTGGTATTGTCGCTGGTGAACGGGGCCACCCGCTGGACGCGACCATCCACGCGCGCGTGGGTCCCGGAGATGTTCTGGACACCCATGATGCCGGGGTGGCGGATCCTGGAATCCGTCATGCCGACGGGATCGAGAATCCTGGACTGGATGAAGGCCTCCCATGACATCCCGGACACCGCCGCGATGACCTCGCCGGCGACGGTGTAGAGGACGTTGTCGTATGCGTAGGCGGATCGGAAGGAGGTCACCAACGGCAGGAACCGCAAGCGCTCGGCGATCTCCCGCCGAGTGTAGGTGGACGCCGGCCACCAGAGCAGGTCGCCGGCGCCGAGCCCGAGTCCGCTGCGGTGCACGAGCAGGTCGCGAATGGTGAGCTGCGAGGTCACCCAGGCGTCACTCAGCCGGAACCACGGCAGATGGTTCACCACCGGGTCGTCCCAGCCAAGCTTCCCCTCCTCGACAAGGAGGGCGAGGGCGGTCGCGGTAAAGGCCTTGGTGTTGGACGCGATACCGAAGAGGGTGTGCTCGTCGACGCGGTCGTGGGCACCGAGGGCACGCACCCCGTAGCCCTTGGTGAGGATCACCTTCCCGTCCTGCACCACCGCAATGGCAAGGCCGGGCACCTCGTGATCGGCCATGATGCCGGCCACAAACGCGTCGAAGTCGGCCGGCAGGCCGGCCTGACCGGCCGCGGCCGGGGGCGCCCCCAGCACCAGAAGCATCGCGAGGCGCAGAGGCGTGGCGCGCGCCACGCGCAGACGGTGGACGAAGTGCATGGAACCTCGCGAATGGAGAAGGTGCGGAAGCTAGCGCCGCTGCCGGAAAAACTCCTGCAGCAACGCCGCGGCGGCGGCGGCTTCGACCCCCGCGATGACTTCGGGGCGATGGTTCAGCCGAGGATGGCGGAGGAGATCGTGGATGGAGCCGGCCATCCCGGCCTTGGCGTCCCACGCCCCGAAGACCACCCGGCCGACCTTGGCGAGCACGATGGCCCCGGCGCACTGCGCGCATGGTTCGAGCGTCACGTACAGGGTCGCGTCGGGGAGGCGATCGGTGCCTGCGACCGCCAGCGCCTCCCCAATCGCCAGCACCTCCGCGTGGGCCGTCGGATCGCGGCGCGCCACGGTGCGGTTGTGGGCGCGGGCGAGCATCTCCCCCCCCCGAGTGATCACCGCCCCGATCGGGATCTCGCCTTCGGCCGCGGCGAGGCGTGCCTCGCCCAACGCCGCGGCCATCCCCGCCTGATCGGCCGGGGTGACCGGTACCGTCACGCCGGGGGAATGCGCGTGAAGGTGAGCCGATCCTCGGCAACCGCCACACGAATCGTGTCGCCCTCGCCATAGACATCGCCCAGCAGCTCCATGGCGATCGGATTCTGGAGCTCCCGCTGGATCACGCGCTTGAGCGGGCGCGCCCCGTACATCGGGTCATACCCCGCCTCGGCGATCCAGGCCATCGCGTCCGGCGTCACCTCGAGCGCCAGATTGCGGCCCCGGAGGAGGTCGCGGAGATGGTCGAGCTGGAGCACCACGATCCGCGCGATGTCCTCTCGCGCCAGCGGACGGAAGACCACCACATCGTCCACCCGATTGAGGAACTCGGGCCGGAAGTGGCCGCGCAACGCCCCGAGCACTTGCGACTCGACCTCAAGCCAGCCCACCGGATCGAACCCGCCGGCAGCCAGGATAAACTGACCACCGATGTTGCTCGTCATGATGATGACCGTGTTGCGGAAATCCACCACGCGGCCCTGCGAGTCCGTGAGTCGCCCATCGTCAAGCACCTGCAGTAACAGGTTGAAGACGTCGGGGTGCGCCTTCTCGATCTCGTCGAACAGGAGCACGCTGTAGGGCCGGCGGCGCACCGCTTCGGTGAGCTGGCCGCCCTCTTCGTAGCCGACATAGCCCGGCGGGGCGCCGATCATCCGGGACACGGCGTGCTTCTCCATGTACTCCGACATGTCGAGCCGGACCATCGCCCGTTCATCGGCGAACAGGAACTCGGCCAGGGCGCGGGCCGTCTCGGTCTTCCCCACGCCGGTCGGGCCGAGGAAGATGAATGATCCGGTGGGTCGGGCACCGTCCTGCAGGCCCGCCCGCGAGCGGCGCACGGCATTGGCCACCGCCGCGAGCGCCTCAGGCTGCCCCACCACCCGGGCGCCAAGCTCCTCCTCGAGACGTGTGAGGCGTGCCCGGTCCGACTCCAGCATCTTGGTGACCGGGATGCCCGTCCACTTCGCGACGACCTGGGCGATGTCCTCGGTGTCCACCTCCTCGCGGAGGTACCGCCGCACGCCCTGGGCCCCGAGGAGCACCTGCTCATCGGCCACGAGCTGCCGTTCAAGCTCGGGAATGCGGCCATACTGCAACTCGGCCGCCTTCTGCAGGTCACCGCCCCGCGTGGCCTGCTCCATCTCGGTGCGCAGGCGGTCGACCTCCGCCTTGCGGTGCTGGATCGCCTCGATGGCGGACTTCTCCCCCTGCCACTGCGCCTTCATCCCGGCACTGCGTTCGCGCTGCTCTGCCAGC
This sequence comes from Gemmatimonadales bacterium, assembly GCA_038216165.1. Taxonomy (GTDB): domain Bacteria; phylum Gemmatimonadota; class Gemmatimonadetes; order Gemmatimonadales; family GWC2-71-9; genus Palsa-1233. Next base: position 306 of record JBBQQJ010000022.1, on the reverse strand, counting down.
TCCTGCTCGAGGGCCGCGCGTCGGTCCACGGCCGCCTTGTCGGTCTCGCGGAGCAGCGATTGCCGCTCGATCTCGAGCTGCAGGATGCGGCGCTCCACCTCGTCGATCTCCTGGGGGAGCGAGTCGATCTCGATCCGCAACCGCGAGGCGGCCTCGTCCATGAGGTCGATGGCCTTGTCCGGGAGGAAGCGGTCGCCGATGTAGCGATTGGAGAGCGTGGCCGCCGCGACCAGTGCGTTGTCGGTGATGCGCACGCCGTGATGGACCTCGTACTTCTCCTTGAGGCCGCGCAGGATCGCGATGGTG
>JBBQQJ010000021.1:0-20981 GCA_038216165.1 Gemmatimonadales bacterium | reverse complement strand
CGTTACTTGTTGCATGGATGTCTCCTCCGGAATACCCGTCGCCACACTGCGACGGGTCTGGTGTGTCCCACAACGACCTGCCGTCCCCGAATCGTACCCGCGCCATCCGTGCGGCACCATCGCTCGTTGGGACGACGAGCGAGCGACCGCCTACCGTCCGGATCGCCCAATGCCTGGGCGATCATCCCCGCAGGCCGCTGCGCGCGTGCCCCAACCACGCGTAGAGCGCCGGCAGGACCAGCATGTTGAGGGCCGTGGCGGTCAACAACCCACCCAGGATGACGATGGCCAGCGGGGCCTGCAGCTCGCTTCCCGGCTCACCCGCCCCCATTGCCAGTGGCACCAGCGCCAAGCCCGCCGTGAGTGCCGTCATCAGGATCGGCGCCAGCCGCTCCTCCGACCCGCGACGCAGCGCCTCCTCAAAGCTCACCCCTTCCGCGAGCAGTGCCTGGTAGTGCGACAGGAGGAGAATGCCATTCCTCGTGGCGATGCCGAACAACGTCACGAAGCCGACCAGCGAGGCGATGCTCACGATCCCGTCAGTAAGCAACACCGCCGCGACGCCACCGATAAGCGAGAGGGGCAAATTGATCATCGCGATCAGCGCGGTTCGGAAGGAACCGAACTCGGTGAAGAGAATCAGCAGGATGACCGCCACGGCGCCAAGGGAGAGCCAGCCCATGATCCGTGCCGCGGCCGCCCGGCTCTCGAACTGGCCGCCGTATTCCACCCGATATCCAGCCGGCAGCACCACCTGCGCCGCCACCTGTTGCTGTACCTCCTCGACCGTCGAGCCGAGGTCACGCCCAGCGACGTTGGCCTGGATGACGATCTTGCGCTGGACCTGTTCCCGCGCAATCGTGTTCGGCCCGCGTAGCAGTTCCACCTTTGCAAGTTGGTTGAGTGGCAATCGCATCCCGGTCGGGGTCACAAGGGCGAGGGCGCCGATGGCCGCCACTCCCGTGCGCTCGACCTCGGGGACTCGCACGACGATCTCCCAGCGTCGGCCGGCATCGATCACCTGGCCAACTGGCTCACCACCGAACGCCGCGTCGATCACGTCCGCCAGATACCCCGGGGTGACACCCGCCTGGGCCATCGCCACGCGGTCGGGAGTGATCCGCAGCTGCGGGACGTCGGCCTGTTGTTCCAGTTGCAGGTCGACAATGCCGGGCACAGTGGCCATGGCGTCGCGAAGCTCTGCGCCCACGCGCCGGAGTTCATACAGATCTGGCCCAAAGAGTTTCACCGCCAGATTGGCCCGTGTCCCGGAGAGCAGGTGGTCGATGCGGTGCCCAATTGGCTGGCCGATGGTCACGTTGGTCCCCGGCAGTGTGGTGAACGCCGCTCGGAGCCGGTCGTTGAGTGCGTCGCGATCCGCACCAGGCTGGAGCACGACATCGATCTCCGCCGCGTTGCTCCCCTGGGCATGTTCATCCAACTCGGCACGGCCCTGACGTCGGTCGGTATTGAGGACTTCCGGTTGCTCGAGCAGGATCTGTTCAATGCGCCGTCCCATCATGTCCGCCTCGGGCAGCGACGTCCCCGGGACGGTGACGACGTTCACCGTGAGCGCCCCCTCGTTGAACTCCGGAAGGAACGCGGTGCCGAGGAACGGTACCGCGGCGCAGGCCGCGACGAAGAGCAGCAGCGCCGCGGCAATCACCGGGCGGGGTCGCCCGAGGATCCGCTCCAGCACGCCGCGATACCACCGACGCAAGACCGTGAGGAGCCGCCCCTCCCGATTCTCGACGACACCAGCGGATTGGGGCAGCAACAGCGCGCATAACACCGGCGTCACGGTGACGGCGACCGCCAGCGAGGCGAAGAGTGCCACCACGTAGGCGATGCCGAGTGGACGCAACAACCGTCCCTCGACGCCGGAGAGGAAGAAGAGCGGCAGGAACACGACCGCGATCACCAGCGTGGCGTTGACGATCGAGGCGCGAATCTCAACCGAGGCCGTGAACACGATATCGAGCGCGGCTCGTTGCTCCGCCTCCGGACGCAGTCGGTTTTCCCGCAGGCGGCGATAGACATTCTCGACATCGATGATCGCGTCGTCAACCAGGGCCCCGATCGCGATCGCGAGGCCGCCCAGTGTCATCGTGTTGATGGAGATGCCGAGCGCCTGGAGGGTCAACAGGGCAACCACCAGAGAGAGCGGAATCGCCGCAAGCGAAATCGCGGTGGTGCGCACATTCCAGAGGAACACGAAGAGGACCACCACCACGAGCAATGCGCCGTCCCGGAGCGCCTCGAGCATGTTGCCGATGGCGACATCAATGAAGTCGGCCTGTCGGAAGAGGTTGTCATGAATCGTGATGTCGTCCGGCAGGGCCGCTCGGATGGCATCGAGTTCGACCATGATGGCATCGGTGAGCGCCACCGTGCTCGCCCCCGGCTGCTTCTGCACGGAGAGCACGACGCCTGGGGTGCCATCCACAGACCCGGTGCCGAGTCGCGGCGCCGGTCCGACCTGGACGGTGGCGACGTCGCGCAACAGGATGGGCGCGCCACCCTGCACACGCACGACGGCCAACCCGAGCTCCTCCGTGGTCCGCGCCCGCCCGAGACCCCGGATCGCGACCTCCTGGCCCCGATCGACGTAGATCCCACCCGACGCACTGCGACTCGCCCCCGCCGCGGCCGCAAGCACGTCGTGCAGGCTGGTGTTGGTCGCGCGCAGCCGATCGGCATCGACGAGTACCTGATACTCCCGCACCTCGCCCCCGATCGGGATCACCTGTGCGACCCCCGGCACCGCCATCAGCCGCCGGCGGACCACCCAATCGGCAGCGTCCCGGAGTGCCATCTCGTTGGCTCCACCAGTCAGTCCAATCATGAGCACTTCGCCCATCACCGATGACACCGGCGCCAATTGCGGCATGGCCACACCATCAGGCAGCGTGCTGGTCACCGTCTGCAGTCGCTCGGTCACGATCTGCCGATCGCGCAGGATATCCGTCCCCCAGTCGAACTCGACCCAGATGACCGAGATGCCACGTGCTGTCGAGGAGCGGACGCGACGCACCCCGGTCGCGCCATTCATTGCTGTCTCGATGGGCAGGGTCACGAGGGTCTCGATCTCCTCCGGTGCCATCCCGTGTGCCTCCGCCAGGACGGTCACGGTCGGCGCGGTGAGATCCGGGAAGACATCCACCGGCATCCGCGAAGCGGACCACCCACCCGCGAGAAGCAACAGGGCGGCTCCGGCCAGCACGACGGCGCGGTGGTGCAGGGCCCAGGCAATCAGGGCATTGAGCATCCCGCCCCCCTAGTGTTCGTGGCCGTGCGCAGGCACGGCCGTGGAGAGGGACGCCAGCCGCACCTGATTCGCGGCACCGGTCACGACACGCTCACCTGCCCGGATGCCCGAGCGGACCACCACCTGTTCCGAGCCGCGTGCGCCGAGTGTGAGCGTCCGACGCTCGAACGACTCGCCGGAGAGCTGCACGAATGCCACCGCCTGACCGTCCTCATCGAGGACCGCCGATGCGGGAATGACGATGCCCGCTTCAACCGCTGTGACCGGCACGAGCGCCGCGGCAAGTGTCCCGGGTCGCAGGGCGCCAGAGCGGTTGTCGATGAGCCAGCGCCCTGTCACCGTTCGCGTGGTGAGATCGATCGTGGGCGCCAGCGCAACGAGCGCGCTGGTGACATGCCACGCATCCCCGATCCGGAAGCGGATGCGTTCCGCCGGTCGGAGCGTGGACACGGCATCAGCCGGAACCAGGACCTCCAGCCAGAGCCGGTCCCCGTTCACGAGCGTGAGCAACGGATCGCCCGCGGCCACCCGGGCGCCGACCATGAGCGCCGCGCTGCTGACACTGCCATCCAGCGGGGCGCGGATCACAATCCGCCCCTCGGCCGTGGTGGTTCCGCCAAAGCCGCGCAAGGCTTCCTGCGCTGCATCGCGCTGGACCCGCGCCTCCTGCAGGCGCCGCGCAGGGGCCGCTTCGGCCTTCACCAACCGCTCCGCGCGCGCGTACTCGGCCTCGGCACTCGAGAGCCGCGCGCGCGCGTCCGCGACTGCGTTGCCACCCTCCCCCAGCAGCGGAGTGAGCAGCGCGATCGTGCTCCCGGCCCGCAGACGTTGTCCCACCACCGGCAAGCCGGCTCCATTGGTCGCACTGAGGATTCCCGCGATCGGTGCGGTGATCAACGCGACGCGCCCGGTCGTTGGCGCCAGGACCGCCGGCAGCTCGCGCACTTCCTCGACCCGGCCGTCCACCGCAAACGCCGTGAGGAAGCCGGGCGTCTTCCACGCCTGCTCCTTGAGGAAGGTGATCGATCCGTCATCCGCCGCCGCCGCGGCCACCGGGGCACTTGCGGTGTCGGGATGGACCTCGAGTCCCGGCACCCGAAGCGTGTCACGCAACTCCCCTGTGGCGATCTCGATCTGCAGATCCCAGGTGCCAGCGTTCGGGAAGACCGGGCGTGGGCCGAAGATGCCAGGGGCACGAGGCGCCGCCTGCACCACCACCACGGGTTCGCCTCCCGCGCGAGGTGTGAATCGAAACGTCACCGGACCCGTGGTGAGCGCCACGAAGTCGCTGAGGCGGGTGAGGTGGACGGCAAACACACCGTCGGCCCCGACAATCAGCGACGGGTGCTCCATGAAGAGTTCGGTCGCCTCGGTCCACTGGGTGACCACGCCACCCTCCAGTTCGGCAGCTTCTGCCGGGGGAGGCGTGTCGCCGCAACTGATGAGGCCGATGGCCAGGACCGGGACCAGGACGGCGTGTAGGTAGGCTCGCTGATGGCGCATCACAGCGTCTCCGTAAAAAGAGAAAGTCCGGTGAGCCGCTCGAGGCGGGCCAGTCGGCCGACAAGTTCGAGCCAGAGCTCGGCATGAAGTGAGGCGGTGTCCTGGTTGGTCCGGAGCGCATCGAGCCATTCCGTCACCGTGAGTTCCCCCTCGGCGAAGGCGACATCGATCGCGTCGAGGATCACGGAACCATTCGCTTCGATCTGCGCGTGCAGTGCACGAAAGGCAGCGGCATGCTCGTGCAGCCCTTCCCACACACTCGCCAACTCCGAGGCGAACGCGCGCTGCCCGCTCTCCAACTGCGCGCCCGCGACATCGGCCTTGGCGCGCGCCACGTCGACGGTCGCCCCACCACCATTCCAGATCGGAAGGGGCAGGGAGACGCCGACGACCAGACCGCGTTGATCGGGGAGGCCGGTCCCGCCGTCCCACTTGGCACCCAGTCGCACGCTGGGGATAGGAATCCGCCCCTTCACAGCGGCAACGGCACCGTGATCGGCGGCCTGGCGCTCGAGGCTCAGGGCAACGAGTTCATACGCGGGAAGGCGCGAGAGCGAGTCCAGCGAGAGGGCCGGGGTGAAGTTCGGGAGCGTGTCCATGCGCAACTCGACGTGGGTGAGTGCACTCGGAGGCTGTCCGATCAGTGCCGCCAAGGTGACGAGATTGGTGTGCCGGTCGTGCTGCGCGCGCACCAACTCAGCCAGCGCCCGGGTTCGCTCCAGCTGCAGGCGTCGTGCGTTGAGTCCGGCGGCGTCACCGGCTGCCAGCCGCTCGGTGATGATCCTGACCGCCCGGTCGAACGCCGCGAGTGTTCTTTGCGCCACTCCCTCTCGCCACCCGGCCGCCACCGCGGCAGAAAACGCGAGGGTGACCTCCTCCTCAGCAAGCGCCGCGGCCGCCTCGGCGCGCACCGCGGCCGCGTCCGCCAGGAGCCCTGCCGCATCGCGGCGCCGGCTGCGGGCCCCCCAGACGTCGAGAGATTGTTCCACCTGGGCGATGACTTGGGACATACCTACGCCGCGCACCCCGGATGCCTCACGATCCACAGACAGCGTTGGGTTGGGGAGCTGCCCGAGGACGGTGGCCTCAGCGCGGGCGCCCCGCGTCCGACTCCGCGCCGCCCGCACGTCGGGGTGTGTGGCCCGCGCGGCGGCCCGCGCGGAATCCAAGGTCAGCACGGGCACCTGGGCCGAGAGGCAATCGGGCGGGTTCAACCCAAGAAAGAGAACGCAGATGAAGAGAGCACAACGACGCATGGTATCGCCCCGGCATGGACACGCCGGATAACCGGCGCGACACGAAGAGTGGCGCTCACCCCACGGATGGGGTGCAGCGCATCATGCATCCGGGTGCGGTATGCACCAGGATGTTCGCGTCAGCGGCTGGGTGGAGCTCGTGGTGCGGAGGGCGGATCGTGGGTTCGGGCGAGGTGCAGCGGTCGTTGGACCCTGGTCCACGTCGTCTGGGACCAGAAGACCTCCTGGACCGGTTGGATGGTCACATCTGCTGCGGGCAGCAGCTCAACCGTCGGGCGCACCTGGGTGGGAGTCGCCTCGACCGCGGTGTGGTCGTGGTCCGCCGGTGCGCGGTCCAGCGCCGAGTGCGGGACCTCGTGGTGGTCCACGTGCGCGGTCGCCGCGTGATCAATCCCCTCGTGATGCGCGGCCGCGTGCGCCGCTGCGGGCAGCACGGACGCCGTGAGGTTGAGCAACAGGAGGACGAGTCCCAGAATCCGGGACGGGCGGCGACGATGCATGGTCAAGAGTAGGCCGTGGCGCGGGATACGGCAAGCGTGCAGGGGAAGTAACCAACCGCCTCCCACGTTGCACGGCCGCTGTGTCGTCCGCACTGGGAACGGCGACCGGTCAGCGTCGGATATGTGGAATCCTGCGGCCATCCCCTTCCCTCCTGATCCCGTCGGTACCATCATCACCCATGGCCTTTTCCGAATTCGAATCCGCGCGCATCCGCAAACTGGTTGGGGCGTTCATTGATGCCCGCCGCCCGCCGGCGCACATCCGGTCCGAACTCGACCTCGGATTCCGGATTGGGGGGCAGAGTGTCGAGATCTTCGAGATCCGGCCACTCTTCGGGGGCGCCCCCGGGGAGCGGATCGAGCTCCCGGCCGCGAAAGCCACCTACGTGCGGGCGAGTGATGCGTGGAAGGTCTATTGGCAGCGGGCAGACCTGAAATGGCACAGCTACCAGCCGATGCCCATGGTCCGCACCATCGAGGAATTTCTCGAGACCGTGGATCGTGACGACCACGCCGCCTTCTTCGGCTAGGATGACGCAGCCGGCACCCCGTCCGGACCAGACCCCACCCGAGGGTCTTCTGGGCCAGTTCGAGGACGACTATGGCAGCCGATGGCGGATCGGCGACTCACTGGTGGAGCAGCTCCCACGCGCCACGTACCACGTGACCGAATGGCATGCCGTGGCCCGGTTTCTGGTCGCACGTGCCGATGCGGCGAACCCGGGACAGCCCGGCCGATGGATCCGGCTCGACTGGATGCCGCTCTCCGGGATGGCGCCGTGGGAGTGGGGCGTCTGCCTCACCACGTGGGACGCCCCCGACGCAGCCACCGCGCGGGCGGCACCCCCGGCCAATCGCGCCGTGCCACGTACAGGGTGCGGAGGCAACCCGTTCACACGGTTGCGGCCCGACCACGTGCCGTCCGTAACCGTTCCGCTCCCCGGCGGCTGACGCCGCTGGGGGTGATGGTCGCGGACTCTGCAGGCGCGCCACTGATGGCCTTCACTTCGGTCGGGTGAACTGGCTCCGGGCGAGCGGCACATTCCACTCCATCTTCTCCATCATGATGCGGATCGGTACTGGCATCCCGGCCGCGCTGATCTCGATGAGGGAGGGCACCTTGATCCCTCCGACCACGCGGTAGTCGCTCCAGACGATGGTCATCTCCACCGGTGTCCCCCCGACCGGCCGTGTCTGCACTCGCTGCACCTCGAGCATCGTGGTGGCATCGAGGTGCACCACGCTCTCGAACCCGGTCGGGAATCGCACCTTGACCACATGGACCGCTACCTCCCGATCACCAACACGCACCACCTTCGGTCCGAGGTACTCGAGCCGCTCGCCGACAGCCGCGCTGCCCAACAGCGCCCCGTCGAAGTCTGCATCCTCGAGCAGGTCGCTCCGTTCGGCCGCAGGAACGTTCGTCGGCCTGCCACTCGCCGAGGCGAACGGATCGATGCGCCAGGCATCCGTGCCATCGAAGCCGGTCACCTGGGTGGCTCCCTGCAGGGTGACCCGCTTGATGATCATGTTGGGTCGCATCGCCTCGACCGTGACCGGGATCTCGAACGGAGCAAGCCCGATGATACGAAGCGTGCTGCGGCGTGTCGTGATGCCATCGATCGGGCCGGTCGCTGCCGTGAACCGCGCGAGCACTGTGTCGAGGGAGAGTGGCGCCGGCGCCGCGGCGCCCTTCACCCCTCCACCGACTGATCCTCGCCATCACCCTCGCCAACAATCTCGGTCCGCACACGCACCGCGATGCTCCGGGGCTCGATCACGCCGCCGCGCGCCCGCACGGAAATCCTCGTGAATGCCGCGCCGAAGAGGAGAATGAGGGCGGAGTAGTAGACCCACATCAACAGGATCACCATCGACCCCGCGGTGCCATAGGCAGATCCCGGGGCGGTCTGCGTCAGATAGAACGAGATCCCGTACTGGCCCACCGCGAAGAGCGCGGCGGAGAGGAAGGCGCCCCGCCACATATCCGCCCAATCGAGCTGCACGTCGGGCAGGACCCGGAAGATCAGCGCGAACAGCAGCGTGACGACGGTGAGCGAGGTGACCAGGTTGACCGTCCACGCCAGTATGCTCGACAGGGGCATCCATTCGGGGGCGTATTGGATCAAGGCGGCGACGCCGACCGTGAGCACGAACGAGACGAGGAGCAGGAGCCCGAGGATCAGCACGAACCCCAGCGAGATGAGCCGCGTCCGGATGAAATCCCGGAGGCCGCTCCGGGAGGGCCGGCTCATGACGTCCCATAGCTGGTTCAGCGCCGCCTGGACCTGTGCGAAGACCGTGGTCACGCCGATGAGCAGCGCGGCCGTGCCCAGCAGCGTGGGGACAAGTCCGGAATCCTCCAGGAGCGAGCGCTCGATCGCCTGCCGGACGGTTTCAGCGGCCTGGGTGCCGAGCATGGCCTCGATCTGGGTCGTGAGCTCTACCCGTGCGGCTTCCTCTGCGAGCACGACGCCGGCGACCTTGACCAGGATGATCAGGAGCGGCGCCAGGGAGAACAGCGTGAAGAACGCAATGGCGCCCGCGAGCTGAAACGCGTGCTTCCCATACCAGAGCGCGACAGTCTCCTTCAGGAGCATCACAATCTTCGTGGGTGGCACCTTGGGCTTCGTGATCTCGCACCTCCAGATGACCCGATCGCGGAATCGTCCAGCAACAGAGGCCGGCATGCGATCCCGAACGGCTTGGGACGCTATCCTTGAAGGGTAAGTGCACGCACCCTGCCGGTCGAGGCCCACGAGAGGAGAGGCAGATGGAGCTGTTGCAGCGCGCACGGGCGCCGGCGCGAGTGCTGCTCGGCGCGATATTCATCGCGGCGGGCCTGAACCACTTTCGTGATCCAGCGTCCTACGCGCGCATGATCCCCCCATATCTTCCGTTCCCGCTGGCGCTGGTGTACCTGAGTGGCCTCCTGGAGATCGCGGGCGGTGCCGGGGTGTTCGTTTCACGCGTCCGTGCCGCGGCGGGATGGGGGCTGATCCTGCTGCTGGTGGCCATCTTTCCCGCGAACCTCCACATGGCGTTGCACCCCGAGCAGTTCCCGGGCATCAGCGCGATGGTGCTCTGGGCTCGGCTCCCGCTGCAGGTGGTGCTGATCGCCTGGACCTACTGGGCGACGCGCCCGGATGGGGTGGCACGCAACATTGCCAACTTGTCGTAGCCCACCACCGGCAGCGGCACCGTCACCTCGCCCGCGCGGGCGAACCGGAGCACCAGCGTGACCGTGTCGCCAGCCACCACGCGGCGCTGCAGCCCCTCGAACATCAGGTGCAGTCCGCCGGGGGCCATCACCACCGAGTCACCGGGAGGAATCACCACCCACGTCACCATCGCCATCCCGCCAGTACTGCCTTCGGCACCGTGCATCATCGCGTGGCGTGCGACATCACTGCTCGCTCCAAGCAGTGTGTCGACCGAGGTGCCGGTGTTGACGATCCGGAGGTAACCGGGCAGCGGCGCATTGGTGAACGGCTCCAATCCCCACGCCGCCCGGAGGCGCAGCGCCCCCACCGGGGTCTCGCTGGCGAGGATGCCCTCCACCACCGGATCCGGGCGGCTGCAGCCCAGCAGCAGGCAGAGCAACAGGGCCGGGAGCACGGCGGCGATACGGCGCATCCCCTCCACCAGCCGCGGACCGGGCCGACTCGTGAACGCGTTGCCGTCAAGCACGGCCACCTCCCGCGTGGCGAGCCACGCCTTCGCCGGGCCTTCCGGCAGTGCTGCGAGCTCCGCTTGGGCCCGCGGGGCATCGAAGCCGCAGAGGATCACCAGGACGACATCCGGATCGAGCGCCATCACGTCCTCCCATGCCTGCACGGTCGAATGCGCACCTGGTGCCGCTCCCACGTCGGCACCCCCGGCCGCAGCGATCATCTCGGGGACCCAGTGCCCTGCCAGGAAGAGCGGGTCGAGCCACTCGATCGCCACCACGCGCGGCGGTGATGCGCGGCGATGCGCCGCCGCGAGGTTGGCCGCTGCCGCGCGACACCGCTCCGCCAGCGCCAGCCCCGCTGCCGCGCGGCCAATCGCTGCGCCCAGGATGCGCATGTCGTCCCACACCCCCTCGAGCGTGCGCCCGTCGAGCGCCACCACCCGCGGTGGCGGATCCATCACCGCCGCGAGCCGCATCGCCTCGCCGTCGGCCACGGCACAGACGTCACAGAGCACCTGCGTGACGATGACATCGGGCGCCAGGGCGCGGAGTGCATCCGCCGCGATGCCGATCGCCTGGCGACCCTCCGCCACCACCTGCTGCACCGCAGCGTGGATGTCCGCCGACGAGGCGCCGACATCGATCGAGGTGGTGGTGACCCGAGGAAGATGCCGGATGGTGATCGGCTCGTCGCACTCGTGCGAAATGCCCACGAGCTGCTCGGCGGCCCCCAGCGCCGCGATCATCTCGGTGGCGCCGGGGAGCAGGGAGACGATGCGGGGCAACGACTGGGACATACCGGGAAGTGTAGCACGGCCTCGCCGGGGCTAGACTTCCGGCGTGCCCGGCCCCGTGATCCTCCTGCTCGCCAATCTCTGCACCACCGGCATGCTGGTGGGGCTGGCGTGGACCATCCAGTTGGTCCATTACCCGCTGTTCGCCGCCGTGGGGGCCGAGGCGTTCCCCGCGTATCTGGCCGAGCACGCCACCCGCATGACGATCCTGGCCGCCCCGTGGATGATCGCCGAACTGACCACCGCCCTCGCGCTGCTCCGCTGGCGCCCAGCCGCGGTACCGCGCGGGATGGTCGTGGCCGGCGCGCTGTTCTGTGTCCTGATCTGGGCCTCGACCTTCCTCGTGCAGGTCCCTCTCCATGAGCGGTTGGCCGCGGGGCAGGACGCCGAGCTGCTCACACGCCTCGTCGCCACCAATTGGGTCCGGACCGCGGCCTGGACCGCGCGGGGTACCGTGAGCCTCATGATGGTTTGGCACCTCGTCCGCCCAGCCGGGGGGACGCGCCGACGGGCTTGACCGCTGTGGGCGTCACAGTTGGACCGTCTGCGGACCACCCCGTCCCGGGCGATGGTACCTTTGGGGATGGACCTCACCGAACTGCAGCGGGCCAAGCTCCCCGCCCTTCCCGAACGCCTGGAGGGGCTCGCGCCCCTCGCCTGCAACCTGGCGTGGAGCTGGCACCGCCAGGCCCGCGCGCTCTTCCGCCGCATCGACAAGACCCTCTGGCAGGCCACCTCGCACAACCCGATCGTGCTGCTGCAGCGGGTCGACCGCGCACGGCTCGACCGCCTCGCTCGTGACCCCGCTTTCCTGGTCCACTACGACGAGGTGATGCAGTGGCTGGCGGTGGAGCAGACGAGCGTGGCCGGCTGGTTCCGCGAGGAGTACCCCACGCTCGCACCCGAGCGGCCCGTGGCCTACTTCTGTGCCGAGTTCGGTTTGCACGCCTCGGTGCCGATCTACTCCGGCGGGCTTGGTGTGCTGGCAGGTGACCACTGCAAGACCGCCTCGGACCTCGCCGTGCCATTTGTCGGCATCGGCCTCTTCTACAAGAAGGGGTACTTCGATCAGCGGGTGCGGCCCGATGGCTGGCAGGAGGACACCGACGACGCGGTGGACCCCGAGACGACACCGCTGGTGCCGGTGACCGGCGCCGATGGTCCCCCGTGGTCGATGGCGATCCCCACGGGCGACCGGCTGATCCATGTCCAGGCCTGGACGATGCGGGTCGGGCGGGCCCCCCTCTACCTGCTCGATACCGACCACGAGGCCAACAGCGCGGAGGATCGCGCGCTCACCAGCAAACTCTACGCGGGCGGCATCCCGATGCGGCTGCGCCAGGAGTGGATCCTCGGCGTGGGCGGCGTGCGGTTGTTGCGGGGCCTCGGCATCACACCGGGGGCGTGGCACGCCAACGAGGGGCACGCCGGCTTCATGATGCTGGAACGGGTGCGCGAGGGGATCCGGGGGGGGGCATCGTTCGGTGACGCGGTGCGTGACATCCGCCGCGCGACGCTGTTCACGACCCACACGCCTGTGCCCGCGGGGCACGATTTCTTTGACCTCGGCGACGTGGCCGCCTGCGCGGGGCAGCCCTTCCTGGAAGACTTCGGGGTGGCGGCGGCGCATGTGCTCGGGCTCGGTGTGCATCCGCACCGCGACCCGCACCAGTTCCACATGACGGTGCTCGGGATGCGGCTCGCGGGACATGTCAACGGCGTGGCACAGCGCCACGGGGCGGTGTCGCGCGGGCTGTGGGGCGAACTCTGGGGTGACCGGCCGGATGACGCGGTGCCGATCGGCGCGGTGACCAACGGGGTGCACCTCGCCACCTGGATGGCCAACCCGATCATGCGGCTGCTCGACAACCATCTCGGCCGCGACTGGGACATCCAGCGCGACCAGGACAGCACGTGGGACGCCACCCTCGGCGTGGACACCATGAAGCACTGGCACGAGCACGAGAAGCTCAAGGGGACCCTGATGCGCGCGATCCGCGAGGAGGCGCGCCGACGCTGGACCAGCACGTGGCGCGAGGCGGCCCAGGTGGTCGCCGCCGGGACCCTGCTCGATCCGGACACCCTCACGATCGGCTTTGCCCGGCGGTTCGCCACGTACAAGCGCGCCAACCTGCTGTTCCACGACCTCGAGCGGCTGCGGGCGCTCCTGACCAACGTGCAGCGCCCGGTGCAACTGGTGATTGCCGGCAAGGCCCACCCCGAGGACACGCCGGGCAAGGAAGTGCTGCGCTCGCTCTACCACTTCACCCGCGACCCGATGTTCGAAGGGCGCGTGGCGTTCCTCGAGGACTACGACATGCACCTGGCCCACCTGCTGGTGCAGGGGGTGGACCTCTGGCTCAACGTGCCGCGCGTGCCGCTCGAGGCCTCCGGCACGAGCGGCATGAAGGCCGCGCTCAATGGCGTTCCGCAGTTGTCGACGAGTGATGGTTGGTGGGAAGAGGGGTACACCGGCAAGAATGGCTGGGCGATCCCGAAGGCGGCCGAGCACGTGGACGTGGACGCCGCGGATGCGGAGCAGCTCTATCGCCTGCTCGAGCAGGAGGTGGTGCCGATGTGGTACGACCGCGATGCGCACGGCGTGCCGCGCGACTGGGTGCGCGTGATGAAGGAGGCGATCCGCGTGGCGGGTCGCCACTTCACCTCGCGCCGGATGCTGCAGGACTACGTCACGGGCTACTATGCACCGATCCTGCGTGGTGACCCCTTCTCCGACGACCCTCCACTGGGATGACCCCATGACCGCCCCCATCCCCGAGCTGCCCCGGATCGACGGCCAGGCGCCGATGATCGTGCACCTGAGCGCGGAGTACTACCCGTACGCGCGCACCGGCGGGCTCGCGGAGGCCTCATGGGGGTTGCACCGGTTCCAGCACCGGCGCGGGCGCGCGACCGCGGCAATCCTCCCGCTGTACCGCACCGTGCGCCAGCACGTGCGGCAACTCGAGCCGGTGGGCGAACCGTACACGCTCGACTTTGGTGGGCGACCGGAGACGTTCCGGCTGCTGCGCGACATGGATCCCGCCTCGGGCACACCCACCTGGTTCATCGCCCACGACGGCTTCTTTGACCGCGACGGCATCTACGGCGAGCGCGGGCAGGACTATCCCGACAACGCCCGGCGCTTTGCCGGCTTCGCCGCGGCGGCGGTGGCCGCCCTCCCCCGACTCACCGACGGTCCCGTGCTGCTGCATGCCCACGACTGGCACGCCGCGCTCGCCGCGACCTATCTGCGCACGTGGTGGGGGGGGCAACCCTGGTTCGACCGGATCCCGGTGGCCCTCTCGGTGCACAACGGCGGCTACCAGGGCCACTTCCCGGCCGACACGGTGGGGGACATCGGGCTCCCCTGGCGGCTGTTCACGTTCGACCACCTGGAGTGGTACGGGAAAACAAATTTCCTCAAGGGCGGCCTGACCCACGCCGACGTCGCCACGACGGTGTCGCCCACGCACGCCCGCGAACTGTGCACCGACGCTGGCGGCTTCGGCCTCCAGGCGGTGTACCGGGGCATGGGCGACCGCTTCACCGGCGTGCTCAACGGGATCGACCAGGAGGCCTGGGACCCGCGCACGGACCCACAGCTCACGGCGCACTACGGCCCCGACACGCTCGAGGCCAAGCGCGGCTGCAAGGCGGAGCTGCAGCGGCGTTTCGGCCTGCCCGCCAATCCGTTCGTCCCGGTGGTGGCCCTCGCGGGGCGGATGGTGACGCAAAAAGGACTCGACATCATCGTGCGCAACCACGGGCTGTTCCAGCTCGCGGCCCAGTTCGTATTCCTGGGCAGCGGCGAACGCCGGTACGAAGAAGCACTGGCCCAGCTCCGGCACGCGATGCCGCACCGCATCGGCTACGAGCCCGCGTTCCGCGACGACCTCGAGCATGTCCTGATGGCGGGAGCGGACATCTTCCTGATGCCCTCGCAGTACGAACCGTGCGGCCTCACCCAGATGCGCGCGCAGCGCTACGGAACGATCCCCGTGGCCCGCCGGGTCGGCGGACTGGCCGACACGATTGCCGACGCCCACACCGGGTTCCTCTTTGACGCCTACGAGGAGCGCGCCGTGACCGGCGCGCTCTGGCGCGCCCTTACCGAGCACGCGGCCCCGGCCGCCTGGCAGGAGATGCAGCGGGCGGCGATGGCGCAGGATTTCGGCTGGGACCGCGTGGCCGACCGGTACGTGGAGATCTACCGACTCGGCGCGGCCCATCGTGCCGCCCAAGCGGGGGGGGGATAATGCGCTTCGTCCTCATTCTCCACTCCCACCTGCCGTGGGTCCTGCACCATGGTCGCTGGCCGCACGGCAGCGACTGGCTCTCCGAGGCGGCCGTGGACACCTATCTCCCGCTGCTCGCCGCCCTCGAGCGGGCCGAGCGCGAGGGGACCGCGACCCCCTTCACCCTCGGCATCACGCCGATCCTCGCCGCGCAGCTCGCCGAGCCCTCCTTCCCGGTGGAACTCGACGGCTGGTTCACGCACCGGTTCGAGGCGCTCGCCGCGGCGCCGGTGACGCTGCGCGAGACCGGTGACGAGGCACTCCTGCCGCTGGTGCCGTACTGGAAGGCACACTTCCAGGCGATGCGCGCCCTCTGGCACCGGCTCGACGGCGATCTGATCGGCGCCTTCCGGCGGCACATGCGGGCCGGACGGCTCGAGCTGATCTCGTCGGCCGCCACCCACGGCTTCTTGCCGTTGCTCGCACGGGATGAATCGATCCGCCTGCAACTGCTGGCCGGCCGAGCGGAACACCTGCGGCACTTCGGTGAGCTGCCGACCGGCTGCTGGGTGCCCGAGTGCGCCTATCGCCCGCGCGGCCCGTGGCACCCGTGGCCGACCGCCCCGGCGATGCCGCTCCGCCGCGGGATCGAGGAGCACCTGCGGCACGCCGGCTTTCGGTGGTTCACCGTCGACGCGCACCTGGCCGAGGCGGGCGAGGCGTGGGAGCTCTACGAGGACGAGACGACCCGACGGGTGACCGACCGCAAGCGCTCGCCCTACCGCGCCTACCAGGTCGGCACCCGGGCGCGTGGACGCCGCCGGCCGGTGCACGTGGTGG
Source organism: Gemmatimonadales bacterium (assembly GCA_038216165.1). GTDB lineage: Bacteria > Gemmatimonadota > Gemmatimonadetes > Gemmatimonadales > GWC2-71-9 > Palsa-1233. Next base: position 4,909 of record JBBQQJ010000021.1, on the reverse strand, counting down.
TGCGCGACCCGCGGACGACTGCGCAGGTGTGGAGCCGCTACGGCGGCTACCCCGGCGATGGCCGGTACCTGGAGTTCCACAAGCTCCGCTATCCCGGGGGTCTCAAGTTCTGGGCGGTGACCGACCCCAACGCCGACCTCGGCGCCAAGGCGCCCTACGATCCCGCCACCGCCGCCGACGCGGTGGGCCAGCACGCCGCGCACTTCCGCACCCTCCTGCACGCCATCGCCGCGCAGGCGGCACCCGGCGATGGCGCCATTGTGGCGCCGTTCGACACCGAGCTCTTCGGCCACTGGTGGTACGAAGGGGTGGACTTCCTCGCGGCGCTCTATGATGGCCTGCGCGGCGATGCCCAGATGCCGGCGTCCACCGCAGGGGAGTGGCTCCGCCACGCCCCCCCCGCCACCTCCATCCGGATGGAGGAGGGATCGTGGGGGGCCAACGGCGATTTCTCGAAGTGGCTCAATGACGAGACGGCGTGGACCTGGGAGCGGCTGTGGCCACTGGAGGCGCGCTTCTGGGACGGCGTCCCCGCCGCACTCGCCCGGCCCGAGGTGGCCGAGATCCTTGAGCAGGCCGCCCGCGAGCTGTTGCTCGCGCAGTCGTCCGACTGGCAGTTCATCATCTCCACCGGGGCCGCAGGCGACTACGCCACGGAACGGTTCGTCGGGCACTGCGAGGCGCTGGAGGAGCTCCTCACCCTCCTGGAGGACCCCGAGGCCGACCTGATGATCGCCCGTGGTCGTGCGGCCGCCCTGCAACGCATTGACGGCCCGTTCCCCTCGCTCCTCGGCGCCATCGCCGCCGCCTCCGACGTCACTGCCCCGTGAACGCGCGATGAGTGCCGTGGTGGTGCATGGCCACTTCTACCAGCCACCCCGCGAGGAGCCGTGGCTGGAGGAGGTGCTCCGCGAGCCGAGCGCGGCTCCCGACCACGACTGGAATGAGCGGATCACGCGCGAGTGCTACGCCCCGCTCGCAGCCGCACGCGTGCTGGACGCCGGGGGCCGGGTGCGTGAGGTGCTCAACGCCTACGCGTGGTGCTCATTCGACGTGGGTCCAACGCTCCTCGGCTGGCTCGACCGGCACGCCCCGGACGTGGTGGCCGCCATGGTGGCCGGCGACCAGGCCAGCGCGGCACGCCTCGGCCACGGCAACGCCATCGCGATGCCGTATCACCATATCATCCTGCCGCTCGCCTCCGACCGGGACAAGCGGACAGAAGTGCGCTGGGGGATCCGCGACTTCACGCAACGCTTTGGCCGGGCCCCCGAGGGAATGTGGCTCCCGGAGACGGCCGTGGACGGCGCCACGCTCCAGGTGCTCGCGGAGGAGGGGATCCGCTTCACGATCCTGGCGCCACCTCAGGTGCCCGAACTCCCGGAGCACGGCGGGGTCGGCCGCTGGAGTGGTGCCGGGGGCGCCTCGCTCACGATCTTCACCTACGACGGGGCGCTCGCCCACGACGTCGCCTTCGGCACGCTGATGCAGGACGCCGAACGCTGGGCGGCTCGGCTCCTGTCGCGTAGGGGGGGGGTCACGGCGTTGGCGACCGACGGCGAAACGTTCGGACACCATCATCGCTTCGGCGACCTCGCACTCGCGGCCGTGCTCGACCGGGTGCGCGCCGACGATCCGCGCCGGCTCACCAACTTCGCCGCCCTCCTGCCGCGGGCCGACCGTGCCCCGACGGTCGGGATCGTGGAACCGAGCGCCTGGTCGTGCACGCATGGCGTGGAACGGTGGCGCATGGACTGCGGCTGCCGCTTTGAGACGACGACCCATCAGGCGTGGCGCACGCCGCTGCGCGTGGGGCTCGAGGTGGTCGCGCAGGGTATCCATGCCGTGGTGGAGCGCGAATGGCCCGCTGACGCCGGCGACCCGTGGATCGCACGGGACGCTGCGGGGCCGGACCTCGAAGGGATGACCGGACTCGAGGCGTCCGCACGGACGCTGCTCGAGGCCGAGCGTCACGCCCTGGCAATGTTCACCTCCTGCGCCTGGTTTTTCGACGACATCGGCCGGATCGAACCACGCCTGGTGCTGCGGCATGCGGCGCGTGCGCTCGAGTTCCTCCCGGTGCTGGAGGCGGAGGCGCTGGAGACCACCCTGCTGGGCGCGCTGCGGCAAGCGGAGAGCAACGACCCGGCCAAGGGCACCGGCGAGCGGATCTGGGAGCGCGACGTGGTCCCGGGTGCCGAGGGCCCCGCACGGCTGGCGGCGGGACTCGCCGCACTGCGCGAGCTGGACCCGGCGCTGCTCATGGAGCTGGACCTCCCCAGCCACACCTGGAGCATCACCCCCGAGGCGATCGTCACGATCCACCGGCGCACCGGGCGCCGGCGGACCTTTCATGCCACGCCAGTCGTGTCGGGCGTGGTGGCAAGCCGCATCCATGTGCGCCCCCTCGAGGGGGGGGCATCGCAGGTCATCGTCCTCGGTGACCTGCCCGCGCCGATCCGTGCCCGGCTCCAGGCACGGGCCGTTCCGCTGGTCCTGGCCGCGACGCTGCCGGTGCAGGACGGCGAACGGCTCCGCCAGGGGCTGCTCTCGGCAGGGGCCGCCCGCGACGCGGCGCTCGCATCGGCGTGGGCCACGCTGGCGCGCGAGGGGCTGGAGCGCGCCCACCCGATGCTCCACGGCGTGCTGGATCTCTGGGCGCTGGAGGGGCTGGCCGTGCCAGCGGCGACGCGGGCCTTGGCGTTCCGCCTCCTCCGGCATGCCCCCCCCTCGACGGTCCGCGAGGCGCTGGCGGAACGGTTCGGACTGGTCCTTCCCGCCGCCTGACCCAGCCCGCCCCCGCGCTCAGGGCGGGGCGTGCCGCAGGGTCCGCCCCGCGAGGGCGTCCTGGAGCACGCCGCCGGCGATCGCCGGCACGCCGTTGACGAACACCCAGGTCATTCCCGCTGCGGGGCGCGCCGGCTCCAGGTAGGTCGCCACCTCACGCACCGCGGCGGGGTCGAATACGATCACGTCGGCGAACCACCCGGTGCGCAGCTCGCCGCGCTCGGCGATCCCGAAGGTGGCCGCCACCTGCCCGCTCGAGGCCGCGATCATCCGCTCCATCGGGAGCACAGGATGATCGAGCACGTACCGGCGCAGCTTGCGCGGGTAGGTGGCGTACTTCCGCGGGTGCCCGCCCGAGCCGTCGGAGCCGGTCATCACCCACGGCTCCTGCATGAAGGCCTCGATGTCGTCCTCGCGCATGTTGAACGAGGCGACGCTTGCCCCCCCCTGTGCGAGGATCTCCGCCGCGGCCACAACCGGATCGAGGCCGCGGGCTGCGGCATACTCCTCGAGGGTCTGGCCGTTCACGGCGGTGCGGAGGGCCGGGGAACCACTGGCCGAGTGGAGGAGCAGGGTGGAGGGCCCGCCGCGCCGCCGGAGGTTGTCGCGCATCTCCTCCTCGAGCTGCGGCCACACGATGGGGTCGGCCAGGCGCGCCCGCAGCGAGTCCCGCCCCCCCGCCTCGGCCCAGCGCGGCACCAGCGCCGCGGTGAGCCCGGTGCCCGACGCCGTCCAGGGGTACTGGTCCGCCGTCACGCGCAGGCCCGCGGCACGCGCCGCCCGGACCATCGCGATCACCTCGGGCGCGCGACCCCAGACATCCACGCCGAGCGCCTTGATGTGGGAGATGTGCACCGGGAGGTCGGCCTCACGCCCGATGGTGATCGCCTCAGCCACCGCCTCCAGAAGGCCCACCGAGTAAGTCGACTCATCGCGCAGGTGCGTGTCGTACAGCCCGCCGTGGTGGGCGGCCACCCGGGCAAGCGCGGTCACCTCGTCGGTGCTGGCATAGCCGCCGGGAGCGTAGTACAGCCCCGAGCTGAGGCCGAAGGCGCCCTCACGCATGGCGCGATCGACCAACGCTGTCATCACCTCGAGCTCGCTGCTGGTGGGGGCCCGGCGTGCCGATCCCATGACCTCACTGCGGACGGCACCATGGCCGACGAGGAGCCCGGCATTGACGCCAATGCCCCTCGCCTCGAACGCGGCTAGCGTGCGGGCCACCTCGAACGATCCACTGCCGTCGTTGCCGGAGAGCAACGTCGTGACGCCCTGCCGCAGCGCGAACGCCGCCCGACGCGAGGCGGAGTCGCCGATCGACAGCTCGCCGGTCGCGTGCACGTGCGGGTCGATGAAGCCCGGCGCGACGATCTGCCCCCGGGCGTCGACCGTGTCCCGGGCGCTCCATCTCGCCCCTGACCCGACCCACACGATCCGGTCGCCGCGGAGGGCCACGTCGGTGATCCGGCCGGGGGCGCCGGTTCCATCGTGCACCGTGCCGCCGCGGATAAGAACATCGGCCATCTGCGCAGACACGGCGCAGGGCCCGAGAAGCAGCACGGAGAGCGCGAGGAAGCGCGACATGGAGACACCGGGTGGGAAATGTGGGGAGCGGGAGAATGGCGGAGGATACCCAGGGCGCGTGTACACTTCAACGTAGCCTGTCCCACCACCGTGGAGTTTCCGTGCGTCATCCTGCCGTCATCCAGCCCGTGGGCCTCGGCCTCGTCGCCCTCCTTGCCATCGCCTGCGGCGGCGACACCCCGACGACCCCCGGGCCGAATCCCGACCCGACGCCGGTGGCCTCCATCACGGTGAGCCCCGGCGCCACGGCGCTCGCCTCCCTCGGCATCACGACGCCGCTGGCGGCGGAGCTGCGCTCGGCAGCCGGGACCGTGATCACGGGACAGCAGGTCACCTGGACGCGGCGCGGTACGGGCGCCACCACGGTCAGCGCCAGTGGCGTCGTCACGGCGGTGACGAACGGGGTCGACACCATCGTAGCGACGAGCGGCACCGCCAGCGGCACGGCGGTGGTGACGGTGCAACAGGTGGCGGTCAGCCTCACGCTCACCTCCCCGATTCAATCCTTCCAGTTGCTGGGCAGCACTGCCACGCTCAC
>JBBQQJ010000020.1:0-21513 GCA_038216165.1 Gemmatimonadales bacterium | reverse complement strand
GCCACCTGGCGGCTCGGCATTGACGAAGGTGAACAGCGCGCTGTCGCCACCGTGGCCAATCTGCCGGCGGCGCGGTTCACCGCGGTGAACCGGAGCGGCGACATCCGCGAGGCCGGCGGCAGTGCCACGGTGCAATGCGGGCGCTACAGCGACGATGTCGTGCGCTGCTGGCAGCCGCCCGACGCCGGCGTGCCCAGAGCGGTGGCACTCGACACCGACCTCCGCTTCACTCGGCTTGCGTATGCCGGGGGGGAGTGGTGCGGCACCACGCGTGACGCGCTCTTTGCCTGCATCCGCGCCGCCGACCTCCTGAGTGCGGGGCGCTTCCGGCCCGAGGCGGCACCGGTGCGCGTGGTGGCGGCCGGCGTGCCGGTGCTCACCGCGCTGGTGGGGGGAGCGGTGGACGAAGCCCTCCCCACGTGGTGTGGCCTGACCCAGCCCGGTGCGGTGTATTGCTGGGGTGACAACAGCGCGGGGCAGTTCGGCGACGGCACGGTCGGCGGGCGGCGTGAGGGCCCCGGTGCCCCGGTTCCGGATGTGCTCGCGTGGCGGGTGGCGGTCGCCGGCAGGACGGTGTGCATCCTCACCCTGTCCCAGGGGCAGGCACGGTGTTGGGGTGATGCCACCACCGGGGCCATCTCGGTGCCGCCAGGCATCGGCGTGGCCCCGGTGCCCACGTCCGTGGTCACGCCGGAGCGCTTCTTCGACCTGGCCGGTGCGCGTGGCGGAACCTTCTGCGCCCTGAGCAGCGCGATTCAGGCCTGGTGCTGGGGGAGTGGTGTGGGGGGGGGATTGGGGCGCAACGCCACCGCTGCCACGGCGGTTCCGGTTCCGGTTGAGGGGACCGAGGGCTATGCGGCCATCACCGCCAGCGGGGGTGGGTTCCTCGCCCTCACCGTCGATCGCGACCTGGTGGTCTGGGGCGGCCTCGATCCGGTCCGCGCCAGCGCCACCCCGTTCCGGATCCTGCGCGGGCTGCTCTTCACCGCGATCCTGCCGGGCGGCGGCGAGGGGGCAGTGTGCCTGCGCGCGGTGCCCGGCGGCACGCGCTGTCTCGATCGTCGTGCGGCGGTCGCCGGACCGGACAACCCGCCGCCACTGCACGGGGTGCCGGGGGGGTAAACACTGGGATCGCCGCGGCGCGGGGCGCTGTCGTGCAGGGTAAACGGGGAGAGTACGGGGGAGGGGACAAGATGCGGGATGCCGTCGTGCGCACCATGATCCGTGGGATGCTGCTGCCCGCGCCGTGTGGCGGCTTGGCGGTGTGCCTGGGACATGGCAGGCGGAGGTGCGTGCCGCCGGTCTGGGTGCCACCACCTTTGGGGCCCGTATCCGCAACTGGGAGGCCGCCCAACTGGCAGGCGATGATTCCCGCCATTGTGTGCTCGATGCATCGGGACACCTCGCGTGCTGGACCCCGTCCGGGCCGGGGAATCGCCCGGTGCCGGCGGCGGTGGGTGTCCGGTTCAGGGCGATCCACATGTCGAACAACCGCGGCCTCAGTGATGAGCCGGCCTGTGCGATCACCCTCCACGGCAAGCTCTGGTGTGCGCTCGAGCGCAGCTTTCTCGCATGGCCTTCCGGCGCGCCAGGGAGTCGCACCCCCGTGCCCTTCGCACCGCTCGAGATCGCACACCCGCCCTTGGTCGAGGCCGGTACCATCCACGGAAACACGATCTGTGGGCTCGGCGAGGATGCACGCGTCTGGTGCATGGGCCGGAGCGACGAGGGGTCGCGCGGCGATGGTTCCATCACCGCGGAGCCCGAACCTTCGGCGCGCGCGATCGCCGTTCCCGAGGATCTCCGCTTTATTGACCTCGCCACGGGACCGACGGCAGTGTGCATCCGATTCCTGTGCCGGTCACCGTGCCGGAATCACTCCTTTCCATTACCCAGACCGACGTGGCCGGCGTGTGCGGGCTCACCGCGACTGGGAGTGCGGTGTGCTGGGGTGAGCCTGTGACCAGCGGCCGGATACCGTACAGCTTCCAGCAGGCACCACCTGCTGTCGTACCGGGTACGGGAGGACTCACGCAACTCACTGCGAGCCCATTCGGTATGCTCGCCCTCACATCCGGTCGACTGATCTCGTGGGGGTCCGCGTCGGATGCATATGGTCCAAGCCACCTCTGGCCAATGGAAGTGTCCAGATTCACAGGGGTGTTGATCGAGCGACTACACCCGCGATTGACGGGGTCATCCCGTGTCTGCGCCAACCTGACGATGAACCGGGAAACGATATGCGCCCTCGCACATACGCTCTTCGGTGTGCCTCCCGAGGATGACGCAGACGACTACACGCTCCTCAAACGCCCGTTGCTCGGAGTTCATCCCCCGGTCCCCGTGGACTCGCTCGGTACATGAGGCATCACTCGGCGGTGCCCGTTGCCTTGGGAATCACGGCCCTGCTTCTGACGGCCTGCGGTACCGACCACTATTGCGGCCTCGATACCGATGGTATTGTCTGGTGCTGGGGCTCGCCGCGCGGCAACCTCCTCGGACGATGGCCCGTCGGTGGGTCTCAGGACTCGACCACGTGGCAGCCGGCCGCGGTCCCGACCGTCACCGATGTGACAGACTATCGGGCCAACGTCCTCGGCTCCATCGTGATCACTGCCGATGGACGGCTCACGTACTGGGGTGAATTCTGCTGCGACGGCTCCACGAACGGTCCGCTGAGGTTCAGCGGACTCGGTATCACGTCGACACGAATCGTGCCCGGCAAGCCCGAGGAGATTGTCTGCGTGGATGTCGTCGGTGGCGGCACCGTTTGTCTCAGTCTGAATATTCTGCTCTCCGAGCAGGCCTCGGGTCAGCCATCGACGCTGGGATTTGCGGACGCCGTGCCGGAAGGGTGAAGGGTGAGCGGCACGGGGCGCTGCCGCGCGGCGACCTCCTACTATTTTCCCGCCATGCTCTCTCGCCTCCTCGACCACCTCGTCTGGGCCGATCGTCGCACCGCGGCCTCGCTCGCCACCCTCGAGCCGGCGCCGGCCGACGTGCTGGCGACGTGGGCGCACCTGCTTGCTGCCGAGGCGGTCTGGCTGGCACGCCTGGAGGTTGTGGCGCCTTCCGTGGCCGTGTGGCCGGCGCTCACGCTCGCCGAATGTACCGCGCTTGCTGAACGGAACCATGCGCTGCTGTCCCGGTACGCAATTGAGTACGCTGGAAACAATCCCAGCCGTCATGTCGCCTATCACAATTCGCGAGGCGACGCCTTCACCACCACGGTCGAGGAGATCCTCCATCACGTGGTGCTCCACGGGATGTATCATCGGGGCCAGTTGGCGCACGCCGTCCGCAGTGGGGGGGGGGCACCGCTCGCCACGGACCTGATCGCCTACCTGCGCGAGGACTGATGCGCTCTCCCCCGTTCACTGTTCACCGGTCACCGTTCACCAGGTCGTATCCGTGCTGATGGCCATCCTCACCGTCCTCACCGTCGCCGACACCGGCGCCATCGTCACCTTCACCGGCGACGCCGGCTTCGTGAACACCAGCGGCAACACCGACGTGACCACGCTCAACCTTGGCAACAAGCTCTCCGTCAGCTCGGACGGGTGGGCGGTGGCGCAGACGTTCAGCGTGATCTATGGCCGGCTCGACGGCGAGACCAACACCTCGCTGTGGCGGGCAGGGGTGCGCGGCGATCGGCAAGTGGGGGAGGGGCTGGGCGTGTTCGTGCGCACGGAATTTGACCGCAACACCTTCGCTGGGATTCGCTCCCGCGTGAACCAATCGGCCGGTCTCTCGGCCCAGCTCCTCGACGCCGAGCGCACCAAACTGCGGAGCGAGGTCGGCGCGGGCTATGTGTGGCAGCGCGGGGTGGCGCCGGCCCCCGACCGGGACTTCGCCGCGGGGCGCGCGGCCTTGGCGTTCGACCGCCTCCTCGGCGAGAAGTCCCGCTTCAGTCAGACGGTGGAGTTCCTGCCGAACTTCAAGGCGGGGGACGACCTCCGCATCAACACCGAGACGTCGCTGGTGGCGCCGCTCGCCTCGGGGATCGCGATGAAGGCGAGCTATGAGATCCGCTACGACGGCCTGCCGGAGCCCGGCTTCCAGACCACCGATCGGATCTTCACCACCGGGGTGCAGGTCACCTTTTGAGCGGTGGAAGGCAGGCAAGACGGGGTTACCTTGGGGATGGCGCCCGCTGATGGGCACCCGCATCTCCGGAGTGTGACGCGCAATGGTCCTTGCTGCCCTGCCGCTCGTGCTGACCCTGGTCGCCGATACCACCAAGCCGCCGAAGCCGATGCACATCAAGTTCACCGGTGACATCGGCTACGTGAGCACCGCGGGGAACACCTCCGTACAGTCGCTCAACTTCGGGGACAAGGTCACCGCCGAGCTCGGTGAGGTGACGCTCGCGCAGACGTTCAACGGGGTGTACGGCCGGAGCAAGGGGAAGGCGGTCACGTCGATCTGGCGCGGCACCTTCCGCGCGGACCTCAAGGTGCTCAACGCCGTCTCGGTCTACAATCTGGTCAACTACGAGCGGAACGTGTTCGCCGGCCTCGCCTCCCGCGTGGGGACCGTGGCCGGGCTGTCGATCGCGCTGGTGCGGACCGACCGCAACCGGCTCAGCGTGGAGGGTGGCGCCTCGCTCACGCGCCAGCGCGGCACCGTACCGGGCCCGCGCGACCTCGACTTCCTGGGCGGCCGGGCGGCATCGACGTACACCCACCGGTTCAGCCCCAAGGCCCAGCTCACCCAGTCGATCGAGATCCTGCCGAACTTTCGCGAGCCGGAGGACCTCCGCGTCAACACCGAGAGCGCTCTGACCGCGCCGATCACCTCGCACATCGGGGTGAAGCTCTCCTATGTGATCCGGTATGACGGACTCCCGCAGACCGGCTTCATGACCACCGATCGCCTCTTCACCTCGGGGCTGCAGGTGTCGCTGTGATCCTGCGCGCCCTCGTGCTGGTGTCGCTCCTGACGGCGTGCGGCGGCGGCACTCCGTCCACCATGGTGGTCACCGATTCGGCCGGGGTGCGCATCGTTGCCTCGACCGGCGCGGCGTGGGATGCCGACGCGGGGTGGCGCATCGACAGCGCGAGCGAGCAGGTGGTGGGTGATGCCTCGCGCGCTGACGGCGCCCTGCTGGTGGGGGTGGTGGGCGTGCATCGGATGTCGGACGGCGGGGTGGCCGTGGTGGTGGCGGAGGATCGCGCTGTGCTCCTGTTCCGGGCCGACGGTGCCCTGGCCGCGCGCGTGACCGGATCGGTCGATACGCTCGACGATTTCCGCCGACCGAGCCTGCTGGGGGTGCGGGGCGACTCGCTGCTGGTGTGGGATGCCGGGCGCGGTCGCCTGACCGTGCTCGATCCTGGCGGCGGCGTGGCGCGTACCGTGGCATTCGCCGTTGGCGAGGCGCCCGTGGGGATGTTCCCCGACGGCTCGCTCGTGCTGACGGTCGATCGTCCGGTGCCGGTGGCGGGTGGCGTGGGGCTCCAGCGGGACGCGCTGGTACTCCTGCATCGCGCGGTGGGCGTGGCGCGCACCGACACAATAGGGGTCGTGGCGGGGGACGAAGTGGTGGTGGCCAGCACCGCGACGTTCCGCACCGCGTTTCCGCGGCCGTTCGGGGCGCAGACGACAGTGGCGCTCAACGCCCCGTGGGTGCAGGTGAGCACCGGCGACAGCGATGACATCCTGCGCCTCCGGGTTGACGGCAGTGCACGCGAGACCTGGCGGCTCGAGCGGGCCCGACGCGCGATCCCGCCTGCGGCGCTGCGCGCCCACGGCCTGCGGCGCGGGGCGCAGGTGGCGCAATTGCCCGAGGTGGTCCGCGCCAAGGTGATCGAGGCGATGGTGGCTGCGGGGGTGCCCGCCGCGATGCCCACCCATGATCGTCAACTGGTCGATCCGACCGGCCACACGTGGTTGCGGGTGGACCAAGGGCCGGAGCGCCCCGATTCCGCGGCGCAACCTTGGGTGGTGCTCGATCCCGATGGCCGGTGGCTGGGGGAGGTGCGCGCCCCGCGCGGACTCACCCTGCTCGAGGTGCAGCGTGACCGGGTGCTGGGCACCTGGCGCGACCCGTACGGTGTCGAACACGTCCGCGTGCACCGGCTGCGTCGGTAGGCTGATGCACCATCTCGTCGAGACGCCCCGTGCGCCCGAAGGGATCGAGCGGCTGGCCGCGCTGGCGGACGAGGCGGAGGCCTTCCACCGCACCCTGCCGGGATGTGCCTCGACGCCGCTGCACGACCTCGCCGGTCTGGCGGCGGAGCTGGGCGTGGCGGCGCTCCACCTCAAGGACGAATCGCACCGGCTCGGGCTCAACGCCTTCAAGGGCCTCGGCGCGTCGTACGCGATGCACCGCTGGCTGCAGCGGCATCGTGGGGGGGGCACGATCACCTTCACCACGGCGACCGACGGCAATCATGGTCGCGCCGTGGCCTGGAGCGCCCGGCAGCTCGGGCATCGCGCGGTGGTCTTCATCCCGGCCCACGCGGCCGCGGCGCGGGTGGCGGCGATCCGCGCCGAGGGGGCGACAGTGGTGCTGGTGGCGGACGGGTATGATGCCGCGGTGCGGCGGGCGCATGCCGCCGCGGCCGAGCAGGGGTGGGTGGCGATCCAGGACACTGCCACCGCGGGGTACGAGGAGATCCCGGAGTGGATCGCCGCCGGCTACCTCACGCACGCCCGGGAACTCGAGCCGACGATGCACCCCCCGGTGGCGCCCGCGGTGGACCTCGTGCTGGTGCATGCCGGGGTGGGGACCTGGGCGGCGGCGATCACGGCGTACTACTGGCATCGCTACGGGACGCGGCGACCGCGGCTCGTGGTGGTCGAGCCCGCGCGGGCACCGTGTTGCCTCGTGGCCGCCCAACGCGGTGCGGTGGTCCCGGTGCCGACGCAGCCCCACACCATCATGGCCGGCCTCGATTGTGGCCTGGCGAGCACCACGGCGATGCGCGTGTTGGCGTCGGGGGTCGATGCGTTTCTGACGATCGAGGACGACTGGAGCCGCCGCGCGATCCGACGCCTCGCCACGCCCACGGCGCCGGACCCTCGCGTGGTCGCGGGCGAGTCGGGGGCAGCGAGCGTGGCGGGCCTGATGGCGCTGATGGCGGCCCCGACTCTGGCGCCGGTGCGGGACCACGTCGGCTGCGGGTCCGACACCCGCGTCTTGGTGTGGTCCACCGAGGGGGCGACCGACCCCGCGCACTGGACCGAGGTTGTGGGGCAGGCGGTTTCGGCGTAAGGTCATGCAGTGCAGGGAGCGACCCCCGACGTGCGACCCTCCTGCTCAGGATCACTTCATGGCCACCTCCGCGCGACCTCCGATGAAGCTGCCGCCCGACGCGGCAGGGGCACTCGCCAAGTTGGGGATCACCGGAGGGGAACGGGTCCTCGTCCTGGATGCCGACGCCCAGGCGATGATGATTTGGGACGTGGTGCCCGCGCGATGCACGTTGGCGCACCGCGCAGGTGGGGGGCCGTTCGACGTGGTGATCCTGTACGCCCCCACAACGGCAGCCCTCGCCCGGCGCCTGCCGGCGGCGCTCCGGGCCTGTGGTTCCGCCGGGACCCTCTGGGTGGCCTATCCGAAGAAGAGCTCGGGACGCTCCACCACCCTCACGCGGGACACCGGCTGGGAGGCCACCCAACGGCCGGAGTTGCGGCCGGTTGCCATGATCGCCCTTGACGACGTCTGGGCTGGCGTCAAGTTCCGTCTCCTGCCAACCTGAGGTCATGATGCGCCACGCTGTCCTGGTCCTGCTCGCCCTCGCCGCCTGCACCGGTGATACCCCCGACCGCGACGCGGTCACCGATTCCACCGCTGTCGATGCCGCCACCGGCCCACCCATCACGGTCCTGGGGGAGAGCCAGCAGTCGAGCTGGGAGGAGGCGATGGACGTGGTCGTGACGAACGCCACGAGCTGGGAGGCGGCGTGGAGCCACCTGCACGACGGCGTGTCCCCCCCCCCATCGCTTCCACCGGTCGACTTCGTCACCCAGCGCGTGCTGATCGTCGCCGCGGGGATGCGGCCCAGTGGCGGCTTCTCGCTGGCGATGACCGACCACGTCGTGTCGGCGGACACCATCCACGTGGACATCGCGATCGGTGCGCCCGGGGCTGGCTGCGGCGTCACCGCGGCGCTCACCGCCCCGACCCTCGTCCTCGCGATCCCCATCGCCCCCGGGCCGGTGGTGGTCCGGCGCACGGAGCGCGTGGTGGAGTGCCGGGAGTGATCCCCCTTCGTGCTGGTCCGTTTCCCTTCCTTCCAGGAGTCGCTGCATGGATCGTCCGACCGTAACTGGCCTCGGTGGTGTCGTGCTCTTCGCCGATCATGCGGACACGCTGGCGCACTGGTACGAGACGCATCTCGGGCTGTTCTTCACCCGCGAACCCGGCTCGCATGAGTGGCGGACCGAGACGCGCGAGGGCCCGGCCTTTGCGATTCACCAGGCGAAGCACACCCTGGGGCACGACCGGCGACACTGCGAGATCACCTGGCGGGTCGAGGACCTCGACGCGCTGATCGAGTACCTATCGGAGCACGGGGCCACCGTGGAGGAGCGCCAGGAGACGCCCGACGGCGATTTCGCGTGGCTCGACGATCCGGAAGGAAACCGGATCGAGTTGTGGCAGGCGCGCTAAACGGCGACCGGCGCACCTAGTTCCGCATCCGGGTGCGGTCGGGGAATTCGCTGCGCAGGTGCGCGGTCCCCTCGAGCATCACCTGCATCCCGGCTTCGGGGAGGGCGTCCACCCCCACCACGGTCAGTGCCGGCGGTGCCGCGGGATCGGTGGCCGTGGCCACCACGCCGCGGATTGTCTCGACCGCCTCGGGCGTGAGCGTTCGCACGTAGGCGGTGATCTTCACGACATCCGCCGGGAGCCCGCGGGCCGCCGCGACGACCGCGAGCAGGTTGCCCATCGCCTGCCGCGTCTGCGCGTCGAGGGTGCCCCCGACCAGCTGTCCCTGCGCGTTGACCGGCACCATCCCGCTGATGTGCACGGTGAGGCCGACACGCACCGCGTGCGGCATCCCGTTGAGCGTGGGGACGGTGGCCGCGGTGATGCGCTGCGGCACCTGCACCGGACTCGGCAGGGCGCGCGGGGTGGGGGGGGCACAGGCGGCAAGGAGGCCGAAGAGGACGAGGAAGGGCAGCGTGCGTCGGATCATGCGGTCGCCATCGGGTCGGAGGAATCGGGGTGCAGCGCAGTCGGCATCGGGCGGATCACTCCGGCGTGGTACCGGTGCCCCACCGGCGGCGCATCTCGTCGATCACCGCGCGGCGGATGTCGCGGAACGGGGTGATCGGACCGAGCGCCGGGGTGGCGGGCGCGAGGAACTCAAGCCCACGTTCCCGGCCGGTGACGAGGAAGTCGGTGGTGGCCACCACATAGCGGCGGCCCGGGTCGACCGGCGTCCCGCCCACGCGCCACCGGCTGCCGTCCCACGCCGCCCCGTCCAGGTGGAGAAAGCCGCCACTGCCGCGGTTGGCCACGCCCTGGGTCAGTACGCGGGTGAGCAGCGCGCCCGGCATCGTGGTGCGCACCACCACCCCGCCGAAGGGCAGGACCCGGATCACGTCGTACTGGGTGACGGGGCCCGCCGGGAGCACGTCATCGATCCGGATCGACCCACCGTTCATCACCCCGACCTCGGCGTCGGGCACCTCGCGCCGGAGCGCCTCCGCGATGAGCGCGGTGAGGTGGCCCTCGCGCACCCGGACCGTCGCCTCGCGGCCGTCCAGGCGCTCCGGAAGGCGGGTGACCACGGCCGTGGGATCGAGCCCTTCGGCCACGTATGCCGCGAAGGCACGATCCACCCACCCCTGCACGCGCCGGGCGACCTCGGGCGCCTCGGCGATGGTGGTGTCGATCGGGACGAGGCGGATGTCGCGCACGGCAGGGGTCGCGTCGAGATCGAGGGTCACGACCGCGACGGTCCGCACATTGGCGTCGGCCTTGACGAGCGGCGTGAACCGCGGGCCACGGCGCAGCAGATAGTTCTCGTGCTCGTGGCCCCCGAGGAGCAGAACGATCTCCGGGAAGCGCTCGAGGACCAGTTGATCGTCGGCCAGGGTCTGGTGGGTGAGGGCGATGATGGCATCGACCGAGTCCCGCAGCACGGCGATGTCGCGCGCGAGGGCCTCGAGGGGATCCCCATAGCGCACCCACGGTTGCCGGTTGGCATCGAGCGTGACGCCCACCAGGCCGAGCCGCACCGGACCACCAGCCGTGGCGAGGCTCACCACGGCATGCTGTGCGGCGTGCGGAAAGAGCCGTCCGGCCGAGTCGGTGACGTTGCCGGTCAGGTGGCGAAAGCGGGCCTCGCCGAGTCGCGCGAGAAACTCCGGCTGGGTGAGGTCGAATTCATGGTTGCCGAGGACGGCCCAGTCTACCCCCACGGCATTGAGGATGTCCACCATCTGGCGCCCGGCGAGGCGGGTGCCGTCCACCCGGGCCAGGCCCATCGCCGACGGCGAGAGGTAGTCACCGCCGAGCAGCGTCAGGACCGGGGCCCCGTCCGCGGCGAGCCGGGCGCGGAGCGTGGCCACGCGGGCCAGGCCCCCGCTCCGCCCGCCCTCCACCGGGCTGATTTCGTAGACGTCATTGAAATGGAGAATCGTCACCACCCGCCCACCCGGTGCTGCCAGGGGCTGCGGGGTGGCGGGGCCAGTGTGGGCGGCGGGGGCGCAACCGAGGAGCACCAGCAGGCATGGCAGGATGGGGCGCATCCCCCAAATCTACCCAAGCCCCGTCGTGGAGCGGTGGGCTGGCGCTCCACGTATGCTTGTGCAACGTTTGGGGGGTGACTCGTCCCCCCCTGCTCTGACATCTCAAAGGATTATCCATCATGCGAAACGCCCTGCTGGCCTTTCTGGCCGTGGCCACGCTCACCGGTTGCGTCAGCAAGAAGCGCTACGACGAAATGGTGACCGAACAGCAGCAACTGAACGAACAGAAGGACTCTCTGGTCTCCGATGTGCTCGCCGCCACCCAGATGGTGACCGAGATCAACGCCGACCTCGCGCGGGTTCGTGGCCTTGGGGTGAGTCCGGTGGCCAGCGGGGAGCGCCCGGTGACCGGCCGGGCCGAGGAGCGTGCGGTGCTGCTGGGCAAGATCCGTGAGCTGATCTCGCGCCTCGAAGCGGCCGACGTGCAGGTCGAGGAGCAGCGCAAGCGGGTGAGTGCGCTGACCGGTGAGCGACGCAAGCTCCTCAGCCAGCTCGACGCGTTCCAGCAGACCATCGAAGAGCTGCGCACCGCGGCGATGGAGCAGGAGCAGATCGTCAGCGAGCAGCGCGAGCAGATCCAGGTGCTCACCTCGCGCGTCGACACGCTGACGCAGAAGGCGGAGGAGCTCGGCACCGCGCGAGCCGCCCTCACCGACACGCTCGTGCAGGTCACCGACGCGGCCAACACGGTCTATTACGCTGTCGGCACCGAGAGCGAGCTGATCGAGCGCGGCATCCTGGTCAAGGAGGGGAGCAAGTTCCTGGTCTTCGGCAGCAAGACGCTGCAGCCCGCGCGCGAGCTGCTCCCCGAGTTGTTCCAGCGGCTCGACAAGCGCCGGGACACCGTGCTCACCGTGCCAGAGCCGACCAAGCAGTACAAGATCGTCACCCGTCAGAGCCCGCAGTTTCTGGCCAGCACGGTTACCAGCGATGGCAAGGTGAAGGGCGATCTGCACGTCTCGTCGCAGGAGTTCTGGAGTGGCGGGAAGTTCCTGATCCTGGTCCGCGATTGATGGCTGGGTGAGGATGAACGGTGAACGGTGAAACGTGCCTGATCTCGTTCGCCGTTCGCCGTTGGCCCCCTGTAGATTCCTGATCCACTCGTTCCCCGAGGCCCTGCCATGCTGCGCCGTCCTGCTGCTGTTGTCGCCATGCTCCTCGCCACGGTGCTCGTCGCCTGGCGCGCGGCGCCCGCCGCCGAGGCGCCGCCGGTCCTGCGCGTGGTCAAGTCGCCAACGTGTGGCTGCTGCCAGGCCTGGGTGGACTACATGAAGGCACAGGGCTTCACCGTGCAGGTGGAGAATCGTGACGAGTTCACGGCACTCAAGCGCGCCAATGGGGTCACCCGCGAGCTGGAGTCATGCCACACCGCCTTTGCGGGCGACCTGGTGATCGAGGGCCATGTCCCGGCCGACGTGGTGAAGAAGCTGCTCGCCAGTCCCGTGAAGGGGGTCAAGGGCGTGGCGGTGCCGGGAATGCCGATGGGCTCGCCGGGCATGGAGGGGCCGAGCAAGGACCGCTATACGGTCTACACCTTCGATGCCCAGGGGAAGGCCACGCCGTACGCCGTGCGGTAATCCCACTCGGCAGGACGTGATGATGTTCCGACGGGGGAGGGCGCCAGGTGGCGGCCTCCCCCGTCGGCGTGGTGGGGATCAGGCGCGGCCGAGTTCGGTGCGGAGTCGGTCGCGGGCGGCGCCGATGCGATCTCGCATGCGGGCCTTGAGGGCGGGGAGATCCTCGAGCGTCAGGCCGGCGGTGGGCTCGGGCTCCAAGATCTCGAGGATCGCGTGGGCGCTGCCGATCCGCCAGTCGTGCTTGGCGATCGCGTCGCGGGTGCCGTAGATCGCCATCGGGAGGATCGGGACGCCGGCCTCGATGGCGAGTCGAAAGGCGCCATCCTTGAACGGCAACATCTCTGGTGTCTTGGAGCGGGTGCCTTCGGGGAAGATCATCACCGACACCTTCCCGTCGAGGCGACGACGACACTCGTCCATCGCGGCCTTTGCGCTGGTCGCCTTGCCGCGGTGGACGGCGATGTCACGCACCGCCCACATGATCCAGCCGAAGAAGGGAATCCGGAAGATGCTGGCCTTGCTGAGCCACTTCATCTCCCACGGCAGCAGCGTCAGGACGATGATGTCGGCGAAGGATTCGTGGTTGGCCACCACCACATAGGGGGTGCGCGGGTTCGCCGGTCGCGGGCCGCGGATCTCGAAGTGCCAGCGTGGTGTCCCGCGGACCACCAGGTGGCCGATGTGGCGAAAGAGCCGACCGCCGTAATAGTTCCAGCGATCGATCGGCCACCCCAGGACGCGCCAGAGATAGGCCAGCGGAAGGACGATCACCGCGCCCAGGGCGAGGAGCCCCCAGGTCCAGATGGAGGCGAGGGTGGTGCGGATCGGTGCGGCCATTGCGGGGGAAGATAGATTCCCTCCATGACTCCAGACCAATTCGCGCTCTTTGCTCGCCTGCTCGACGCCGCGGGGCCCTCCGGCTTCGAGCGCGCCCCGGCCCGCCTGTGGCGGGAGGCCGCCAGCTTTGCCGACGAGGTGCGTGCCGACGTGAGCGGCAACTCGTTCGCCACGGTCCACCCTGCGGGAGGGGCCGGCGACGGGCCCCGGCTCATGTTCGCCGGCCACATCGACGAGATCGGCGTGATGCTGGTGCACGTCGATGAGGAGGGCTTCTGCTGGTTCGATCCGATCGGTGGATGGGATCCGCAGGTCTTCGTCGGGCAGCGGGTGACGCTTCTGGGGCGCGATGGCCCGGTTGCCGGGGTGATCGGCAAGCAGGCGATCCACACCATGGACCAAGCGGCGCGCGACAAGCTGTCGAAGCCGCATGATCTGTGGATCGACATCGGGGCGAAGGACCGCGCGGAGGCGCTCGCCCGGGTGAGCGTCGGGACGGCCGGCGTCCTCGGCTCCACCCTCACCCGGTTGCCGAACGACCGCGTGGTCTCCCGGTCCCTCGACAACCGGGTCGGCGCGTTCGTGGTGCTCGAGGCGCTGCGGCAGCTCGCCGCCGATCGCCCGCGCGTGCCGGTGACCGCGGTGGCGACCACGCAGGAGGAGATCGCCTACACTGGGGGGGGGGCACGCACCTCGGCCACGGCGCTCGAGGCGGCGGCGGCCATCGTGGTGGACGTCACCCATGCCACCGACTCCCCGTGCATCGAGAAGAAGCGGCATGGCGACGTGAAGCTCGGCAGCGGGGCGGTCATCACCCGCGGGGCGGCGGTCAATCCGGTGGTCTTCGAGCGCCTGGTGGCGGCGGCCGAGGCGGAGGGGATCCCGCACGTGGTGCAGGGAGCCGCGCGGCACACCGGTACCGACGCCGATGCGATCTTCACCGCGCATCGCGGCGTGGCGACCGGGCTCGTGTCGGTGCCGCTCCGGTACATGCACTCGCCCAATGAACTGGTGCAGCTCGACGACGTCCTCGCCGCCGCGAACCTGCTGGCGGCGTTCGCCCGCGGCCTCGCCCCCGACACCGATTTCGTGGGGAACTGAGGCCGGCTAGTGCAGGGCGGCGAGCGTCTCGGGCGTGCCGATCTGCTCCAGGGCCCGCCAGGCGGCGGTGCGCACGTCCGCCTGGGGGTGCCGCAGCAGCCCGCTTACCTCCGGCACGGCGTCCGCCATCCCGCGCCGGCCGATCACCGTCAGCACGTCGCAGAGCTGCTCCGTCGCGTTGGTGGTGAGCATGCCGAGGAGGAGTCCGTCGGCGTCGCGCGTCTGGATGAGGGTCTCGAGGTAGACCCGGTGGGCGATGCGGGTCGGTCGGTCGGCGAGTGCCTCGAGGAGCGCGTCGGCGCCGCGGCGCCCGGTGGCGATGATGGCGCGGGCCACGACACTGCCCAAGCCGGCATCCGGCAGTTGCCGCACCATCTCATCGAGGGTCGCCGGCGGCACCATGCGTCGCTGCTCCTGCGCCACGATCATGCGCGTGGCGTCGTCGGAGGTGGCGACAAGCGTGTCCAGCGCCTGCATCACCGTCATCAGCCCCTCCCAGTCCGATCGCCCGGCGGCGGCGGCCCCCCGATGCAGCAGCGGATCGAGTGTGGCACTCAATGCCGATCGCTCCGTGCCCTGGCTGAGGAGCATCGAGTCGCTGCTCGGTTCCTCCGTGGGCAACTCAGGTGACTCGTACCACTGGATCGTGGCCTCCCGGAGAGCTTCGCTGGCGAGCGTGCTGATCGTCGGAACGACGATCGCCCCGGGAATCGCCATCTGCACCGCGTGGGCGAACCGCTCGGGTGTCTCATACATCCCGGGCGCCGCGGCGAGAATGGTGGCGAGTTCGGCCCACTGCGGCGTGCGAACTTCCGCTGGGATCGCGAGCCGGCTGATCCGATGGTGGCGCAGGGCGGTCCGGACCGTAGGCACGCCCGGCGCCCCCGGCGCCAGCGGGGTCCCGTTGACCCTCAGGTCGTCGCCGTCGAGGTCCCACGTGGCGGGCTCCTGGCCCGCGGCTCGCGCCAGCAACTCCGCCGCGCGCGTCAGCGCACCCGGGTCGGCCTCGGCAAGGCGCACCTGATAAATCGACGCGGCGAGTGTGGCGTTCAATGGGACGGCCATGCTAGAAGGTATCCCCTCGCCGCCCCGCGAGCATCCCTGCCACGGCGTCCCGCCGCGAGCGGGACGACGACTGCACGCCGATGCCCCGCCCGACCAGGAGGGCGGCGGTGGGGGCGAGGCCGACCTGGTCCCAGTGCTCCGCCAGAGGCCCCACCGACGTGGCCATGCCACTCTCGAGCACCACGGCCAGGTCGAGCGCCTCATGGGCGAAAATGGCGTCATGCGTAATGGCCACGACCGTCGTGCCGCCCGCGTGCGCCGCGCGGACGGCGACGATAACACGGTCCCGCGAACGGGCATCGAGCGCGGCGGTCGGCTCGTCGAGGAGGAGGAGACGGGGGGACGCCACCAGAACGGAGGCCAGCGCCACCAGCCGCCGCAACGGGACGGGCAAGTCCCATGGATGTTCCGCAGCGAGCGGGTGGAGCCCGAGCTGATCGAGCACCGCAGCAACCGCGTCGCTGATGCGTTCCGCCGGCCATCCTGCCAGAGTCGGCCCGAGCGCGCATTCCGCCTGCACGGAGGTGGCAAAGAGCTGCCGCTCGGGCTGCTGGAAGAGGAAGCCCACCGCTGGGGCAAAGTCCTCCGGCCCCAGGCCAGTGGTCAGCTGCCCACGGGTGCGCACTGTCCCCGCATTGGGGTGCTCAAGGGCCATGGCGAGGCGCAATACCGTGGACTTCCCCGCGCCGTTGGGGCCGAGGACTGCGGTGGTCGTGCCGGCCGCTACCTCCCATGAGAATCCATCGAGCACCGGCGGGCGATCGGCATACCGGAACATCACCCGATCGAGGGCAAGAACCGCCGGGGCCGATGCGGGCGGCTCGGGGTCGTTCGGGGCGGGTGCGGGTGCCGCCCCCACCGACCGGTACGCTGCCACGATAGCGCCTGCGGTGAGCGGGGTGGGAGCGCCCCAGCCGGCCAGTACGGCGAGGGTGCCGGCATCGGTGGTCCCGGCGCCGGTCGCGGCCAGCGCGGGGGAGGCCAGGATCTCGTCGGGCACCCCGTCGAGCGCCACCCGACCTTCGTGGAGGACGATTGCGCGATCGGCACGGGTCCGCATCGTGTCGGCGTCGTCACAGGCGACCACCACGGTCAAGCCGTCGGCCGCGAGGGTGCGCAGCAGGTCGGCCACCTTGTCACGTGCTGCCCGGTCGAGTGCGGAGAATGGCTCGTCGAGCAGGAGCACCCGGGGGCCAGTGACCAGGAGCGCCGCCAGCAACACGCGCTGGGTCTCCCCCCCCGAGAGGCGGTCGGGGTGCCGGTCGGCGAGCGCGCGCACCCCGACGCGCTCGAGGGCCGTGGCCACGGCGGCGCGGATGGAGTCGACGGGCCAGCCCAGGTTCATTGGCCCGACGGCCACTTCGTCCCAGACCGTCCTGGCAATCCCGCTCAACTGGAGCGCGGGCGATGGTCCGAGATAGCCGAGGCCGAGGTCGAGGGGGGAATGGTCGGCGGGATCACGATCGCCCAGCAGGATGCGCCCCGCGCGCTCCCCACCGGTGAGTCGTGGCGCGAGCCCGGCGAGTGCCAGCACCAGCGTGCTGCTCCCCGCGCCCAGTGCGCCGTGGAGCCAGGTGAGCGTGCCCGGGGTGAACTGGAGCGTGACGCCCGCGATGGCCCACCGATCCTGGGCCGGCCAGCGGACGCGGAGGTCAGTGGCTGCGAGCACCATCATGCCGCCAGTCGCCAGGCGAGGGCCGCGATCACCACCGCCAGGAGTCCCCAGCGGAGCGTGCGTTCCAGCAGGCCGTCGGGCGGGGGATCAATGGCGGTCCGCTCGCCGTGTCGGGTGAGTCCACGCGTCTCGAGGGCCAGTGTGTGCTCATCGGCCTCGGTGAGCGCGGCGAGCATCAGCGGAAAGACCAGCGCCGGGATCGCGCGGGCCCGGGTGGCCAGCGAGCCGCGCACCTTGAGGCCGCGGGTGCGTTGCGCCTCCCGGAGGCGAGTGGCCTGCGCGCCGAAGCGGTCCGCGGCGTCGAGGGTGGCCACCACGAGGAAGGCGAACGTCCAGGGCCACCGCCGGGCGATGGCGGCCTGGAGGAAGCGATGCGGGTCGAAGCTGGTGGCGAAGGCGAGCGAGGCGGTGACGATCGCGGCCAGACGGGCACCCTGCCCGATGGCCCAGCGGGTCCCCTCGATGGCGAGTGTCCCCCCCCCAATGAAGGGGGCGCGCGGGCCCTCGCCCAGCATTCCGTGCACCACGAGGAGCAGCACCCAGAGTGGGGCGGACACCAGCACGCCAAGCCACACCCCGCGCCCGCTGCCCGTGAGAAGCGAGACCAGCATGGTCGCCGCGTAGACCACCACCGGGCCGACCGGGGCCGGCGCGAGGAGCGCCAATGCCGCGAGGGCCAGCGCCACCGCGCCGGCCGTGAAGGGATGGGCCCGTCGCGCGAGGGTGGTCATCGGCCCACGGCGCGGGCGGCCAGGGGGAAACGGCCGAGCACCCGCCGCGGCAGTGCCCGGAGCAGCATGCCCACCACCACAAAGGCGATCGTCTTGTCCACCACGTCGGTCGCGAGCGAGGCGATGGTGACCGCGGCCTCCAGCGAGAGGCCCATCGCCCGGAGCAGCGCCCCGATGGCGCTGACCCCCCCCGCCGTGACCCCACGGAACAGCACGAAGGCAATGACGGCCGAGAGCGCACCGCAGGCGAGTCCGCAGGCGGCACCCCAAGCGGCGCTGCGCCAGGGCCCCGCAAAGCCGCCGCGTGCGGCGGTCAGGGCCACCAGTACCGCGATCAACCACTGGATCGGGGTGAAGGCGAGCCACTGATAGCCGCTCAGCATCCCGGAGAGGAGCTGGCTGATGGTGCCCACCACCAGCCCGCCGGAGAGCCCGGCGAGCACCGCCACGAGCATCGTGCCGAGGGTATCGAGATAGACCGGCAACGCCAGTTCGGCCACCACGCGACCGATCACGAGGTTGATGGCAACGGCGGCGGGAATCAGCGCGAAGAGGCGAGGGGACACGGCATCCGCGTGGGAGGAGGGGAGAGATTAGAATCATAGGGTCTTCTGCCCAGGATGTCGCGATGCGCTCGACCGTTGTTGCCCTCGCCCTGTTCGCCCTGGCCGCTCCCGTGGCCGCCCAGACCGCCACGCCACCGGCCCCCACCACCGGGTACGGGTCGTGGTTCGGCTCGGTGCCCAACATGGAGCGCTCCGGGGCGGGGATCGTGCTCGACGGCGTCACCGCCGGATCGCCCGCCGCCAAGGCCGGGCTCAAGGCCGGCGACGTGATCGTGCGCATGGCCGGCACCGAGACGTCGACGCTGGCCGAGATGGTCACGGTGTTGCGGGCCCACAAGCCGGGCGAGGCGATCACGGTGGTCTACTTCCGCGGGGAGGCGACGGACAGCGTGCAGGTGACGCTGCGCCTTCGGCCGGGGAGCTGAGCGTGCCGATCCTCGACGCCGAGCGGGTGGTGACGCGTCTGCGCAGCGCGTTCAATCACGGGGCGGAGCGAGAGAAGCTCCTGACTCTGGCCGCCGAGCTGATCCGTGAGGCGGGCGCGCCGTACACCTCGGTGTACCTCTACATGCTCCATGGTGACGAGCTGGTGCTCGAAGGGTGGTCGGGACGCGAGACCGAGCACGATCGGATCCCGGTGGGGCAGGGGGTCTGCGGGACGGCGGTCGCCACCGGACGCGACCAGAATGTCGGCGACGTGGGCGGGCGCGAGAACTACATCGCCTGCAACCCCTTCACCAAGTCGGAGCTGGTGATCCTGATCCGTCGTGGCAAGGTGATCCTCGGCCAGATCGACGTCGATTCCGACCAGCGCGATCCCTTCACGGCAGACGAGGAGTGCGAGGTGCGCCAGGTGGCCGACGCCCTCGCGGCGCTGCTCTGACCGCGGCGACCACCCACCTCCGGCAGGTCGGCGGGGTCACGCTCTTCGAGCGCCGGATCGGCCGGGGACCGGAAGTGGTCGTCCTCCACGGTGGGCCCGGCGCGCACCACGACTATCTGCTGCCCGGCTTCGACGCGCTGGCCACCGGCCGCACCCTGGTCTACTACGACCAGCGTGGGGGGGGGAAGAGCGCGGTGGCGCGCGACGTCCCCGTCGGCTGGCGGGAGCAGGTGCACGACCTCGAGGCGTTGCGCGACGTGTGGGGACAGGAGCAGCTCCACCTGTGCGGGTATTCGTGGGGTGCGCTCCTGGCCATGCTCTACGCCGTGACCTTTCCGGCCCGGGTCGCCTCTCTCGCGCTGGTCTCCCCGGCCCCCGCGGCGCGCGCGGAACGCGCCACCTACGAGGCGGCACTCGCCGCCCGCGGAGCCACGCCTGCGCTGGTGGCCGAGCGCGAGGCGCTGCAGGCGAGCGGCTTGCGCGCGGCCGACCTCGCCGCCTACCAACAACGCCTCTTCGAGCTCGCGGTGGCCGGCTACTTCCATGACCCCGCCCGGGCCAACGCGCTGACGCCGTTCCGGATCACCGGCCGCACCCAGCAGGCGGTGTGGGATTCCCTCGGCGAGGACTTCGACCTCCGGCCCGCACTGCGGACGCTTGACGTGCCGGCCCGGGTAGCCCACGGCGATGATGACCCGATCCCGCTGGCCACGGCGGAGGCGACGGCCGCGGCGCTCGGGACCACCTGCCACGTGCTGCCGGCGTGCGGCCACGTGCCCTACGTGGAGGCGCCCGCCGCGTTCGTGGCCGCGCTCGATCCGTTCCTGCCGCGTGCCGGATGACCTCCCCCCCCCAGCGGCCCCATCCGTTCGCGCGTGTCTTCGGCGATCTGGCCGCCGCGCGCTTCCCGGCCATCCGCGAGGCGATCCCGGCGGACGCCGACCTCGACACCTTCCTGATGGCGCCGGCGGCGATTGAGCTGCTGCACGACATGCGGCCCGACGAGGGGCTGGGCGAGGCGGTGGACGACTTCGTGGCGTTCGTCCATGCGGCGTGGCGCCACTGGGCAGACGGGGCGGTGACCGTGGTGTGCGACACCGAGGCGACCCGCGCGCTCTGCGCCAGCGGGGATGGTGTGCCCGCGGGACCGCCGCCGGTGAGGGCGAGGTACATTCAGGTTGCCCCGCGGCTGGTCTGGGGACAGCTCGCCGATGGCGAATCGTGGGAGCCGCTCGACGGCTGGTTTGTGCTCCCGGTGCCGGCCGGCCTGCGAATCGTGGCCTGCTTCGGACTCCACGCCGAGCGACCCGGCCTCTCGGTGGTCGCGCTCGAGGGCGCCGCACCCGGTGTCGTGCGGCGCGCGGACGGCAGCGCATCGTTCGCGCCGCTGATGCCGGGGGGGGACCGTGCGGGGCTGTACGCGGTGGCCGCGCCGGAGGAACTGCTCCTTTTGGCGTGGCGCGGATCGACCGAGGCAACGGAAGGGTGAGGATGGCATGAGCACAATGGATCGGACCGGCGTGGCCGCCGCCCTGGAGCGGATCGCCGCCTACCTGGAGCTGAACGGGGAGAACCCGTTTCGCGTGCGCGCGTTCCGCACCGCCGCCAAGACGATCGAGGGCCATCCCGGCGACTTCGAGGCCGCCGTGACCGATGGGTCACTCGCCGAGGCGAAGGGGATCGGTCCCGCGATCCTTGAGGTGGTCACCGAGCTGGCCACCACGGGGCGCTCGGAGCTCTTCGAGTCGCTGCGCGAGGAGGTGCCGCCGGGGCTGGTCGAGATGCTCGGGATCGCGGGTCTCGGGGTGGCGCGCATCCGCCAGATTCACGACACCCTCGGCCTCGAGACGCTGCCGGAGCTGGAGGCGGCGGCCCGCGATGGGCGGCTGGCGGCGCTGCCGCGCTTCGGTGCACGCACGGCGGAGAATGTCCTCACGGGGATCGCCTTTCTCCGCCAGGCGAGCCAGTGGCGACTCTGCCATCACGCCGAGACGGAGGCGCGGGCGCTGGTCGAGGCGTTCAGCCGGGTGCCGCATGTCCTCGCCGCGCATGCCGCCGGCGAGGTGCGCCGCCGCGCGGAGGTCGTGCGCGAGCTCGTGGTGGTCGTCGTGGCCGATGTCGCCCCGGCGGAGGTGTTCCGCTCGGTGGGCGATGCCGTGGGCGTGCGCGAGATCGCCGGCGAGGATGAGCGCCGCGCCACCCTGCACATGGGGGGGGGAACAGCAGTGCAGGTGATCGTCACCCCGCCGCAGAATCTCGGGGCCGTGCTGGTGCAGGCGACAGGGAGCGAGGCCCACCTCGCCGCGCTCGCCGCGCACGCGACCGCCCGCGGCTTCACCCTGGCCGGCACTGCGCTGTGGGAGGGAAGTCG
>JBBQQJ010000019.1:0-21525 GCA_038216165.1 Gemmatimonadales bacterium | reverse complement strand
GGAGGCACGGAGGCACGGAGGCACGGAGGCACGGAGGCACGGAGGCACGGAGGATGGAGTGTCGTCGCGACACGGGTCGTCTTCCATGCTGAGAAGGTCGCAGGGGCCATTGCGGGTCCGCGCCTCCGGTTATTCTCGGCCAATCGCCGACATGACACGTTCGCCCACTGCATCTCCGACCTGCGACCTATGTCCCACGTCCCGCCGGCTGGTTGCTACTTCACCAACAACTCCCCACTGCGCCGCACCGTCGCGCCGTCACGCAAATCGGTCAGCACCACCTCCACCCGGTAGCGCCCCCCCTCCAGACGACCGATGCCGACTTCCCGCAGTTCCTCGGTGAGCCCCGCCGCCACGCGGTGTCGCGCGCTGAGGCGAGAGCCTGATCGAAGAAGCGCGCAGCGGCCAGCGAATCACTCTCCGTGAACGCGATGCGGGTCAGGAGCAGTGCATGCCAGACTGCATCCACCTCAAGAGCCAGCGCACTGCGACTGCACCGGGCCGCACCATCCATGTCACCGACACGGCGGCCCAGCTCACTGCACCCCCGCAGTGCCCACGCCCCCCTCACGCCAAGATCATGGGCGCGTACCAACCGGGTGGCAATCGCATCGTGCAGCTCCTGGGTGCGCTCTGCCATCGCGAGGGCACCCAGGAGGTTTGCGGCATCGGCTGAAGCTGGGGCAGCGTCGAGCGCAGCAAGCGTGGCCTGGATAGCACCATCGTGCCACGCGGTTCCGGATGGCATTCGCCATCCCTCACGGGCGATCGAGCCCATCACGTAGAACTGCGCCCGAGCGCACCCAAGGGCATGCAAGGCATCGGCATTGCCGCCCGGCGCGTTGGCTGCGAGCATGCCTTCATCCCGGCGGATCTCGTTGAGCGACGCCGTGCTCGGACAGAGCTGGGCGATCGGTGCCGCGGTCCGTGCGATCAGCGAATCGAGTGCGTCCCCTTGGGCGGGAAGCGCAAAGGGCACAGCCAGCAACGCGAGGAGGAGACGGCGCACGGATTGGATCCAGCGTGTGGGGAATAAAATTCCGTGGCGTCCGGCCCAGGTCCAATATGCACACGGCGGGGGGCTGGTGGCTCACGCAGAGCCGCAAAACCGCCGAGAGTCCCTTGCACCTCTGTGTCTCCGCGCCTCTGCGTGAGCCCCATGCACCATATTCCCCCCATGCCCGAACTCCCCGAAGTCGAAACCCTCGTCCGCCAACTGCGCGATCGCCTCACCGGGCGCACCATCGTGCGCGCCACCCTCTCGCACGACAACCTCCTCGATGGCGTGACCGGCACCACCCTCACCCGCGAGCTCACAGGCCGCACCATCACCGGCGTCACCCGCCGTGCCAAGCACGCGCTCCTGCATACCGACACCAACACCCTCGACGTGCAGCCCGGGATGACCGGCTCGCTGATCGTGTACGACCGCGCGCTCACCCCGGACGAATCGAAATACGCTGTGCTCCGCTGCCCGCTCGACGACGGCGCCGAGCTGGTCTATCGCGACGTCCGCCGCATCGGCACGATCCGCTGGCTCGATGCCACCGGCTGGAACGCCTACGCCGCACGGCTCGGCCCGGAGCCGCTCGACCCAACCTTCACCGCCGCCGAGTTCGCCGCTCGGCTCGGCGCATCGCGCGCCGCAATCAAGAAAGTGCTGATGGACCAGAAGTACGTCGTGGGTGTCGGGAACATCTATGCCACGGAGGCGCTCTTCGCGGCGGGGATTGATCCGTCGAAGCCGGCCAAACGCGTCCCGCGCGCACAACTCGAGGCGCTGCACGGCCACGTGGCGCGCATCCTCGCTCAGGCAATCGCCGCCGAGGGGACTTCTTTCAGGGATTACGTCACCAGCACGGGCGCGCCGGGGAATTTCCAGATGCAGCTCTTCGTCTATGGGCGCGAAGGGGAGCCGTGCCGGGTGTGCGGGACCACCCTCGCCGCCACGCAGGAGATTGATGCGAGGAATACGGTGTTTTGTTGGCGGTGCCAGGGATAGCGGGAGACCAATCAGCCGTGGGTGTCAACCCGCGCCCCTGAGCACAAAGGGCGGCGCTCCGCGGGTTGACCCCCGCGGCTGATGGATCGGCGTGCTTGTTGCCCGCCGCCACTATCTTTGCGCATGCGCTCCCTCGCGCTCGCCCTCCCTGCCACCGACCTCGAGGCGCTCCGCTTCCGGGTGCGCAAGCTCGCCGACGACCGCCCCGGGACCTACCGGATGGTGGATGCCGCCGGGCGGGTGCTCTACGTGGGCAAGGCGAAGGCGCTCCGGACCCGACTCCTCTCCTACTTCCGGGCCTCGTTCCCCGAGGACAAGGCCGCCCGAATCCTCCACGCGGCGAGCAACATCGAGATCAGCCCGGCACCGAGCGAGTTCGCGGCGGCGCTGCAGGAACTGGAGCTGATCCGGAAGCACCGCCCCCCCTACAACGTCGCGATGAACCGGAACCGGAAGCACGGCTTCCTGGTGGTGACCGACGACCGCGCCCCGCGGCTGGTGGCCACGGCCAACCCCGACCGCCTCACGGGGCGGATCTACGGGCCCTTCCCCTCGCGCGGAGCTACCGATCGCGCGGCGCGGGTGCTGATGGACCTGCTGGGAATCCGTGACTGCCGCGCGGACATGCCCATTCACTATGCGGAACAGCAGGACCTCTTTGCCGCGCCGCTGCGGGCGGCGTGCCCGCGGCTCGATTTCGGCACCTGTGGGGCACCGTGCGCCGCGGCGATCACCGAGACGGCCTACCGGCAGCAGGCCGACCTCGCGGCGGCGTTCTGCGAGGGGCGGAGCGCGGCGCCGTTCGACCGGATCGTCTCCGAGATGGGCGCGAGAGCGGCCGCGGGCGACTTCGAGCGCGCGACCTACTGGCGGGAGAAGTTCGAGGCGCTGGAGTGGCTCCTGGCGGCCGTGGCGCGGCATCGCAGCGCCCTCGACGCCCTGACGTTCGTCTATCGCGACCCGGGCGCCAGAGGCGATGCGCGCGCCTACCTGATCATCCGCGGCGAGATTCGCGCCTGCTACCCCGATCCGGTGTCCCCAATCGAGCGCGAGGCGTTCGATGCTGTGGTGCGGGAGAAGATCGCCAAACCGATCGATCCGCCCGGGCGCGTGCCGCCGGAACGGCTCCACCAGCGGATGCTGGTCATGAGCTGGTTCCGGAACCGGCCGGAGGCGTGGCGGCGGGTGACGACGGCGACTGGCGAACAGCGAACGGAGAACGGAGAACAGCGGACAGCTTGGCCCTGACCGCGCCCGTTCCACGCATGGAACGTTGCGCTGTGAAACATTGTCGCGCGCCTATCCGTCAGGACCTCACACCATCCTCACGAGGTCATGATGTCCCGATCGATGCTCCTCCCGCTTGTTGCCGCTGCGCTCACTGCCGGCCCGCTGGCCGCGCAGAGCACGCCGCCCACTCCGCCGCAGACACCACCGACCGCCCCGCAGCCCGCGAAGCCGTTCACCGCCGAGGAAACCGCGCGCTACATGGCGCTCGGCCGGAAGGTGAACACGTGGTTCTTCGAGGGATATGCCGACTCGCTCTATGCGATCGCCGACTCGGCCGCGCGCCAGGGGATGGGCGGCTTGGAGGGCATCCAGAAGCAAATGGAGATGTTCGGGACCCGGGCGGGGCCGATGATGCGCGTGGTGGAAGAGAAGATGACCCGCCGGGAGGGGAGGCCGCAGTTCTGGTTCGAGGCCGAGTTTGTGGAGTACACGCAGGGGACGCTGGTGCTGCGCTGGGTCTTCAATGAGGAGGGTCAGTTGACCGGCTCGGGCATGGGGCCGAAGGGCGGGGCGAAAGCGGATTCGTGAGGGAGTCGTAGGTGATAGGTCGTAGGTCGTAGGTTCGAAGCGCGAGAGGCCGGCATCCTGATCGGGATGTCGGCCTCCTCCGGTGTGACCTACTGTGACCTGCGACCTACAACTTTAGACCTACGACTTCACTGCCTTCCGCCGCCGCGCCGCTGCCATCCCGGCGAGACCCGTCGCGAGGAGGGTCATGGTGGCGGGTTCGGGCACCACCTCGGATGCACCCGTACCAACGACCACGTCCATCCCGACCAGTCCGACCAGGTTCTGCTGGACGTCATACTGATGGAGCGCGAACGAGTATACCCCGTTGGCATTGGGATTGAACCCGGTCACCGTCGGCGGGGTCACGAAGCCAGGGGTGCCGGTCGACAGGAACCCGAAGCCCAGGTTCTCCGAGCCGCTGAGGACGAGAGAGATGTAGTCGAGCGTGCCGAATCCGGTGGCGTTCGCCGAGGGATCCAGGTCGTAGAACAGCCGGTAGAAGTAGTTGCCGACGTTGTCGCCACTCACCGACCAACTGAAATTCCAGAGTGACAAGCCCGGCGCACTTTCACCCGTGCCGGCGAAGAACGTCCCGGCCCCGTCGTTGGTGAGGGCGGGGCTTGCGTAACGGGGCGTGGCCGCCAAGCCGATGGTGACGCCGCCGAAGGTGTTCACCATCACGGCATCGGTCGGGATACCGTTCCCTCCGAAGGACTCGGCCGGGAGCGAACCGAAGGTGCCGGCCGGGCCGACCTGCGCGGCGAGGGGGGCGGCCGAGAGGGCAAGCAAGACACACAGGGTACCACGCAGCATAGCGAGTGCACCAAGAAAGAGTGAGGAGGGAAGTTGGACCGGGGGTGTGACACTCCAGTCACCCGTCATGCTACGCAGGGAGTATGCCCCTCGTTTGCGGAATACCTATGTCCGTTGCAGACAAACACTTGCGTCGATCACCAGAACGCTTCGGATAACCCGTTACTGTTGACGCTACACAACACTCCTGTCGCAACAGCACCACGAGGAGCCCTACTCCTCATCCGCCCCCGTCAACGGCACCAACCGCCCGCGCGGGGGAATCCCCGCCTCGAGTTCGAGAATCCCGACCGAGGCGGGGATGTCGAAGCGCCGAGCCCCCGCGCCACCCGGATTCATCACGGTCACCACCACGTCCACCAGCTCAAGCTTGGGGATGTGGGTGTGGCCGTGAATCAGGATGTCCGCCTCCGGAAACGCCGCATGCAGCTCCTCGTTGGGTACGCCGCGCCCGAACTGATCGCCGTGGGTGACAACGATATCGAAGCCGTCGAGCTGGATCTTCGCGATGCGCGGCAGCCGTGCCCGCACGTCGAAGCCATCGGTGTTCCCGAACACCGCCGTGACCGGCGCGATCGCCGCCAACTCCGTGATGATATCGAGCGGCCCCACATCACCGGCGTGGATGATATGGTCCACTTCCTTGAACACCTCGAACACCTCGGGGCGCAGCAGCCCATGGGTATCTGCGATCACACCAAGTCGCATCTCACCCCTCCCAGCGCGGGGCAAGCTCGATCTCGAGCCCGAGATGATCCACCATGCGCTGCACCATGAAATCCACCAACTGCTCGATCCGCTCCGGCCGGTGGTAGAAGCCCGGGGCCGCGGGCATCACCGTCGCGCCCGCCTCGGTGACCGCTGTCAGGTTGCGGAGGTGGATCAGGGAGAACGGCGTCTCGCGCGGCACCAGGAGCAACGGGCGGCGCTCCTTCAGCATCACGTCGGCGGCGCGCTCCACCAGCGAGCGCGAGGTGCCACCGGCGATCGCCGCCACCGTGCCCATCGAGCACGGGCAGATCACCATCCCGCGCGTGCGGTACGACCCGGACGCCGGCCGCGCGCCGCGATCGTTGTCGGGATGCACCGTGATGCTCGACCAGTCGCCGCCAGTCGCCTCGCGGAGCGCGCGATCATCACGCACGCCGGACTCCGTCTCCAGGAGCCGCCAGCCGTGACTCGAGATGATCAGGTCCACGGGGACACGCGCGCGCGCCAGCACGTCGAGCAGGCGCACGGCGTACGGGGCGCCGGAGGCGCCGGTGATGGCGAGGACGAGCGGGAGCGTCATGGGCGATGTACCAGCCGGCGGCGTCAGCCGCCGGTCCTCAGATGAAGGGTCTGCCAGACGGCGGCTGACGCCGCCGGCTGGGATCTACACCAACCGATCCACCAAGGCGAATCCGAACACCGTCACGCTCATCACGCCATTCATCGTGAAGAACGCCGCGTCGAGCCGCGAGAGATCGCCGGGCTTCACCAACTGGTGTTCATACGTCAGGATCGCGGCGGCAGCGGCCACCCCCACAAAGTACCAGAGTCCGAAGCCGGCGCCCCACCCGAAGAGCGCCAATGCCGGAATCGTGAGGCCATGCAACAGCTTGCCGAACAGGATCGCCCGGCGCTGGCCCAGGCGCACCACGGCGCTGCGCAGCCCCTGATCGCGATCGAATCCCTCGTCCGGCAGTGCGTAGAACACATCGAACCCCGCCACCCAGGTCATCACCGCGAGCGTGATCGCCAGCAGCAGCCACCACGGCTCGCTCCACGCCCCGGTCACCGCGAGCCAGCCGCCCACCGGAGCGATCGCCAGCGACATCCCCAGCCAGAGGTGCGGCCACGAGGTGAAGCGCTTGGCGTACGAATACCCGAGCACCCACGCGAGCGCCACCGGGGAGAGCGCGAGGCAGAGCGGGTTCAGTTGCCAGCTCGCCACCACGAACAGCGCGCTCGCCAGCACCACCGCGACCTTCGCCTGCCCCACCCCGATCGCGCCGCGCGGCAACTCGCGCGCCGCGGTGCGCGGATTGGCCGCGTCGAAGCCGCGATCCACGATCCGGTTGAAGCCCATCGCCGCGAAGCGTGCCGCACTGAATGCCACCGCGACCCAGAGCACCATGCGCCCCGTGACCGGTGTGACCATGCTTGCCGCGAGGACCCCGAGCATCGCAAACGGCAGCGCGAACAACGTGTGGGGGAGCTTGACGAACGAGATCCAGCGCGCGAGCAGCGAGTCACCCACGAGCGTTTGACCTTCGCGCGCACTCACCCCCTCATCCTTCACCCCTCCCCCCCCCGCCCTGACGGGCGCGGCTGGGCATCGCCCCAATCCCCAATTCCCCCCACATCGCATCCACGGCGGCCTTCGTCGCGTCATCCATCACGATCTTCTCGGGCCACTCGCGCGTAAAGCCCTCCTCGGGCCACTTCCGCGTGGCATCGATCCCCATCTTGCTGCCGAACGAGAAGTGCTGCGACGCATGGTCCAGCACGTCCACCGGCCCGCGCGCGAACTCCACGTCGCGCTTCGGATCGATGTTGTTGAGCGCCACCCACCACACTTCCTGCTCGTCCTGGACGTTCACGTCCTTGTCCACGATCACCAGCACCTTGGAGAGCGACATCAGTCCGGTGCCCCACATCGCGTGCATCACCTTGTAGGCCTGCCCGGGATACTGCTTGTCGATGCTCGCAAACACCAGGTTGTGGAAGATCCCCGCGGCCGGCATGTGATAGTCGACGATTTCCGGCACCGTGATCCGCAACAGGGGCAGGAAGATGCGTTCGGTGGCGTGGCCGAGCCAGAAGTCCTCCATCGGCGGCCGCCCGACGAGGGTGGCGGGATAGATCGGCCGCTTTTTCATGGTGACCGCGGTGACGTGCATCCGCGGATACAGATCGGCCAGCGAGTAGAAGCCGGTGTGGTCGCCGAACGGCCCTTCCATCACCAGCGGCTCGCTCGGGTCCACATACCCCTCGATCACGATGTCGGCCTCGGCCGGGACGTCGAGGTCACACGTGAGCGCCTTGGCGAGCTCGACCGGATGCTTGCGCAGAAACCCCGCGAAGAGAAATTCGTCGATCATCGGCGGGAGCGGCGCGGAGCCCGAGTAGAGCGAGGCCGGATCACCACCGAGGGCGATCACGACCGGCATCTTCTCGCCGCGCGCGGCCATCTCGCGCCAGTGGGCCGCACCGCTCTTGTGGCGCTGCCAGTGCATCGCGAGATCGCGCTTCCCCTGCACCTGCACCCGGTACATCCCCACGTTGCGGCCACCGGTTTTCGGGTCGCGCGTGATGACCATCGGGAGTGTGAGGTAGCGGCCCCCGTCGTCAGGCCACGTCTGGAGGATCGGGAGACGGTCGAAGTCAATGTCGTCGCCGCGCAGCACCACTTCCTGACACGCCGGCTTCCCCGAGCGCACCCGGGGTGGGTACTTCGCCATCTCCGCCAGCTTCGGGAGCATCGAGAGCTTCCCCATGATCCCGTCCGGTACCTTGAGCTGGATCAGCTCGGCGATCCGGTCGCCGATCTCGTCGAGGGTGTCCACGCCCAGCGCCAGGCACATCCGCCGGCGCGAGCCATAGAGATTGATCCCGACCGGGATCGGCGAGATGGACCCGTCGTCGAGCACCGGCTGCTCGAACAGGAGCGCGGGGCCGCCGCCAGGGAGTTTCATGGTCCGGTCGGCGATCTCGGCCATCTCCAAATGGGTGCGGACCGGCCGGGTGATGCGGACGAGTTCGCCCGCCTTCTCGATGGCCGCCACGAACTCGGCAAGGGAATCAAGGCTCATGATGGGCTCCGTACCCCGACATGGATGGCGACGATCCCGCCCCAGTGGGTTCGCCAGGTCACGTCGTGAAATCCGGCCACCGCCAACCGCGCCGCCAGGGCCGCGGGTTCGGGGAAGGCCAAGACCGACGCTGGAAGCCAGTCGTAAGCGCTCCTATGTTTCGACACGAGGCGTCCGACCCTCGGCAGCACGTGGCGGAAGTAGGCCAGGTAGGCCCCCCGCAACGGTTGCCACCTGGGCGTCGAAAATTCGAGCACGACAAACCGCGCCCCCGGCTTCAACACCCGGGCCGCTTCCCGGAGTCCCGCATCGAGATCCATCAGGTTCCGCACGCCGAAGCCCACCGTCGCCCCCTCGAAGGCAGCATCCTCGAAGGGGAGGCGAAGCGCGTCCGCGGCGGCCGGACGGACCCGGGCGCTCTTGCCGACGCCCCGTTCCAGCATCTCGGGGACGAAGTCGGCCGCGATCACCCGGCCCCCGAAGCTGGGCCGATTGCCCAGCTCGGCCGCGAGGTCCTGGGTGCCGGCGCAGAGGTCGAGGTAGGTGCCACCGGGCGAGGCCTCCCAGCCGAGGCGGTCCACGGCGTGGCGACGCCAGCGCCGGTCGGCGTTGAGCGAGAGCACATGGTTCAGCAGGTCGTACCGGGGGGCGATCGAGGTGAACACCTCGCGCACGTACTCGCGCTTGGGGCGCCCCCCCGTGACCGGTAGCTCGGGCTTGGTGGCAGTCATCGTGGCCAAAGCTACCGGCGGCGGGAACGTCGGGGCAACGCGCCGGTGAGCCTCCCCACCCCGGTCAGTTGGCGTGACCTCGTCGATCAGGACGTGGTCAAGCTCGCCGCGATGGGCCGCGAGGCCGCCTATCGCGAGCTGATCCGGCGCTACGAGCGGCCGGTCTTCTCGCTCATCTACCGCATGGTGCGGGATCGCGAGCTCGCCGAAGATCTCGCCCAGGAGACCTTCGTCAAGGTCCTCAATGCCATCGAGTCATACCGGCCCGAGTACAAGTTCTCGAGCTGGATCTTCAAGATTGCGAACAACGCGGCGATCGATCAGCTCCGCCGGCGCTCCCTCGAGACCCTCTCGCTCGACGGTTCGCCACATGCCGAGAGCGCGGAGGCGATAGAAGCCACCACGCTGCAGATCGGCGACGACCGCGAGTCTGCCCTCGATGAGGTGGCCAATCGCGAGCTCGGGGCGCTCATTGAGGGCGCCATCCAACAGCTGCGCCCCGAGTACCAGAGCTGCATCCTCCTGCGCCACGTCGAGGGCCGCCCGTACGAGGAGATTGCGGAGATGCTCGACCTCCCCCTCGGCACCGTGAAGACCTACATCCATCGGGCCCGGAATGAACTGCGCATCCTCCTCGCGGAGTTGCGCGAAGAATGAAACCCCACTCTCCCACTCGTCGTATGAGGCAAGCGAGATGACGACACCAACACTCCACCTTTCGGCCGATGAGCTCGACGGCCTGCTCGAGGGGATCACCTCCCCCCGCGCCACGTCGCACCTTGCGACGTGTCCGTCGTGCCAGCGCATGGTGGCGCTCGATCAGCAGCTGGTCCACTCCCTCAACAGCCGGCCGCAGCACATCCCGTCCCTCGGCTTCGCCGACGCGGTGATGCGCCAGGTCACGGTTGGCGCCCATGCAGTGATGGCCCTCCCCCAGCCCACCTCGGCCCGCGCCTTGGCGGCACGCCGTCGGGTGCTGGTGGCGGGTGGCCTCACCGGTGCCGCGGTGGCAGGGGGCTTTGTCTGGGCAGCGCTCAATCCGACGGACGCCTTGGGCTTCGCGTCGCCGGCGCTGCAGCAGGCTGGGCAGACGCTCTGGCTGGGACTGCAGGGGGTGGTGGCCAACACCGTGGAGCAGCCCTGGTTCGATGGGGTGCGGGACACGCTGGCTTCGCCCACCCGGGCGGTCCCCGCGCTGGTCGGTGCGGCGGGCGCCTACGCGGTGGCGCTCATCGGCATGCGTCGGCTTCTCACCGGGCCCGCTCCACATGCGGGCTGGTAAGCGCCTCCTCGCACCACTCGCCCTCGCCGCCTCGCTCCTTGCCCTCGCGGCACCGGCGGCGCATGCTGCCGGCCCCACGTCGGGCATCACCGA
The DNA here is from genome assembly GCA_038216165.1 of Gemmatimonadales bacterium. GTDB lineage: Bacteria > Gemmatimonadota > Gemmatimonadetes > Gemmatimonadales > GWC2-71-9 > Palsa-1233. The sequence goes on along the minus strand of JBBQQJ010000019.1, from coordinate 11,007 downwards.
GTTGGCGATGCGTGTGCGTGGTGCCCTGCCGTTCCTCGGCAGCGTGCCGGACCTCGTCCCGCAGGCCGTGGCGCAGGCTGGCCCAGATGGCCCCACCGTCTCGGTCGCGCGCCTCGACGATCCCGCCCGGATTGAACGCGACCTGCGGGCCGCCATGCAGGACCCGCCCTCAGCCACCCGCCTGACGATTCCCGACGGCATGGCGCGCCTTGGCCCCTACACGCTCGGATCCACGGAAGTGCAGCGCGGGCATGTGGTGGTGCTGCGCGGCAACGCCGAGGTGCATGGCCGGCTGGAAGGCAATCTGGTCACCCTCGACGGCGACATCACCATACATCCCGGCGCCACCGTCGTCGGGGACCTGCTCGCGATCGGTGGCCGGGTGCGTGAAGCCGGGGGGACCGTGCTCGGGACGATTCAGTCACTGGAGGCGATCGACCCGAACGCCGCAGCCACATCGGCCCCCGGCCTCCCGGGGCTGGTCGCGAGTCGTGGTGCCGGTGCCGTGGGCGTCTTCCTGACCTTCCTCGTGCTGGGCTTCGGTTTGGTCACCTTCGGCCGCCCCAACCTCGAGATCGTCTCGGATACCGTCACGCAATCGTTCGGTCGCTCGTTCCTCGTCGGGGTCCTCGGTCAGATCTTGCTGCTGCCGACCTTCGGGATGCTGGTGGTCGGGCTGGTGCTCACCGTGGCAGGGTTGCTGCTCGTGCCGTTCGCCGTGGTGGTCTACGCGCTGCTCGCGATCGTCGCGGTGCTCGGCGGCCTGCTCGCCGTGGCCCATGCGATGGGGGAGCGGATCACCCGCCGCCGCATGGCCCACGGGCATGCGATGTCCCCCAATTCCTACCGGTACCTCGCGACCGGCCTCGCTGGGCTGGCGGTGATCTGGCTCGGCTGGGTGGCGTTCGGCTGGGTGCCCGTGGCGGGGACGGTGATCTTCGGGGCCGCGGTGCTGGCGACCTGGTTCGTGACCACGGTCGGCTTCGGCGCCGCACTGCTCTCGCGCGGCGGGATCCGCGAGGACTTCGCGGGCCGCTTCCTGCCGCCGGCGATGATGACCGACGAGTATCTCTGGGCCACACCGCAGTTCGGCGTGCCCGCGGTCACGCGTCCGCCGAAGGAGCCCTCGTGAGGCGGGTCGCCCTGGTCGGTGCCCTGCTCGTGTTGGGGGGGGGGCACCTCGCGGCGCAGTCGATGCGCACCCTCACGACCCACCGCCCCCTCGTACCGGGGGCACCACCGACCCGCGCCCAGCTCGACTTCGGTGCCGGCCGGGTGGTCGTGCGTGCCGGTGATGGCACCGACCTGTACCGGATGTCGTTGCGCTACGACACCGAGCGCTATGCGCCGCTGCAGCAGTACGATGCCCGCACGGGGTTGTTGCAGCTCGGGGTGACATCCATCGGACGCGCGGGCATCCGCGTGACGTCCCGGCGCCAACTCGATCAGGTGGCCCGCTTCGAGTTTGCGCCCGACGTGCCGCTTTCGCTCGCCGCCTCGCTGGGCGCCAGCGAGGCAAGTCTCGACCTTGGCGGCCTCACCCTGACCGACCTTGAGGTCCGCTCCGGCGCCGTGCGCGGCACCGTGGACTTCTCGCGCCCCACGCAGGGACAGTGCACCCGCGCCACCTTCGCCGTCGGGGCGTCCGAGCTGGATGTGTTGCGGCTCGGCAACGCCGGCTGCGCCCTGGTCCGGGTGGAGGGCGGCGTGGGCCGGGCCGTGCTGGACTTCCACGGGACGTGGCGCGGGGACATGCGGGTCGAGGCGGGGCTCGCCATGGGGCAGCTCACGTTGCGCGTGCCGACCTCGCTCGGGGTGCGGATCGTGGCCGAGCGGTTCCTCACCGCGTTTTCGCTCGATGGACTGGTCCGTGAGGGCGATATCTGGACGACCCCCGGTTTTGCCGAGGCCGCCCAGAAGCTCACCGTGGAGGTGAAGACCACCCTTGGCGGGTTGGAGCTGATCCGGCAATAGCCGGCGCCGCTACTCCAGCACCGGCAGCACCACGCCCACCGCCTGTGCCCGATCGTCGATGCGCGTGGCCACGTCGCGGAGCATCGCCGCCGCCGGACTGTCGGGCTTGTCGATCACGATCGGGCGACCGGCATCGGCCGCATCCACCAACCCGGGCTGCAGCGGCACTTCACCCAACAGCGGGACATCGAGTTCCTCGGCGAGCCGGCGCCCGCCGCCACTCCCGAAGAGGTCGTGTCGCATCCCGGTGACCGGGTCAAGGAAGCCGCTCATGTTCTCGACCACGCCGAGCACCGGCACGTTGACCCGCTCGAACATCTTCGCGCCGCGCAGCGCATCACCCACGGCCACTTCCTGTGGTGTGGTCACCACCACGGCCCCGTTGACGACCACCTGCTGCACCAGCGAGAGCTGCGCGTCGCCGGTACCCGGTGGCATGTCCACCAGCAGATAATCGAGCTCGCCCCACGCCACGTCGTGGAGGAACTGCCGGATCACCTTGGTGATGATCGGGCCCCGCCAGATGGCCGGGGCATCGCGGTCCACCAGGAAGCCGATCGACATCAGCTTGACCCCATAGGCCTCGAGCGGGATGATCCGCTTGTTGGCGTCGATCCCGGGCCGCTCGTAGACGCCCAGCATGCGCGGGATGTTCGGGCCGTAGAAGTCGGCATCCATCAGCCCCACGCGCAGGCCGCGCGACGCCAGCGTCACCGCAACGTTGCATGAGACGGTGCTCTTCCCCACCCCGCCCTTGCCCGACGACACCGCGATCACGCGCGTGATGCCGGGCACCGTCATTGGCCCCGGCGCGGGCACCTGCGCCACCCCACTCTGGGGCGGGCCGTGGGTGGCCGTGGCCGGGCCGGTCGGGTCAACGACGCGCACCTTGGGCGTGGTGATCCCGATCGCCGCGAGCGCCTGACGAGCTTGGCGCACCAGGGTGGCCGGATCGTCGCGACGCAGGAGGAACACGAAGGTGGTGTCGCCGGTGGATTCGTCCACCTCGAGCTCGGCCACCATCCCCGAGGCCATCAGGCCCTTGCCGGTGCGCGGGTTACTGACGCCGTCGAGGGCGGCCTCGACCTGGGACCTGCGGGAACTGCTCATGCCGATATCCTCAAACCGCCTCGACCGACCGCACCTCGGGCACGGCCTCGCGGAGGCGGCGTTCAATGCCATGCTTCAGGGTGATGGTGGAGGCCGAGCAGCCCTGGCAGGTGCCCCCCAGACGCACGAGCAGGGTGCCACCGTCCGGGTCGAAGTCGACCACCTCGACCCGCCCCTTGTGGGAGGCGATGTAGGGACGGAGCCCATCCAGCGCGGTTTCGATCCGGTCCATTACGTCCACGGTCGTCTGCTCCATTGTGCCCTGCCGACCATGGTGGTCGGCATCCTTCAAGCTACACCGACCCGCGCGGCCGGCGCAGGTTCCGGCAGGGTGCCCTCGCGGAGGTAGTGGCGGGCCACCGCCAGCACCGTCTCCTGCACGTCGCCGAGCTCGCCGGGAATCGCCGCCCCGGCGGCCTTCGTGTGGCCGCCGCCGCCGAAATGGCGCGCCAGGGCCGAGACGTCCACTGCCCCGACCGAGCGGAAGGAGACCTTCACGCGGCTCCCCGACACGGGCCGAAAGAGGAGGGCAAGCCGGACCCCGCGCACGGACCGGGCATGTTCCACTGCGCCGTCGAGATCGTCCGCGTCTACGCCGTGCCGCTCGAGGGCACCGGGGGCCACGGTGACCCAGGCGAGCCCCTCGTCATCCTCGACCACGAGGGTCTGCAACACCTCGGCGAGGAGGCGCGGACGGCCGACGGGCGCGTTGGCATAGACATCGAGGTAGATCTGCTCGGTGTCGACGCCCGTCGCGAGCAGCTCGGCCGCCACATGCAGCGTGCGCGGGCGGGTGTTGGAGAAGCGGAAGCCGCCGGTATCGGTCACCAGGGCGACGTAGAGTGCGCGCGCGACCGGCGGGGTGATCGGCCAGCCAAGCTCGCGGGCCAGCAGGAAGACCAACTCCCCCGTGGCGGCGGCCTGCGAGTCGACGAAACGCGGTCCGTCGGGGAGGTCGCCCGGCCCGACGTGGTGATCGAGGCAGGCCACCGGCACCCCGCGCTCGCGCACGGTGGGGCCGAGGTTGCCGAGCCGGGAGAGGTCCGCGATGTCGAGGACCAGCACCACGTCGGCGCGCCGCAGCTCCTTGACCGCCGCCCGGCTCTGGTCGGCCCCCGGGAGATCGGCGAACAGGAAGACGAAGCGCTCCGGCGTGGGCGTCGGATTGGTGATGATCGCGTCGATACCTTGGGCGCGCAGCAGGTGGACCATCGCCACCTCGCTGCCGAGTCCGTCCCCATCGGGATTGACGTGCGTCGTCAGGCAGACGCGACGTCCGGGACGGAGGAGCGCCACCACCTGGCGGGCAGCGGCGCTCATCGATTCGGGAAGTGGAGAAGTCATCCCCGCAAAGTAGTCGGGGCGCCGCTCAGACGTCCCGGAGTGTCGAGTGGCGGATGCCGTAGCCGAAGGAGAGCACGAGGTCGGCGAGGCTCTTGGTACGGCACAGGTTCATGGGGTCGATCCCTACTTGTACGCCTTGAACTCGCCGCGCTTGTACATCCCCCAGTAGGCGTAGAGGTCGCGACGGACGCCACCGCTCAGGAGCAGCACGCCCACGAGGTTCGGGAACGCCATGCCGAGGATCATGAGGTCGCCGAAGTCGAGAATGTTCTGGGCGGTGATCACCGACCCGAGGAACGTGAAGATGACGAACACGAACTGGAAGATCCGGCTCTTGCCGTCGCCGACCAGGTAGGTCCAGCAGCGCTCGCCGTAGTACGACCACGAGATCATGGTGGAGAAGGCGAAGAGCAGCACGCAGACGCCCAGGATGTACGGGAACCAGCTGATGTGCTGGCCGAAGGCGCGCGAGGTGAGTGCCGCCCCGTTGCTCCCGGCGATCAGGGCCGCGTTGTCCGGGTTGTTGTAGGAGCCGGTGATCACGATCACCAGCGCCGTCATCGTGCAGACCACCACGGTGTCAATGAACGGCTCGAGCAGGGCCACGATGCCCTCACGCACCGGGTACGGTGTCCGTGCCGCTGAGTGGGCGATCGCCGCCGAGCCGGCACCGGCCTCGTTGGAGAACGCCGCCCGACGGAATCCCTGCACCAGCACGCCGATGAAGCCGCCATAGCCGGCCTCCGGGGTGAATGCCCCGTCGATGATGGCCGCGAACGCGGTCGGGATCACGCTGAAGTTGTCGAACAGGATGTAGAGCGCCGCGAGCATGTACACGCCCACCATCGACGGCACGATCTTCTCGGCCACCTCGGCGATCCGCTTGATCCCGCCAATGATGACGACACCGACGAGGATCGCCATCGCGAGCCCGTAGACCCAGGGATACGCCACCAGGAACGGCATCGACTCCTGCAGCGCGCCCATCGACTGGTTGACCTGGAACGTATTGCCGCCGCCCAGCGAGCCACCAATGCAGAGAACCGCGAAGAGCGCGGCGAGCACCTTGCCGGTCTTGCCCCACCCCAGTTCGCCGAGGCCGTTGGAGAGGTAGTACATCGCCCCGCCCATCACGTGGCCGTCCGACCGCACCTGCCGGTACTTCTGGCCCAGGGTGCACTCCGCGAACTTGGCACTCATCCCGATCAGGCCGGCGACGATCATCCAGAACGTCGCCCCCGGACCGCCGATCGACACGGCAATTGCCACCCCGGCGATGTTGCCGAGTCCCACCGTCGCGGAGAGGGCCGTGGTCAGCGCCTGGAAGTGCGAGACCTCACCGACGTCGTTCGGATCGGAGTACTTCCCGCGGGTCACATTGATCGCGTGCTTGAACGCGCGGAAGTTGATGAACCCCATCCGAAGCGTCAGGAAGACGGACCCGAGCACCAGCCAGAGCACCACCAGCGGGAGCTGCAGGTTCCGCGCGCTGGCGTTGTCCCAGAACATCACGTCGTAGAAGAAGACCGTCGCCAGCGGCGTCACGATGAACGTCCCGAAGAACTGGTCCACCGCGTCCATCAGCCCTTGCCCCACCACACCCGCGGCCGCCGACGCGGTATCCGGCCCCTGGGCGGCGAGTGTCGTCGTGGTCAGGGCAAGGATGGCGAGCAGGGCGAAGGGCGCAACTAGGCGCCGGACGCGGGCGAGGAGCGGGGCACAAGACATGGTGGGTCCTGGCTTGGGTGAGTCGGACGGAACGGGGGCGGACCTGCTGCGCTCCACCCGGCCGGGGCCGGGCGAGCGATCCTGCTCAGACGCTGTAGTTGGGAGCTTCGCGGGTAATGGTAACGTCGTGCGGGTGGGATTCGCGCAACCCGGCCGACGTGATCTGGACGAACTCGGTGTCGGTGCGGAGCCCGGCCAGGTCGGCCACGCCACAGTAGCCCATGCCACTGCGCAACCCGCCCACCATCTGGAACAGGACATCGGCGGCCGGTCCCTTGTAGGGGACCCGGCCCTCGATCCCCTCGGGCACGAGCTTGGTCGCCGAGACCTCGCCCTCCTGGAAATAGCGGTCGGCGGAGCCGTCCTGCATCGCGCTCATCGACCCCATGCCGCGGATCAGCTTGAAGCGCCGTCCCTCGGCGAGGATGCTCTCCCCCGGGCTCTCCTCGGTGCCGGCCATCAGCGAGCCCATCATCACGCTCTCGGCCCCGGCGGCGAGCGCCTTGACGACATCGCCCGAGTACTTGATGCCGCCGTCGGCGATCACGGGGACGTCCCCCGCGCCACGGACGGCGTCGAAGATCGCGGTGATCTGCGGCACGCCGACGCCGGTCACCACGCGGGTGGTGCAGATCGATCCCGGGCCGATGCCGACCTTCACCGCGTCGACGCCTCGCTCGACCAACGCGCGGGCTCCTGACTCCGTAGCGATGTTGCCGCCGACGAGCTGCACGTCGGGGAACGTCTCGCGCAACAGGGCGACGGTGCTGAGCACCCCCTCCGAGTGCCCGTGCGCCGAATCGACCACCAGCACGTCCACGCCGGCCCCGACCAGGGCGCGGGCGCGGCTCAGCGCCTCTTGGCCGGCCCCGACCGCCGCCGCCACGCGCAGGCGGCCGTGCCGGTCCTTGTTGGCGTCGGGGTGGTCGCGCCGCTTGAAAATGTCCTTGACCGTGATCAACCCCTTGAGCACGCCCTCGGCATCCACCACCGGCAACTTCTCGATGCGGTGCCGCGCGAGGATCGCCTCGGCCTCGTCGAGCGTCGTCCCCACCGGCGCGGTGATCAAGTGCTCCTTCGTCATCGCATCGCCGAGGGTCCGGTCGAGATTGGTCTCGAACTGGAGGTCCCGGTTGGTGATGATGCCGATCAATCGCCCGCCACCGTCCACCACCGGGACGCCGCTGATCCGGAACCGCCGCATCAGCGTGTGCGCCTCGCGCAGCGGGCGATCGGGACCGAGGGTGATCGGGTCGAGGATCATCCCGCTCTCGCTGCGCTTCACCCGGTCGATCTCGGCCGCCTGCCGGTCGATCGACATGTTGTTGTGCACCACGCCGATCCCGCCGGCCCGCGCCATGGCGATCGCCATCTCCGCCTCGGTGACGGTGTCCATGGCGGCGGAGACGAGCGGGATGTTGAGCGGGATGTCGCGGGTGAAGCGGCTGGCCGTACGCACCGAGCGGGGGTGGACCGTGGAGAGTCGGGGCGAGAGGAGGACGTCATCGAACGTCAGGCCATAGCCCGGTCGGATGCGACTCATGCGAGCCTGCCGGCGGGGAGGAGCATCGAGGTCGTGGGGATCATCACCAAAGCTAGCGAACCGCGGCCCCGGGGATCAACCCGCGGCCTCCGGCGCCTTCGGTGCGTCCGGGGTCGGCGGCGGCGGCGGCTCGCTCGCGGGTGCGGAGGCCTTGGCGGCGAGCTCCTCGGCCGACCGGGTTGCCTCCGACACCGCCGCCTGAGCCGCCGCCGCCATGCCGCGCATCACCTTCGAGGCCCCATCGAAGAAGCCGACGGTCCCGGTGATGGCGTCCACCGGAAGTCTCCCGGCACGCATCGTATCCTCGACCTTTTCAGTGAACTTGGTGAAGATGTTGTCGGGTGCGCCGCGTTCGGCGTACTTGCTTTCGAGGAACTCGACGTAATCGAGCACCTGGTAGCCGCGTTCATCGGGAAGCGCCTCGAGCCGGCGCAGGATGCGATCCTTCAGGTGCTCGTTCACCGGAACCTCCAACGAAAGCGGCTAGTCGAGCCGCCGGACGAAATCGAGAACGGGGGTCGGCAGGAACCGGGTCTGTCCCGCCCGGACGGTGGCACGGACCCGGATCTCGGCCAGCGGCTCGAGGGCCCGGAATTGCTCCACCTCACCGGCCCGTACGACGAGATACACGAATCCGGTTTCGGGCAGCGGCCCACGCGCCAGAATATACGGCTGGCCCAGTGGCAGTTCCGGGCGCAGTTCGTCGGCCTTCTGGACCGCGAGCACCTGCAGGGTCCACTCCACGGTCTTGCCGAGGTAGCGCTCCGGGTTGGACCGGACCTCCTCGGCGGTGATCCGATTGGCGGGCGGCGCGGACCCGAGCGCGCCATCACGCACCCACGCCTCGAAGCGGACCTTGGCCCAGCCGTCACGGCGCTCCATCACCTCACCCCGCAGCGGCGACTCAATCGCCCCGATCGGGGAGCCGCTCGGTTGGGCCGCCAGCGTCGTGCCGCCGGGAATGGTGACCCGGCCCGCCGAATCGGCGGAGACGGGCGCCGGTGACTGTGGCGGCGTGGAAGCGGGTGGGGCAGTCGGTGGGCTCGCCGCCACCGCCCCGACCATGGCGAGGGCCGACCGTGCCACCCATCCCGTTCGCTCGACCCGGACCCATTCCCCCTTGGTGTCGCGGCGCGTGAAGAGCGCCCCGGCCCGGGCCATCGCCACGGTGCTGCCAGTGCCCGCCCCGACCCGGACGTCCACCCCCGCCGATCGGCTCACGGCAAAATCGAACCCCTCGCGATTGTCGGCCCGGAGGGCGGCCACCGGCACCCACCCCTCCAGCGTCACCTCCTGCATGCTGCCGCGGACAGCCCCGACGCCCACGCGTGCCCCGCGGGCCAGCCGGGCAAGCACCACGCCACCGGGCTCCTTCACGAAGTCCACGGCGGCACTGACTTCCCGGGGCGCCGGGCGGCTCTGCGCCGGCAGGGCCGTGGCGCAGGCCAGCAGCACCAAGAAACCCGCCACGCGGCAGGTTGGAAGGGGGGAACGGGCGGGGATAGATTGCGGCGCGTGAATCACGCCTTGAGAGTGTAGACGTCGCGGAGGAGCATGTCAAACGCCAAATTGCCCGCCGCACCGGTGATCCTGGTGGTCCTGGACGGTTGGGGGTGGCGCACCGCAACCGAGGGGAACGCCATCGCCATGGCGCACACGCCCACCTGGGATCGTCTGGTCGCAGCCGCCCCTCGGACCCTCCTTGACGCGAGCGGCCTCTCGGTCGGCCTGCCGGAGGGCCAGATGGGGAACAGCGAGGTCGGCCACCTCAACCTCGGCGCTGGCCGGGTGGTGCCGCAGGACCTCGTCCGGATCAACCAGAGCATCACCGACGGTGCCTTCGGGACGCTGTCCGCGCTGGTGGGGGTGGCGGACCATGTCCGCCGGACCGGCGGGACGCTGCACCTGACCGGCCTCCTCGGTGCGGGGGGCGTGCATGCCATCGACACCCATCTTGCCGCGACCATCGCGGCGTGTGTCGCCCTCGACGTGCCCCGCATCGCCATCCACGGTTTCCTCGATGGGCGCGACTCCGCCCCCACCTCGGGCGCTGATGTGGTGGCCGGGCTCATACGCGACATCGCGCGCCTGGGTGACGGGCGCACGCAGCTCGCCTCACTGGTGGGGCGGTACTTCGCGATGGACCGCGACCGACGCTGGGCTCGCACCCGGCTGGCCTTCGAGCTGATGGTGCATGGTGTCGGCACGCCCGCCGACGATCCCATCGCGGCGGTGCACGCGGCCTACACTCGTGGCGAAACCGATGAGTTCGTCCGACCGATCGTCCTCACGGATCCCGCGGGGACCCCGCGCGCCATGATGCGGGACGGTGACGCGGTGTTCTTCGTGAACTACCGCTCCGACCGGATGCGGCAGATCGTCGCCGCGCTCTGCCTGAAGGGATTCGATGGGTTCGACGTCGGCGATCGCCCCGCCCTCGCGGCCGCCACCCTCACGCAGTACGACCAGACCTTCCCGTTCCCGACCGCGTTCGCGCCGTTCTCGATGGCGCAGATCCTGGCGGAGGTCCTCAGCACCGCGGGCCGTTCGCAGTTCCGGACCGCAGAGACGGAGAAGTATCCGCACGTGACCTACTTCTTCAACGGCGGCAACGAAGTCCCCTGGGCGGGGGAGGAGCGGGAACTCGTCCCCTCGCAACAGGTGGCCACGTACGACCTCGCCCCGGAGATGAGCGCTCGCGGAATCACCGACACCCTGGTGCGCGCCCTCGAGCGCCGGGAGCATGAGTTCTTCCTCGCCAATTTTGCCAACGCCGACATGGTGGGGCACACCGGCGTGATGCCGGCGGTGCTCCGCGCGGTGGAGACGGTCGACGTGGCACTCGCGCGCGTGGTTGCCGCCGCCGAGCGCCTCGGGGCGCGGCTGCTGATCACCGCCGACCACGGCAACGCCGAGCAGATGATCGATCCGGCCACCGGCGGCCCGCACACGGCGCACACCACGAACCCCGTGCCGTTCCTCGCACTCGGTGGCCCTGGCGGCCCGCTGCGTGAGGGGGGGGCACTGTGCGACGTGGCCCCGACCATCCTGCAGCTCCTTGGCCTGCCCCAACCCGCGGCGATGACTGGCCGCACCCTCCTTCCCGGATGACCGCGTGACCCGACGCCTGCTCGCCCTCGCCGTTCCGCTCGCCCTCGCCACGCCGCTGGCCGCTCAGGTCGGTAACCTGCCGGACGCCTCGCCGTTCGGCGACATTCGCGCCGGCACCACCCTCGAACTCTGGGCGGGACAGTTGTTCGGCTCCGGCGGCCCGATTCCCGTGGCCCCCCGGGACGGCCAGGCGGTCG
>JBBQQJ010000018.1:0-21780 GCA_038216165.1 Gemmatimonadales bacterium | reverse complement strand
CTACCCCTGGCGGCCGTCAACCAGAAGATCGGCACGGTGCGCGTCGAACGCGAAACCGACGCCGGGATCTGGCGTCCCGTCGCCCGGTACGACGAGGCCGGCCCGATCGCACTGGACCAGCAGCTCATGCCGCTGGGCCGGCAAGTGGTGGCCGGGCCCGTTCGGCTGCGCTTCATCTTCGCACAGGGGAACTGGCGCTTCGGGCATGCCTCACTGGTACAGGTGGGAGAGGCCATCGCGCCGCACACCCTCGAGCCGGTGGTCGCGCGACACCACCAACGCGGTGACGTCACGGCCCTGCTCGCGGATTCCACGCGTGCCCTCAACCTCTTCCCTGGGGATGCCGTCGCCCTCGCGTTCGCACTCCCAGCCGACGCCCGGCAATATGCCGTCTTCCTCGAATCACGCGGCCACTACTACGAGTGGATGCGTGGGGAATGGCTGGCGGAGCGCGATCCCGCGATGGTGGCCCTGCTCCTGTCCGACCCGGATGCCGCCCTGCAACGGATCGCCCCGATGTACAAGGCACGCGAAGCCAGCTTCGAGGTCAACTTCTGGGCGAGTCGCTTCGGGGGAAAGCCGTGAGGGCGGCGTGCTGGAGTGGCCTCGCCGTGGTCCTCGTGCTCGGCAGCGCCTGCGCACCGCGCATCACCGCACATCGTGGGGCCTTCGGGGCGCCGATTCGTGCTGCGGTGGACGGGGCACCCGAGGCCCTCACCGGCGAATTGCTGGCTGTGGGCGAGGACACCGTGTGGGTCCGGGTCGGGGAGAGCCTGCAGCATGCGATGCTGTCGCGGATGTCCGTGGCCCGGATCGAGCGAGGCCGCCGAGGAATGCGTCACGGATTGCTGCGCGGCGTTGTCTTCGGTGTGGTGACCGGTGCTTTGATGTCCGCCGCATGCAGTACGGTGGATGATGCGGGTGGGTGTGGTGGCGTCTTCGTCCGTTCCACGGTGATCGCCATGCTGGCGGGATTCCTGGCTGGGGTGGACAACGAATCGGACCGATTCCTCCGGATCGAGCGGCCAACCGCCCCCGTGCTGGTGCCCTGGGCCCGGTACCCTCAGGGCCTGCCGATCCTGATCCGGGAAGCACGGCGCGTCCCCGATCCCAGCGGGACGCCCTCGCGGCCGCAGCCGGCTGCCGGTGCCAGGGAGACGGCGCCGGAGGGGGCGTCGCAGGTGCGACGCCCCCTCCGGGCCCACACCACCTACGGCTTCGGTGCGAGAGGCATCGGCACCATGAGGTGCGCGTACGGCGTCCCCTTCCACATCACGAACGGCCCGCCGTTGTCGGGGTCGGTCGACAGGCCGTCGAGCAGTCGCAGGTCGGGCACCAGCACCATCAGGTGGGGGGCGCCATCCTGGATCCACTGATTGCTCGACGTCGGCCCGGTGGCAAAGGGATCCGTGTTGCTGACCGGCATGTCGCCCTGCAGCATGTACGCGAACCCCATCTTCGCCACCACCGGTGCGCGCTTGTTCATCAATGCGTCGATTACTTCACGCCACGGGGCGTCGAGGCACATCGGCGTGTTGTTCGGCACGTCCGGCATGTCCGGCAGGCACACCCAGTCGCTCGTCCCCGTGCGGAGGACGCGACCATCATGTGCCATCACGGTGGCATCCATGGCAACCGATGCCGGCGCCGCGCTGAGCGCATTGGCGATCAGGAGCGCGTCGTTCGGGCGCACAGCCGCTGGCACCTGTGCCAGGACGCTCGGTGCCCCGATCGACGCCATGATGCCGACCACCAACAGATTGATGAAAATGCGGGTGCTTCGCATGCGTACCTCCGTGTCACGGTGGGCGGGACAGCTCGAGGCGCCTGTCCGGCGGGGAAGCTCACAACGTGAGCCCCATACGACCCCGATCGATAATCCTGTTCCGCTAGGACCGCCGTGGTGACCGAATGGCCGCCACGCCGCGGTGCTGCTGCCCGGGTCAGCGGAAGCCGATCTGCCCCGGTTCGATCTCGCACTGGGTGCCGTCATCACTGACGGAGTTCGTGCCGACCCAGTACAGCGTGGTGCTCCCCGGCACCGTCAGGACCGTGCTGAGCGGGTTCACCTGGCTGGGCGAGTAGCCCCGCGCCGTCACCGCCGACGGATTGGTCGAGAAGAAGACCCAGACGATATCCTCGCTGGGTGTGCCGTCGGTGCCCGTCGCGGGAATGACCGTACCAGCGATGTCCCGGAACGCCACATCCTCGTTCCCTGCGCGATAGAAATCCTTGCGGAAGGTCGTGCCGGCAATGCACCGTCCTTCGGTCGTGGCGGGGACAAAGTCGATCAGGTCGGAGAGCCGGAGGGCCACGCAGGGATAGGTGCCCGCTGGCACGGTGGTGACACGCGCGATCTCGGGGGCAGCGACAAAGTCGACACTCGCTGGCGGGCTGTTGGTGACCACGGTCTCGTAGGGGCCGGCGCAATTCACGTTCTGCGAGACGCGCATCTCCGCGAGCCGGACCCGGAAGCTCGCGGGATCAACATTCAGCAACTCACCCAGGATCGAGATGCCGGTTGCGGAGGAAGATGTCCGCACCACCAGTTCGTTGTCCGCATCATCATTGGGGCCGGTACTGCTGCCGCACGCGGTGGTGGCCAGCACGGCAAGGCTGAAGAGCAGGGAGGTCATCGGACGCATATGAACACTCGCTGTGGTGAGGGATACCCATAGTCTACTGCCCGGTCCGGATCTTGGCGACCCTGTGTGGCGTGGCACCGGGCGTTCCGGACGCTCGCCCGCGTCGCTCAACTTTCGCTGCACTGGTGCAGGTGAGGACATCAACATCCACACTCCGGGCCGATATGGTCCTTTCGGTGGCGGGTCCGTGCAGATACCATGCAGGGAGCAGGTCAGCCACGCCAGGAATGGGTTTGTACGGTGGGCGAGGCCGTCGGGTCCACCTCCACCCGCACCGGGAGCACCCTTGCCATGACTCCAGTCATTCGCGCCGCGGTGATCGCGTGCCGTGGGGCAATGGTCGTGCCCCTGCCTGGCGCAGCACAACGCCCCGACGGTGGGTCCGGGTATCGCAGCGAAGTGGTCGCCGTGTCGAGATCACCGGTGTCCGGCGCGACGTACCGCCTCCACGTGCTCCTTCCGCCGGAGTATGACGCCGCAACGACAGGTCTGCCAGTGCTCTACTACGTCTCGCCGTCCACGTACTGGAACGACAGCGAAGCCCTCCACCCGGGTCGCTCCGGGGCCACGGCGCCGTCCGACGGCCAACGCGTGTTCGTTGCGGTGGGTAGCCGCGAGATGGCGATCATGCGACGGAGCGCCGACGCATTGACGGCTGCGCTGCAGCGGGAGGACGACATCGAGGTCCGCTACCAGGTGTACGATGGCGCCGATCACCTGACGGTGTTGCCGATTGCGCTGATCGACGGACTCCAGTACCTGTACGGCCGTCGGGGGCACTGACCGATCAGCGCCCCAGCAAGTCGAGGATCAGCGGGGTCACGTCCCGTTGGGATGGGGTCGCTCCGACGGCCTCGCGCACTCGCGCACGCAATGCCGCGCCGGTCGAGGCGCGGTGCGCGAGGGCGAAGACAATCTCGCTGTCCAGCCGGCTCGGGCTGCCGTGCCAGGAACGGTAACTGGCGGAGAAGTAGTAGCGCTGGGATTCTGGGTCGTCCTCCCGGTAGCGGGAGAGCAGCAGGACGTCGCCACTCCGGTGCCCGTAGCGGCCGACCGCGAGCGCTTCGAGTCGGCGCTCGAGGTCCACCAGGTCCGGGCGCGGGTTGGCTGCGAGGTACGCACCGACCGGAACGAGTGCCTTGCCGTCCCACACCTGGAACGGTTCGCCCGGTATCACGCCGCCGGACTTCCGCGCGAAGACCAAGTCGATCGCCCCCTCAAGTTTGCTGGCGCCGACACCGGTGCGGCCGGCGGCCGCGAAGGCACGCACCGCCGCGAGCACGTCCTCCTCGAATCGGGGCGGAGCGAGCCAGTCACAGCGGTCGCCGTCCTTCGGACAGGTCGAACGATCGGCGAGGTGGACGTAGGCCAGCGCGCCCTGATAGGCGAGGACCGCCTGGAAGCTCTCGTCGTCGGTCTCGAGCTCGAACGGGCGCACCCGGAACCCGATCGCCTCCAGCAAGTCGGCCGGTTCTCCACCCCCGCCCGTGCCCAAGGCGTGGCGGTCATCCGCGGGGGCTGGGGTGTGGCCATGGTCGGAGATGAAGAGCACGTAGGTCGAGTCGAGGGCGCCTCGGGCCCGATACGCGTCGAGCAACCGGCCGACGGCCGGATCCACCACCTCGGCGAGGTAGCGCTGCTGGCCCTCGATCGTGGTGTCCGTCACGTGCGTGAAGAGGTCGACACCCGGGAAGTAGACGACCTGCAGATCCGCGAGTCCGTGTTCCTCGATCGCTTCCAGCGTGCCTGCGACCGCGTCCAGGTCGAGCGCACTGTACGGCGTCCGGTCTGCGCTGGCGGCGACGGCGCCCGCGGTGAAGGCCACGAGGAGCTCGGCGAAGGTCCCGGCATTGGGGCGCACCAGCAGGTCCGCCCCACGGTACTGCGCCGCGAGGGTCACGTAGGTCCGGACGTCGGCGCGCTCGAACAGCGTGGGCACGGCAATCCAGCGATGCAGGAGACTGTCGGAGTAGACCCGCAGGGCATCGCCGTGCCCCGCGACCGAGACGGGCGCCGGCGCGACGAAGGTCATCGTCTCGCGATCGAACCACTCATTGCCGGCGACCCCATGCTCCGCCACGCCCGTACCGGTGTAGGTCGCCGTCCAGGCGGCGAACGTGGTGGAGGGGAGGATGCTCCACACCCCGTGGAGCGCCAGCCCGTGCTCGTAGAGCTCGGCCTCCGGGTCAAGCTCCGCCCCAAGCAGCGCGGCCACCTGTGGCATGCCGCCGCGGTGCACGGCCTCCCGAAACGTCCGCGCGCCCACGCCGTCGAGTGCCACGACGAGGACACGGCGACCGTCGGCCCGCGCGGGTCGCATCTCCTCGCGCAGCTCGACCACAGACTCGGAGGTGAGCAGGGTGGCGACCTCCAACGGGGGCGTCCCCGTGTAGAGCAGGAGCCCCGCAATGCCGACGACGCTCGCGACGAGGATCCCAACGGTAACGAGCAGCCAGCGGGGCATGGCGGACCTTCGAAGTGAGCGTGTGTGGCGGAGGACCAATCGTTCAGGCGAAGCCAGACCGGCGCTGTCCCGGACCGACTCGCGGTGGTCCCCCTGCTCGACGGGCGACTCTCCTGCAAACCTGAACAGTTCCAATCTAAGCGATGGTGACGGCGGAGGTCCCCACCGACAGGCAAGGAGGGATCCGGGAAGCGGCCCCCCCCCTGGATCCCTTGCCCGGCCCCTGCCCCGCGGTATGTTTCCGGCACCTTCACGCATGTCGAGGGGTCCATGACACACAACGAGATCCCCGGCAGGGTGGGTCGTTGGGCCACCGGCGAGAAGGCCGCCCCGATCTCGTCGACGCCCCGCTGCTCGTGTACGGTATCTCTGGCGGCGGCCCCGAGGCGAGTGGATTCACACAACGGCATCCCGAACGCGTCGCGGGCCTGTTCCTGAAGGTCCCGGTATCGGTGGAGCCGTTCACCGGCGAGGCGCTCCGTGTGCCCGCCTACATGGTCCTCGCCGAGCTCGACGTGCTGGTGGACAACACGGTTGTGGGCGCGACCTTTGCGGCGCACCGGGCCGCCGGCGCACCCTGGGCCATGGCACTTGAGCCTGGCGTCCCCCACTTCTCGCTGTCACCGGCGCAGCGTCAGCTCACCGTCGACTGGATGCGCGCGATCCTGCCGCTCGGGAAGGCAAGCCCATTCCGCCAGAACCCACCGCAGGTCGGCTTCCTCGGTGATCCCGTGATCGGTCAGATCACGCCGGCTCGTGCGTTTACCGGGGACCCGAGCGCGGCGAGCTGGTTCCCGAAGCGCCCGCTGGCCGTCCAATGGGCGGCGTTCATCGGGATCTGACGCGCACCGGACCGATGGGACGTTCGGGATCTGTACCGCAAACACCCTGCACTCCCGCGCGGTGGCGTGGGGGGGCAGGGTGCGTTCAGCGCATGGTTGTGCTGGTGCGGGTGCTACCCGAGCAGTGGCGTCGGTGCCTGGGTGATGAACCCTCCCGCCGCCGCCAAGACCTGAGCCGAATCCCGGCGTGTATCGAAGGCCTGGTTCTCCGGGGTGATGAACTCACTCCGGATGTAGCGGAACGTTGCCGCGTGCTCCCCCTCCACCCCGGCGATCGAACCTGCCGCGGCGAGGAAACCGACATTGTCGATATTCCCGACCTGCCCGAGATAGGCAGTGACGCCCACATCTTCCAGCGTCTGCGATACACTCAGAAAGTTCTGTGCATCGTTGAAGGCGCCCGGGAAACTGAAGGCGAAATCATTGCGGTCCACGGCGGCGGCGCCGAGCGCGTTCTGGAGGAACAGGACATGCGCGATTTCGTGATCGCGCACCGTGCGCACGAAATCTTCGACCTTGAAAATGGCCGGCTTCGGCGGCCGAACCTTGGACAGCCCGGGCACAAAGCCTGGGAGCCCGCCACCATCGGGATCGAGCGCGGCGATGGTCGCACCGCCTGGGAGCGGACCCTGATTGTCGGCCCGGAGATAGAAGGTCGACTCCAGATATTCCAGCACCAGTGCGAAGTTCAGGATCTGAATGTCGGTCAGCGCCTCTCGCTCGTCCCAGCCGGTGAGCGCGGGAAAATTGCAGACGCCACCGCTCTGGGCATGGAGGTCCGAACCGCCCCCGCGGCCGCGCAGAATCATGGGCGCCAACGCGGCTGCACCGGCAGCCATGGCCAACGAACTCAGGAACCGGCGCCGCTGGGCGGGACCCGACAGCTCCTGTGGATTGAACTCAATCAGATGGGTAGGCGACATGATCACAGTCCTTGCGTGACGAAAGGTGAGATACGCCCCAGCACGACGGCCGCCGACAGCGGCACCTCGAAGGCGACGGGCGCGGGGTCCTTGCGCTTGTTCATCGCCCGAAAGGCAGCGGTGTGTCGGGCCTCGATGGTGAAGATGGTGCCCGCCGCGCTCCGGATGTTCTTGTCCGAAATCAGCGGGAGGGCGCCGAGGTACGCGCCGACACCGGTCTGCTCGAACGTCTCCGCGGCGTCCAGGTACTTGTTCTCGTTCTGGAGCACGGTGCTGAAGTTGAAGGTGATGTCCTGCTCGAACGCCATGCCGCCGAGTGCGGTCTGCAGGTAGGTCACGTGGCAGATCTCGTGGTCGCGCACGTTGGTGGACACCGCGAGCACTTTCCCTCTCAGGATGTCGCTTGCAACGGCGGCCTTGTAGAACTCTGCCTCGAGCAGCTCGAGGAACAGGGCGAACTTGAGAATGTCGGTATCGCTGCCCAGCCCGGCCGGCAGCGTCGGCCCTTCCACCGTGACCACGGAAACCGCGGGGTTCTTCTTTGCTGCAAGGCCCGAGCTCGGTCCTGCGACCGCGTCGGCGTCGGCGCAGCCCCCGAGCAGGACGCCGGCGCCGGCCGCGCCAGTCCAGGCGAGGAAGTGGCGGCGATCAGTCTGACTGTATGTCATCATTTCTCCAGAGTGAGTAGTAGTGATCAGTGTTCCACCGCTGACAGGAGGAGGGACGGATGGATTGTCCTCCCTGACCATCATCGGGTCGTGCCTGCTTCACCTCGTCGCGCGGCCGAAGGCTTGGCGGAGCTGCTGCCCAGCGAACTGCACCGCTTCCTGTGCCTTGGGGACGACCGCGGCCATGCCGAAGAATTCATGGGTGACGCCGTTCCACTGCCGGCGCTCCACCGACACGCCCGCTGTCCGCAGCCGTTCCGCCAGGTGCTCACCCTCCGACATCAACGGGTCAATCTGGGCGGCGATGATGATGGTGGGCGGCAACCCCTGGAGATTGGCGGCGAGCAGATTGATCCGCGGATCGGCCATGTCAGCCGGCGTGCGAACCGTGTACTCGGCGAACCAGATCATCGCCGGTCGTCCGAGCGGCGCGGCGGCGACGACGATCAGTGTCGTGATGGTCAGCACAGTCTGGCGTAACAGCATCTCGATGACCTCATGGGCAGGCGGTGGTATTTGTTCCCAAGGAATCTGTGCGTGGGACGGGGCACGACACCATCGGTCAAACGATGGGGGCACTGTCCGTCAAAGGGATGGACAGAGGATGAGAATCAGCGCGTCGTGTCGCGCGCATCACGATCGAACGGATCGACGGAATCGCCTGCGGTGAGGGCGCTCGGCAGCGCCCGGTCGGCGGATTAACACATCCGCTTTCCGGGCGTCGTCACAGTATCCCGAACCGGACCACTCCAGATGCGTGCCTCCGCACTGACGCCGTGCCTGCCTGCTCTTGTTCTCCTTCTGGTGGGGTGCGGTGGCGATCCCGCCACCTCGAACACGCTCCCCACTCCCTCCCCTGCCGGGGGCGATGTGGTGACCCCCTACCCCATCGCGCACCTCGCAGGCGGCCCCGCCACCTACAAGGGGTTGCCGCTGTCGCTGGCAGCTGCCCCAGCACCGTCCGTCACGCCCGTCAAAGGCGTCATCGGGGTGGTGTGCGTCGGCATGAGCAATGGCAGCCAGGAATGCGCAGAGTGGATCCAGCAGGTGGCGGATGCGTGGCGGAGCGAGGTCAATCCGGCAGTCCGCATCGTCAACTGCGCCGTCGGTGGCCACGCGATCGAGCGATGGATCGACCCGGCCTTCGATGACGTGCTGTGGGATGATTGCGTAACGCGCCGCCTCCCGCAGGCCGGCGTGCTCCCCGCGCAGGTACGGGTGATCTACCACAAGGCCGCCAACCAATTCGGACTGGGCCCCGGGGGAACCGCCCTCCCGCTCCTCCCCGCTGCCGGCAACAACTCCGAACGCCTGCGCACCCATCTCGGCGCGTTTGCCGCACGGGTCCAGAACAAGTTCCCGTCGGTGCAGGCGGTCTACACCAGTTCCCGCAGCTATGGCGGCTTCACCACCCGTGCCGACCGTGGTGAACCTCAGAGCTACGAGGAGGGTCACGCGCTCAACACCTGGCTGGCCGCGAACCCCTCGCTGGATGGGGTGTGGTATGGCTGGGGTGCGTACCTGTGGGCGCCCGCCTGCGCGAGTGGGATCCGGAACGCCGCCAATGTCTGTTACGATCGTGGCGACTATCAAGACGATGCCGTGCACCCCGCGCCCAGCGGTCGCCTCAAGATCGCGAGGATGATGCATGATCGGCTGCGGGCGCACGCCTGGTACCGGCCGTGACGAGGTACCGGGAAGGGAGGGTTCACCCTTTTCATGACGACGGGCTGGCTCGCATCCTTCCCGGCTGTGAGCGAGCATCTCACTGTGGTCGGCGTTGCCGCGACCAGACCATCGAGATGTGCAAGCCGAGCCCGCAGGGGAGTCTGACAGAGTGCGGCCCTCGACCAATGACGCCGCCCCTGTCCTTCTCTTTCCGGAGTTGACCATGACCCCATGCGCCTGCTGTGGCAACGTCTATGACAAGGCGTTCACCGTCACGCTGCACGACGGGACCACACGCACCTTTGATTCGTTCGAGTGCGCCATCCAGGTCTCCGCTCCCCTCTGCGCGCACTGCAAATGTCGGGTCATCGGCCATGGCGTCGAGGCGGACGGCATCATCTACTGCTGCGTGCACTGCGCCGGCCACGACGGGGTCACGGGGCTGGAAGATCGGGTCTGAGCGGAGCGGCGAGGAGCAGAGGCGCACACGGGGCCAGCCGGCACCGGCCCGCATCACGCGGCCGCACCAGGAAGCCCCGGCACCGCGAGCGCGATACCGGGGCTGTGTTTTCGCGGGGTGACGGCGCTCACCTCAGGCGGGATATCCGTTGCTCTGGACCCTGTTGGTGCCCGAGCCGTTCATGCGGCGTTCCGTCGCAACCGACTTCTCCTCAGGGCGCAGTGCCGTGCGGACAGGGTCGATCAGGTGCTCCTTGATCCCCGGCAGCGCCTTGGAAAGGGCCTCAATCGCGACACCAGCGGCCGCCACCCCGATACCGGAGCGGAGGCGGTCCCACGTCTCGCTGGATTCGCTTCTGGCCGTGGAGCGCTTCGGTCCATTCGCGCCGACAGCGTCGCCCGATCCCTGACGCGACGAGCGCCCGCCGCTCACCACCGCGGCCGCGATGGCCCCACCGACAAAGGCGACGCCAAGCATGGCCAGGGGACGCTTGGCAAAATGGGCGCGCCAATCGGTGAGGTCCTGCCCCTTCGCCTCCAGCGCTTCGAGGTTGCGATTCAGATCTTCATGCGTGGCGGCGATGGTGCGCCGCAGCGTGTCCTGTGATTCATCCATGGGACGTCCCCTCGCGCCGCGCTGGCGCCCTGTCTGATGATTGCCCGACGAGTCCCATGTGCCGACGCCCCTGCGCGATCAGGACGAGTGCCACGATCCCCGTACACACCCCCACACCCAGCGCGGCGAGCCACAGCGGAACACGGGTGGCGAGAGCGCTGACGGCGGCCAGGAGCAGCAACCCGATCGCCACCTGCCCCAAGGCCACGCCGAGCCCCAGGGGAACCGCCGCGCGCGTGCCATCACGCAGCACTTCCTTCAGCTCCGCCTTGGCGAGCCCCACCTGGGACTCGACCAAGACCTCGACGTTGCCCACAATACCGTGCAACACCCGCGTGATGGATCGGTTGTCCTGCTCGAGTTCTTGCATGGCGCGGCCTCTAGTCGTTGCGGACGAGGCGAGCCGTCAGGAAGCCGACCACGCCGGCCGCCACGAGGGCCTGCCCCGGGTGGCGGCGCACGAAGCCCTCGACCGACTGCATCATCTCCTTGAAATCGTGTTCACGGAGATAATCCGCACCGGCCTGCACCTTGTCACCAGCAGCATGCGCGAGGTTGGAGACCTTTTCGCCGCTCTTGTGCCCGATATCCGCGGCCTTGTCCGCACCGCTGTGGAGATGCGAGGCCATGCCGCCGAGCGAGTCGGCCGCCGCGCTGCGCTTGCCATCGATCGCATGCATGGCCTCTTGCCCGGCTTCCTTGACCCGGTCTTCGGCGCGGTCCATCACGCCGCCGAGGCCGCCGTGGGAGTCAGTGGCTGCATCAGGCCGGTACGGCTGGGGGTCGGGGGTGAGATTGCTTGACGTCATGAGATACATCCTTGGATGGAGAAGGGTCGCGCACTGCTTCAGACGAAGTAGATGCTTGACTTTGGTGACGCACGAGTTGGCGCTGGCACCACACCGCACAAACTCGCGTGTGTGGTGCGGGGACAACAGCGGGAATGGGTCGCTGCGAGGTGGCAGGCGGTCCGGCCCCCGTGGGAGGCCGGATCCCATGCGCGTTGGTGCCGACGCGCCGGACGAGCCTACGCGATGCCAGGGTCGGGCGGATCAATGTCGAGCGAGGCCCCACCAAAGGCTTACGTGCGGACCGGGTCAGGCGCAGCCGCTGGCTGCGCCACGGAGCGCTGCACCAGCATGACCAGCTCCCCGATGGCCACCGGGAGGAGGGAGCATGCGGCGATCACCCCCCAGTCCCTGCCAGACAGCGGCACGGTCTGCAGCACGGTTTGCAAGAACGGGACATAGACCGCCGCCACCTGAAGGAGGAGGCACACCACCACCGCACCCCAGAGCCATCCGTTCGTGAACACACGCGCGTCAAACGCCGAGCGGTGCAGCGAGCGTGCGTTGAAGGCGTGAAAGACCTGGGCCAAGGCCAGCGTCATGAACGCCAGCGTGACCGCGTGGCGGAGACCCTCGCCCTCCGTGCCGTACCAGCGCATGCCCAGGAAGAAGGCCAGCAGCGTGACCCCGGCGAGCAGCATCCCTTGCCAGACGATCAGGCCGATAAAGCGCGGCGGCAGCAGCGACTCCTTCGGGTCTCGCGGCGGCCGCTGCATCAGGCCGGGAGCCGATGGCTCCAGCGCCAGCGCCAGCGCGGGGAAAATGTCGGTAATCATGTTGAGCCATAGAATCTGGAGCGCCCCCAGCGGCAGGGGCCAACCGATCACGATCGCGATGAACACCGTCAGGATTTCAGAAAAGTTGCAGGAGAAGAGGAAGTGAATGAACCGGAGGATATTGGCGTAGATGATGCGCCCTTGCTCGACCGCACCGACGATGGTGGCGAAGTTGTCGTCGGTGATGACCATGTCGGCCGTCTCTTTGGCCACCTCAGTGCCCTTGATGCCCATCGCCACGCCGATGTCCGCCTTCTTCAAGGCCGGGGCGTCGTTCACCCCGTCGCCGGTCATGGCGACGATGTGTCCCCGCTCCTGCAGCGCGGCGACGATCTGCAACTTGTGCTCGGGGGAGACGCGGGCGAACACGGCCGTCCCAGCGACGACGCGCCGCCAACCCTCGCTGTCGAGGTCGGTCAGTTCGCGACCGTGGACGGTGTGCAGCGGGCGACCCTCAGGGTCGCGGTCGATTCCCAACTGGCGGGCGATCTCGGCGGCGGTCAACTGCTGGTCACCGGTAATCATCACCGCACGGATCCCCGCCGCTCGACAGGTGGCAATCGCCGCCTTCGCTTCGTCGCGGAGCGGGTCGATCATGCCCACCAGGCCCACGAAGATCAGGTCGCGAGTGTAGTCGCCCTCGTGGTCGCCGTCCGGCACCTCGCGGTAGGCCAGGCCCAGGACGCGCAGAGCGGCCCCAGCCAACTGTTGATTCATCGCATGCCATTGCTGGCGGTCGTCCGCTGTCAGGGGCATCACCCCAGACGCGCTGACGTGCGAGCTGCTCGCGGCGAGCAGCGTGCCGGGCGCGCCTTTGAGAAAGGCCACCGTCGCCCCGTCCGGCGTGCGGTGCCGCGTGACCATGCGTTTGGTGGTGCTGTCGAAGGGGACTTCACCGATCCGCGGAAACTCCTGCGCCAGTGCGGCAGAGGTCATCCCCGCCTTTTCTGCCGCGACAATCAGCGCCGCTTCGGTCGGGTCGCCGAGGACGGTGTCGTGGCCGCCGTCGCGCTCGACGGTGGCATCGTTGCACAGCGCGCCGATGCGCAGAGCCAGCGCGAGGTGGTCATCGGCACGCGGGTCCACCGGCGTGTCGTGCTCCTGGAATGTGCCGGCGGCGGCATACCCCGAGCCGGTGACGTCGATGCGGCGCCCGTCAAGCACGAAGGCACTCACGGTCATTTCGTTCTTGGTCAGCGTTCCCGTTTTGTCCGTGCAGATCACGGTGGTGGAGCCCAGCGTCTCGACGGCGGGGAGTCGGCGAATGAGCGCCCCCGTGCGGGCCATGCGCTGCATGCCGAGGGCGAGAGTCATCGTGGCCACGGCAGGCAGCCCTTCGGGCACCGCCGCGATGGCCAGGGAGATGCCGACCTCCAGCATGTACAGGAAGGTGTTGCCGCGGAGCCATCCCACCAGAACGATGACCGCACAGAGCCCCAACACGATCATGATCAAGAGACGACCGAGCCTGGCCAGCTTCTGTTCGATGGGGGTGGCGCGGGTGACTGCCTCGTCGATCAGGATGCCGATCCTGCCCATCTCCGTCTGCGCACCCGTGGCCGAGACCAGCAACTGGCCGCGCCCGTCCGTGATCGTCGTCCCCATGAAGGCCATATTGAGGCGGTCCCCAAGTGCTGCATGCTCGTCAGAGAGCGGGTCGGTCGCCTTGGTGACGGCGTGCGACTCCCCCGTCAGCGCCGCCTCCTCAATCTGCAAACGCATGCTCTCGACGACCCGGCCGTCAGCCGGTACCCGCGCCCCGGCGGCCAGGACGACCAGATCGCCCGGCACCAAATCCGCCGCCGGGATCTGGTGTGCCGCACCGTCGCGGACCACATGCGCGACCGGCACCGTCTGGTGCTGGAGGGCGGACAACGTCACCTCCGCCTTCCATTCCGTCAGGAAGCCGATGACGGCGTTCAGCACGATGACGATCAGGATCGCGCCGGCCTCGATGGTCTCCCCGAGCGCGAAGGCCACCGCGGTGGCCGCGAGCAGCAGCAGCACGATGAGGCTTGTGAACTGATGCGCAAAGATGGCAAGGGCCGAGCGTCGAGGCGCTGGGGCCAAGGTATTGGGGCCGTACTGCACCAGCCGCCGCGCCGCCTCGGCGTGCGTCAGCCCGTGCGTCGCGTCGGTGTGCAGTCGCTGGGCGACCGCGTCACGCGGTAGGGTGTGCCACGCCTCCGCCTGCGCCGGGGACGGGTGCCCCTCCGTGGAGTGCGTGGCGCGCACCGACCCTATTTCTTGGGCATGCCGGTGGCCGGCATCTTCATCATGCCATCACATTCGGTGAGGATCGCGGCCGTGTGAACGGACACCTTCGCGTGATCTGGCGTGCTCACCTGCAGGTCGGCCTCGAGCGCCGTGAGGTGGGTGCCGACCGCCGTGAGATGCTGCTCCATGTCCTGCATCATCGCCATCATCGGTGGCTGCATCTGGTCATGCATCATGGTCATCTGGGCCTTGTGATGGGTCCGCATCTGGTCAAAGCTGCGCCGCATCTCGGACACCGCCGGGCGCGCCAGGTCGAGGTCCACGGCCTTTGACCGCACGACGTTGCCCTGCAGGGCCCGGGTAAAGGTCGTCAGGTTGTCGCGGTAGGCCATGACGAGCGCGTGATGGGGCCCCGACGGCATGGCCGCCATGCCGGGCATGTCCATCATCTGACCCTTGGCCGACGGATGGGCATGGGTCGTGTCCCGCATCGGCTTGGGGACCTGTGCCGATGCAGGGGCCGCCTTGCCAGTGTTGAAAAGCACGGTCAGCGTGATCGCTGCGGCAATTGGCGCGAGTCGGTGTGAGGTCATGGTGTGGTTGTGTCCTTGGGTGTGTCGTGACCGTCCGGGGGTCGTACGGCTGTTGCGCATCTGTCCCGTGCAAAGGTGCATGGCCGACAGGGCACGCACCATCGCTCACACGACGGGGAACGGTCTCCATCGTAAGGATGAGCGTCTCGCGAGGAGCTGTCTTCCCCGGCCGGGCACCCCCGGCACGCAGCGCCGTTGCCCGCACAGTATCTTCCCGAGACGACGCAGACGGGCCGGGTGGGCGGCGCCTGCGCACCACCGACCCCCCCCCCCCCCCACGCACCGCACCCGCTCCCCGTCCCGAGGCACCCCATGGCCAAGAAGACTTCCGCGCCCGCCGACAATCCCGCCGACGAGGGCGAGGCCACCAAACCGGCCGAGACGATCCTGCGACAGGAGATTGCGGTCGGCTCGGAACAGTTGGGCCGACCGGCGGGTGGGTTGCTGCTCTCCGCGATCAGCGCCGGGCTCGATATCGGGTTCGGGCCGATGATGGTCGCCACGGTCCTGGCCCTCAATCCGGTCGAATCACTCACGTCGCGCGTGATCACCGCCCTCGTCTACGCGATCGGCTTCGTCATCGTGATCCTCGGTCGCTCCGAGTTGTTCACCGAGCACACCACCCTGGCCGTGTTGCCGCTGCTGTCGGGCAAGACCACCGTGCGCCGGGTCGCGCGGCTGTGGGGACTCGTCTATGCCGGCAACCTGATCGGGGCCGTTGGCTTCGCGGCGCTCGCCGGGCCGCTCGGCGGGGCACTGGGCCTGTTCACGGGCGACGATGTCGCGCGGATGGCCGGGCACCTGACCGACTTCAGCGCCCTCGTGATCTTCGGGAGCGCCGTCGCCGCAGGCTGGATGATGGGGCTGGTCTCGTGGCTCGTGACGGCCGCGCGCGACACCGTGAGCCAGGTGCTGATCATTCTGCTCGTCGCGGGCTCGATCTCATTCCTCGGGCTGCATCACTCCATCGCCGGGAGTGTCGAGGTCCTGATGGGCGTCTTCATCGCCGGTGTCCCGCTGGAGAGCTTCCTGCGGTTCCTGTTCTTCGCGACGCTGGGGAACGCCGTGGGCGGGATCGTACTCGTCGCGGGGCTCAAGTTCGGGCACGCCACAAACCCCGGGCCCGACGTAAAGGCCTGCGGACCGTCTCGCGGGCCGCAGGCCAGGACCCTCTGGTCACGTTACTCCGCCGCCAGGTCGCCGTCGTTCTGGCTCCGGGAGGGATCGCCCGGCCGTTCCTCGTCACCGCTGCCGGCGAACCCGTCGCGCAGGTGATCGGCCCCTTCGTTGTCGAACAGGGTCACGAGCGACTCGTTCGTGCCATCGGCGCGACCGGTCAGGGTGTCAGGCTCAATGCTGCCACCTTCAATTTCGACGATCTCTTCGTGGGTCGGCCGTCGGGTATCGTCGGCGAGAGGATCCGGGATGGCGCTCTCGGAGGGTTCCGGCTGCTGCTTCGTGGACATGGTCGCTCCTTGCTGAGTGTTCACACGATATCTAACCTCGTGGCCGGGGAGATGCGGCGTGTGGCGCGTGGTCATCCCGAGCGAGCGCCCGAAGGCTGCTGGACCACACTGTCATCCCGACCGCCCCCGCGTCCAGGCGACTCGCTCGGTGGGCGCGATGAGCGGGTGTGATGTCACCCCATCGTGGTCGGCTTCTCGCGACGATACGCGCCCGCACGCGTCCCGCTCTTGAGGAGAGTGATTCCGGACGGGTATCCTTCGGGCATCCGTCGGGCCGGACCACCTTCCCCCGCCGCCGTCGGACGATGGACTGCTGACCGATGCCACCGTCGTCGTGGAGGCCGTGACCACCACTGCAGGAGAACCCAGGGATGACCGCACCGACCCGCCAGCGCGACTACGTCATCGGCGTGATGTCGATCGACGTCGAAGGCAAGAACTCCGATCGCTTTCGCCAGCTGGTGGAACAAGCCGTGCAGGCCCTCGACGGCGCTCTTGCGCGCGCACTCGGGTTGCACATCAAGCTGATCACCTTCGCAGGCCCGCACCTGACGCCGACGGCCGGCGCCTACGCGCCGTTTGATTTTCTGCGCATCGGCCTCACCGAGAAGCTCGAGCGCAAGGTGCATTTCCTGCTGATCGTCACCGAGGTCGATCTTGCGGCGACCACGCTGTCCTACACCCTCGCGCTGCCGAGCCCACTGACCAATGTTGGCCTGGTCTCGACCAAACGGCTCGACCCCGCGTTCTGGGGTGACCCGGTCGACGACGCGCGGGTCGTGCGACGCCTGACCAACCTGCTGCTGCACACCTTCGGGCACCTCCTCAATCTGCCCCATGCCGACGATGCGAACAACGCGATGTACGACGTCGCCAATGTGAATGACCTCGATGCCATGACCGCGCTGACGGATGCGCAACGCGACCGGATGCGCCGTGCCCTGCCCCTCGAAGCGCACGAACGCACCAGCCGCGATGGCCACTGGCGTTTCGCACTGCACACGATAGTGCGGGACCGGCGCAGCATCCTGCGGGCGGTGGCGCGCGCGAACCCGCTGCGCCTCGTGACACGGCTGCCGACGATGATCACGGCGGCCCTGTCGGTGATCATCCTCGTCTTCTTCAGCGCCGAGGTGTGGGATGTCGGCAGCACCGTCGAGCTGTACCAACTGGCGATGTTCTCGGTGGCGGCCGTGCTCGGCGCCACCGTGGTGCTGTACCGCTCGTTCGCCTTTCGCGGCATGCTCAACCGCGGCCGCGTTCTGGCCGAATCCGCGGTGGTGACCGGTGCGGCGACGGCGCTGTGCCTGTTCCTGACCATGCTGCTGCTGTTCGTGATGTTCGTCTGCCTGACCTACCTCGGTACCGCCACGATCTTCCCGCAAAAGCTGATGGAAACGTGGCCGACCGTCGATCCGGCAGTGCGACCAATCGATCACCTGAAGCTGAGCCTGTTCGTCGCTGCGCTGGGCCTGCTGGCCGGCTCGCTTGGCGGGCGCGCCGACAGCAAGGATCTGGTGCGCCGGGTGCTCTTCGTCGACGAGGAAACCTGACGCGCTGGTCGGAACGTCGGCGCCGCGCGCCTCCGCTCGGGATGACACGACGCGCGTAGGGGATGACGGCCCCACCGTGGTCTCGGGGCAGAGCTAATTCCTGCCCACTGCCGCGACGTTGTACTCGATCGCATCGAGGTCGAAACGCAGATACGCATAGTCGCCAGCCGGTGCGTGCCAGATCCCCTCACCCCGAGCCATCAGCCGGTGCGACCCGAACGTGCGATAGTCGCTCAGGGGAGTGGACCACGGCATGGTGGTGACCGACTTGCCGTCTGCCGACAGCGCCCCGCGGCCGTCCGCGACGAAGTTCGTCAGGTCCCCGCCATCATTGAATGACAGGACCGCACGGATGGTGTGGCTCCCATTCGTGAACGAGGCGCTGACGGTGTGCGGGTCGATCTCCTGCCACTGAATGCGGGGATCAATCAGCGCCCCCGGTGCAAACACGCACATGTCGTTGAACAGTGTCACCGTCTCCGCGGCGTCCATCTGCGGTCCGTGCGCGTTCACGATCGTGACGGCGGAGGCGAGTCTGACCCGCATCGTCGCGGACGGCCCGACAAAGCGATGGAACACCTGAAACGGCATGCCGAACATCGCAGCGTCCATGAAAAACAGGCGCGAGGGCTGATCATAAAAGTTGTACTGCTCGCCGGTCAACGTCATCCAGCGAGCGTCGGGCCCGCTCCGGATCTGCCCATGAAAGCGCGCCCGAAAGTTCTGCACCCGCGGCTGTCCCACGGCACCGGACAGGCGGATGTACCGCTGCACCACGGCCGGAAGTGGTGCGATATCAGCCTCGGTGAGGAGTGGTGTGGCGACGGCTCGCTGCAGACCCTGCGCAACGTCACGGTCATACTCCGCACGAAAGCTCCACGGGCCGTATGACAGGACACCGAACACGACCCCCAAGAGGAGGACGACGTTGGCCACGGTGCCGTACCGGGCATCGGTCCACGACGTGGCGATCACGACCTGCGACACAACGAGGGCCCCGGCACCCACCACCCACCACCGCGCTGGCCAGGTGAAGAGCGCCAGCGCGGTCACCACGAGCAGTGCCGCGGCCAGGAACCACAGCGCGCCCAGCGGCCGACCGATGGGCTGGGTCAGTTGTGGCATCGCGGCGACGCCGAACGCCTTCGCGGCACCCATCAGATGAATGAGGCCGTGGACAGCGAGCAAGGCGGCGAAAAGGATTTTCATGACAGAGTACCTCAGCGGCAGGCCGGAGAGTGATCCGCAGGTGGCGCCTTGCTGCTCCACCGGAAGCCTACCCGTGGAGAATACACTCTCCCGCCACACTCTCGGGCCGGACGATTGTTCGTTACATAGGTTCTGCGCCGCAATCGGTGGCGCTCGTGTCCTGGC
The DNA here is from genome assembly GCA_038216165.1 of Gemmatimonadales bacterium. Taxonomy (GTDB): domain Bacteria; phylum Gemmatimonadota; class Gemmatimonadetes; order Gemmatimonadales; family GWC2-71-9; genus Palsa-1233. The sequence continues at coordinate 2,668 of JBBQQJ010000018.1, read as the reverse complement.
TACACGGCCCGACGCCTCCCCCTGACCCACATCATCTCCGGGGGATGGGATTGGATGCGCTTCGCTGCCGATGACTCCTTCGCTGGCCAGGAACCGGACTTCGAGGAGACGGGCTATACCTTCGGCGTGCGTTTTCAACATCCGCTCGGTGCCGCGTCGCGTACGATGTACCGGTTTGAGGCGGGCGGCACGTACAAGCACCTGGAGTCTGAGGATGAAGCCGGCGACGTCACCATCGACACCGGCCATGGGCTCGGCTTCGAAGTCGGTGCCGGTCTGCTGCTGCCGCTCGGTGGGTCGTGGAAGCTCGCACCGACCCTGCGCTACCGCGCGCTGTCACGTAACTTCACGCTGGGCGACGTCACCACGCCGGGCGACTTGCGGTACGTGGCGCTGGAGATCGGCTTGTCGCGGCAACGCTGAGCCGGGAGGCCTGGGCGGGTGGACCTCCGTGCTTGAACGCTCCCGCCGTCACCGACTAGCCTTCAGCCAGCGTTTGACGGGATCGATCACCATACGAGGCATGCGACCATGATGAAGGTGTGGGGTTACGGGCTGCTGTCGACAGTCCTGTTGTCGGTAGCGGCGGCCACCAGAACAACGGATGCGCCGCCGGCGGAGGTGATCGTGCTGGCGACCCTGCACCAGATCCACGGTGACACGCCGGGCTATTCGTTCGAGGTGCTGTCACGAGCGATCGAAGGGTTGGCGCCCGACGTCCTGTGCGTGGAAGTTCGCGCCGATCGCCTGGCCGGACGCCTGCCGGAGCAGACCAAGCAGGAATATCCGGCGGTCATCTATCCGCTGATTGATCGGCATCACTATCGGGTCTACCCAATGGAACCCTCCGAACCGGAGTTTAGCGCGCTGATCCAACCGTATCTCGCCGCCAACCAGGCGTTCGCGGAGGCGAATCCCGCGGAGGCCGAGGCCTTGGGCAAGTACAATGCGGGCGTGTATGCCGGCCTGCGGGCATACTGGACATCACCGGCGCGGGTCAATGATGACGTGACCGATGCGGTCCTACATGGCAAACATGCGCTGCAGCAGGCGATGATCGGCGCGGGCGAGCGCACCGGCTGGCAAGCGTGGAATCAGCATTTCCTGGCGGTGGTGACGCGCGCAGCGGCCGAGAATCCGGGCAAGCGAATTGTTGTCACCGTGGGCGTTGAACACGCCTACTGGCTTCGCGAACACCTGAGGGGGGTATCGGGCGTGCGTCTACTGGATGCGGCCGGTCTCCTGCAGGCGGAGGCGGACAAAGCGGCGCGATAACTCCGGTGTCGCGCGTCATGGCGATCCGGGGGGAGGTCTGTGGGAGGGGTTGCGTGCCAAATACCCACACTGCGCTGGGGGAGCAAGGGGCGGCGGGCGCGTGGCGTCACACTACTGCCGCGTGCCAGGAACATGCTGCCCGCCCTGATGCAGCACGAGTCCCGTCACGGTGCCGCTGCTGTCCTGCTGGAACGAGAGCTGGGCGTCGACAACCTTGAGGAAGAACTCGTCGGGCGCTTCGGCGAACACGGGGAAGCGTGGTTGCCCGGTGAGCTGCGCCATCAATTGCGTCCCCTCGCGCGTGACGGTGATGGTCACGCCCTGCTGGATCGCATAGACCCCCACGTACCGCTGCAGCACCTCTGCTGGCAGGGTGATCGCCGTGCGAAGCCTCGGGAGTGGCACCGCGGGGTCGAGCAGGTGGAACCCGATGTCATCAACACTCTGGGAGGTGTTGCTGAGCACCACGACACCCAGCCCCGACTGTGCGTCGTAGCCGGTGAAGGTGCGATATCCGCCGGTGCCCCCGTTGTGCCACACCACGGTGCGCCCAGACGGCGTCTGCGCCCGGTGCCACGCCAGGCCGATCTGTGCGACCGGCGCGCCAGCGTCATGCCGTGCGATATGGGTGAGCGCGAGGACGGGCCCCAGCGGTTGCGATGTCGAGTCGGCGTTCGCGGCAATGTAGGTGAGCATGTCGTTGATGTCCGATCGAAGCGCTCCCGCACCGGCCAGTGCGGGCAGGTCCCAGTTCTTGGTCGGATCGCCATTCGAGTCGTGACCAGGTGCCAGGCGTCGCAGCATCTGGGGGGTGAGCGTGACAGCGGTCTCGTGCATGCCGAGCGGTGCCAGGAGCCGTGTCCGCACCAGCTCCTCGTAGCTCACACCGGCTGTGTGGGCCAGCGCCACTCCCAGCAGCCCGAAGCCGAGATTGGAGTACTCGTACGCCGACCCGATGGGGCGCGGCAGGGTGTACGAGCTGAGGAAACGGCGCAGATCCAGGAGGGTGTAATCGGCATACGGATTGGCCGAATCCGTGGGCGCCATGTTGCTCGGCACGCGTGGCAATCCGGACCGCTGGGTGGCCAGGTCGAGCAGGGTGATCTGGCGATCACCCTGGCGCGGCACCGTGAAATCGTCTGGCAGATACTGGGCGACCGGCGCGTCGAGCGTGACCTCGCCCTTTGATACCATATCGGCGAGGATGGCGGCCGTAAATGTCTTGGTGATCGAGCCGATCTCGAAGATGGTCGAGCCATCGAACGGCGTCACGCCGGCGTTGGGCCCGTAGGCGACAATCCGCCGGGTACCATCCCGCGTGACCAGCCCGACGGCGATGCCACTGAAGTGTCCCGCATCAACCAGCGGCACGATGATGGAGCGGATCGTGGCA
>JBBQQJ010000017.1:0-22323 GCA_038216165.1 Gemmatimonadales bacterium | reverse complement strand
GCACGTCGCGTCGGCGGACAACTGGAACGTGGGACTGCTCTCACCGCTTGCGCTGCTGGCACTGCCCGCGGTCTGGCGTCAGATGACCGCGCCGGGCCGGGTGGTGACCACGAGCATGGGGCTGCTCGTTGCCGGCAGCTTCTCGGCCATGGTGGCGGCCTTCGCCGGGGCGCAGGTGAACGGCGAACTCGTGGCGCTCGCGCTCCCGGCCAACCTCGCCGTGGTGGCGCTCGCGCTCGGGCTCAGCGCCCGACGCGCGCCAGCGCGGCCGTCGCCTCGCTGAAGCCCGGGGCCGCCTTGAGCGCGGCGCGATAGGCCTCGGCGGCCTTGACCCGATCGCCCGCCTCCTCCAGGCCGAGCCCGCGACCGAACTGCACCAGCCCCTCCACCGACACCCCGCGGCGCAAGCTCGCTCGGGCGGTGCGGGGACCGACGCCCGGCTCCTGTGCCAGGCGATCCGCCAGCGCCGCGATCGCCTCGCCGAGCTGCTCGCGTGAGGCGAGCGCGGGGTCGCCGCGGATCACCGCGATCGGCTCCCCGGTGGCCGCGTTGATGATCCGCGCCTCGACATGGACATCACCGTACTGATCGAGCAGGGAGCCCACCACGAGGAGCGTGCTGCCGGCGGCGGTGGCAGCGCGGCGTGCAGCATTCAGGTCCACTCGCCCCGGGCGGGTGGCGGGCGTGCCAGCGATCGGGATCACTCGCGCCTCCGCTCGACCGTCCAGATCCGCCGCCAGCAGTGCCCCGAGCGCTCGTCCGAGTGAAGCGTAGTCCTCTCGCGACAGGCCGACCGAGCCGTCGGTCTCGAATCCGCCCACCGCCACGGGGCCGCCGGTCTGGGCGGTGGCGACGCCGACAGGTACGGACACAAGTCCAATGATGGCAATGAGTTGGCAAATTCCTGACATGCGACCTCCTGAGTGAGTCCCTCCGCCTGCACACTGGAGACGTGTGGGAGGGGTCCCGGTTGTACCGCCGGGGGGCTGTAAGGTATATTTGCGGGCTATCGTGGTGCCGCAAGGGGACCACGGCGTACCAAGTGAGGAAGCCCGTGAAGCCGAATCTGCATCCCGCCTATGAGATGATCACCGTGAAGTGCCAGTGTGGCAATACCTTCGAGACCCGCTCGACGGCCAAGGCCATCAGTGTCGAAGTGTGCGCCCTGTGCCATCCGTACTTCACGGGCAAGCAGCGCCTCGTGGACACCGCCGGCCGGATCGACCGGTTCCGTCGGAAGTACGCCGCGACGGACACGCCCGCGCAGTCCTGACGCATGGACGTCCGACTCCGCCAGGCGCTCGCGCGGGCGGAGGAGGTCGCCCGCCAGTTGGCCGACCCGGCGCTCTCCGCCGATCCGGTCCGTCTCCAGGCCCTCGGCCGCGAACACGCTCGGCTTGCTCCGATCGTGCGCGCGGCCGATCTGCTTGCCCGGGCGCAGGCTGAGCTCGACGGAGCGCGGGAACTCGCCGAGAGTGGCGATCCCGAGATGGTCAGTCTCGCCCGTGAGGAAGTCGATCGTCTGCCCACGGAGATCGCCGCACTCGAGCGCGAGATCGCCGAACTGCTGGTGCCCCGCGATCCCCACGACGACCGCGACGCGATGGTCGAGATCCGGGCGGGCACCGGCGGCGACGAGGCCGCGCTCTTTGCCGGGGACCTCCTCCGCATGTACACCCGGTTCGCCGAGCGGCGGCGCCTGAAGGTCGAGCCGATCGAGGTGCACCAAGGGAATGTCGGCGGGATCCGCGAAGCGATCATTGCCATCCGCGGGCCCGAGGCCTTCGGCCTGTTGCGCCGCGAGTCGGGGGTGCACCGTGTGCAGCGGGTGCCGGCCACTGAAACGCAGGGGCGGATCCACACCTCCGCGGCCACCGTGGCGGTGCTGCCGGAGGCCGAGGAGGTTGATGTGCGGATCGACGCACAGGATCTCCGCATCGATGTCTTCCGGTCCTCCGGGCCCGGTGGCCAGAGCGTGAACACGACCGACTCCGCGGTACGGATCACCCACCTGCCCACCGGGCTGGTGGTGTCGCAGCAGGACCAGAAGTCGCAATTGCAGAACAAGCTCAAGGCGATGGAGGTCCTGCGTGCCCGGCTGCTCGACCGGATGATTGCCGAGCAGGAGGGCGCGCGCGCGGCGACGCGGAAGGCGCAGGTCGGCACTGGCGATCGATCAGGAAAGATCCGCACCTACAACTATCCGCAGAGTCGGGTCACAGACCATCGGATCGGGTTCTCGGTGCACAATCTTCCCGACGTGCTCGAGGGACGCCTCGACGAGCTGGTCGACGCGCTCCGCCTGGCAGCGCGGCAGGAGGAGTCGGAGGGATGACTGTGCACGCCCCGAGTCTGCAGTCGCTGTGGGAGTCGGCCGGTGCGGTGCTCGCCGCGGGCGGGCTCGCCGAGTCGCGCCGCGAAGCGATCCGCCTGTGGAGTGCGCTCGCCGGGGTCTCCACGGCCGACGCGCTGGTGGGCAAGGGCGATGCGGTCGTACCGATGCTCGCGGAGCGGTTCCTGGCCGCCGTGTCACGCCGTGCCGCGGGCGAGCCGTTCGCCCATGTGGTGGGTCAGGCCGGCTTCCGTCACCTTGATCTCTTGAGTGACCGGCGTGCGCTCATCCCGCGTCCGGAGACCGAGGGACTGGTGGAACTGGCGCTCGGATGCACGCGGCACGGGATCGCGGCCGACATCGGCACCGGCACGGGCGCGATCGCCCTGGCGTTGGCCACCGAGGGCGCGTACGATCGCGTGATCGGCACTGATCTCTCCGCCGATGCCCTCGCGCTCGCGCGTCAGAACGGCATCCGTACCGGGGTGACGATCGACTGGCGGGAGGGTGACCTCCTGGCGCCGCTCGCGGGGGAGCACCTGGATTTGCTGGTGTCGAATCCCCCGTACCTGACCGACGCGGAACTCGCGGCGCTCGACCCGGCCGTGGCGGCCTGGGAACCGCATCTCGCGCTCGCCTCGGGACCAGATGGCTTGACGGCCACGCGCCGTCTCCTGGAGGATGGCCGTGCCGTCCTCGTTACCGGTGGTTGGCTCGTGCTCGAGCTCGACTGCCACCGTGCCCCGCTCGTCGCGGCGCTCGCCGAATCCCTCGGCTGGCGCGGGGTGCGCATTCACGATGACCTGTTTGGTCGTGCCCGCTTTGCCGTGGCACGATGGGAGGGATGACCATGATCGACGAGAAGGCGACCGACCTTGGCCGACTGATCGGGCAGTCCAACGAATACCAGGCGATGCGCCGGGCGGAGCAGGGGCTGCGGGACGATCCCGAGGCGCAGGGCCGGCTCGAAACCGTCTCGCGGCTCACCCGCGAGTTCGACGCGATGATCGCCGAGGGGAATCAGCCCACGGAGGAGCAGGCCAAGGACTACGAGTCCACCCTGCGCGACTTCGAGACCTCCCCGGTGGGTCAGGCATATCTCGTCGCCCGCGCCAACGTCGACAAGCTCATGCAGCGGGTCAACCAGGCGATCGGCGACGGGATCGAGCGCGGCGCCTCGAGCGGCATCATCACGCTCTGATGCCAACGGGTTGCTTCGTGGTGCTTGAGGGACCGGAGGGGGCGGGGAAGACCACGCTGCTCCGCGCCCTCGCGGACCGGTGCCGCGCGCTGGGCATCGGGGCGGTCATGGTGCGCGAGCCCGGCGGGACTCCCGTGGCGGAGGCGCTCCGGACCGAGCTCCTCAACGCCGAGCGCCCATGGACGCCCGAGATGGAATTGCTGTACATGACCACCGCACGAGCCGACCTCGTCACGCGAGTCATCCGGCCCGCGCTTGCCGAAGGGCGCGTGGTCTTCTCGGATCGTTATGACCTCTCGACGATGGCCTATCAGGGAGCGGGCCGCGGCCTGCCGATGGCGGAAGTGGCGTGGGTCAATGCTGCTGCCACGGGCGGGCTCACCCCCGATGTGACCCTGGTGCTCGATCTCGATCCGGCCGAGGGGCGGGCTCGTCAGCTCCAGGCCGGCAAGGGGGCTGACCGGATGGAGCGAGAGGATGTGGCGTTTCATGATCGCGTGGCGGCGGCGTACCGCGCCGCCAGCGGCCCCGGGGTGCATCATCTCGATGCGGCGGCGTCCCCTCCCGCAGTGCTCGACGCGGCCTGGGCGATCCTCGCCTCGGCGCGTCCCGAAACGTTTCAGCCTGTGGTGGAGTAGGATACAGGATCACTTGCACAGGCCCGGAGGCTTCGTGAAGCAACGGTGGGGACTCGTCGGACTCGTTGGCGCCGTGGGGCTTTTCAGCGGCGGCTGGTTGTTGCATGGGGCCGCGGGCCCGCGCCTCTCACCGGAACAGCTCTTCGAACGCGTCTTCAATGCCGTGGGGACGTACTACGTCGATTCCCTGCCGGCCGATTCGCTCTTCCGCAAAGCCACCGACGGTCTGCTCTTCGAGCTGAATGACCCCTACTCGACCATGGTCGAGGGCGAGGACTATCGCCAGCTTACGGAACAGACCACCGGAAACTACGGCGGGCTCGGCATTCAGATCGACGTCCGCGACGGCTTCATCACCGTGGTGGCCCCGCTGCCGCAGTCGCCGGCTGAGCGCGCCGGCATGGAGGCCGGCGACCAGATCGTCACCGTGGACGGCAAGAACACGCAGGGGCTCAAGCAGGACGAGGCGATCAAGACCCTGCGTGGCACCCCCGGCTCGCGTGTCACCGTCCAGGTGCGGCGCCCGGGGATGGGGCAGTTGATTCCGTTTTCGCTCACGCGTGAGACGATCCACTTCCGCTCCGTCCAGCCGGCCACCGTGTTCGAGGGGAACATCGGCTTGGTGCAGCTCACGCCGGTGAGCGAGACCTCCTCGCAGGAGCTCCGCGACGAAATCAACGCGCTGCGCACGCGCGGCATGACGCGGTTGATCCTCGACCTGCGCGGCAACCCCGGCGGCCTGCTCGACCAGGGCGCCGAGGTGTCGGACCTCTTCCTCGATCCGGGGCAACAGATCGTCTCCACCCGCGGCCGGGCAGAGGGGGTCTCCCGCAACTTCGCGGCCCGGAGCGACCAGGCCTGGCCGGAACTGCCGGTGGTGGTGCTGGTGAACGCCTACACCGCCTCGGCGGCGGAGATCATCGCGGGCGCGCTCCAGGACAACGATCGCGCCGTGATCCTCGGGACGCCGACCTTCGGGAAGGGGCTCGTGCAGTCGCTCTTCAATCTGGGCGACGGCCGGGCGCTCAAGCTGACGACCGCACGGTGGTTCACGCCGAGCGGCCGCAGCATCCAGCGTGAAGTGCGCAGCGAGGCGGATCAGGCGGAGCGACTTGCCGAGCTGGAGAGTGGCGTTGACTCCACGGCCACCGATTCGCTCCCGACGCACAAGACCATCAGCGGGCGGATCGTGCGCGGTGGGGGGGGGATCGTCCCCGACCGCATCGTCCGGCTCGACAGCCTCACCACGGCGGAGCGGCTCTTTGCCCGGGCCGTGGGGAGCAACGTCGAGGCGTACCGCGATGCGCTGGTCGGGGTGGCGCTCGAGGTCAAGCGGCGCGGCGGCCCGGGCGCGGCCGACTTCGTGGTCACCGATGCGATGGTGGCCGACGTGTTTGCGCGGCTCGAGGCCAAGGAGGTGCGGCTCACCGTCGAGGAGCGTGCCGGTGGCGACACGCTGGTGCGCGAGCAGCTCGGCTATGAGGTGGCCCGCTACGGCCTCGGTCGCCAGGCCGAGCTGACCCGCAAGGCGCTCGACGATGCCCAGGTGCGGGCGGCCACCGCGCTCCTCAAGGCGGCCACCTCACCGCGCGCGTTGATGGCACAGATCACGGGAGAGTGACCGCGATGTCGGCTGTTGCCGTCATCGGGTCGGGGCGCGTCGGGCTCACGCTCGCACGCGCCCTCGTGTTGTCCGGTGCCCGCGTGACGGTGTGCGGCCGGGTGGGTCGCACCCTCCCCAGCCCACTGGGGAGCGTCACCACGGCATGGGCCGAGCCGATCGCCGATGCCAGCGTGGTCATGATCTGCGCGCCGGACGACGCCATTGCGATGGTGGCGGCCCGCGTGGCGGCCCTCGGCGTGGTGCGGGCCGATCACGTGGTGCTGCACTGCTCGGGGCGGCTCGGGGGCCACGAGGCGTTGGCGTTGTTGGCCCCGACCGGAGCGGCGCTCGGCTCCTGGCATCCCCTCCAGAGCCTCCGCGACCCCGCAGGCACCCCGGAGGCCCTCGTGGGGGCTCCTGCGGTCCTGGAAGGCGATTCTGGGGCCGTGGCGGTGGCGCGAGAACTCGCCGAGCGCTGCCAGATGCGCCCGATCGTCGAGGTCGCGGCGGCCGCCAAGCCGGCCTACCATGCGGCGGCCGTCTTCGCGGGCAATTACCTCGTGGTGCTGGCCGCTGTTGCCGAACGGCTGGTGCAATCGGCGGGCGTCGACGCCGACGCTGGGCTGTTCCTCCCCCTCATGCAGCGCAGCCTCGCCAACTTGGCCGCCAGTGACCCAGCGCACGCCCTGACCGGGCCGGTGCGCCGTGGGGATGCGGGTACCGTCAGGGCGCATCTCGATGCGCTCGACGCCCCCACCCGGGAGTTGTATCGGCGGCTGGCGCTGGAGGCGGTGAGGCTCGCGGAGCGGGACGGGGCGGAGATGTCGGCGATGCGGACGGTGCTCGACGCGTGAACGGGGAACCGCGGGTTGACACCCGCGGCTGATGAGGGCCGCGGGTGATGCCCCCCTACTGGTCGATCACCCGCACGCCGCTCGGCACCTTGAACTCGACCATCTCCGGCGGTAGCGAGTCCTTGACAGCCTGCTGACCTCGCGTTACCTCTTGGACGGCGCCATCCGGCGCCATCCGGCGCCATCCGGCGCCATCCGGCCGTCGCGTCCGATTGACCTTTGACTTCCGCGCCCCCGGTGGTTTCCCGATGCGATTGCCCCCGACGTTTTGTCGCCGTTTGGTTGCGTGTCACAGCGCGTGTGGGGACTCCAGCGGCAGTCTTCGCCAGAGATTTGAATCCCCTGCTGGAATGCTCGGCCCTGCCTCGGCCGGTTGGGGGGCACCCATGACCCCTCCTCATCGCGCGGCCAAGGGACTTCGGCCGAGTGCTGGATGTTTGCTCCCTCCGTCCATCGCTCCAGATCGCCACACCGTACTTCTGTCTCGACACCTTGGCCTGACTGAAGGTGAGGCGCTCGTTGCCTTGCTGCTGGTTGAGGGGTTGACGATCAAGCAAGCATCGGCCCGGATCGGCAAGTCGGTGTCAACGGTGAAGGGGCGTCTGGAGCGCATCGGCCTCAAGGTCAGAACCCGGAACGGTCGCCAGGTCTCCGCGTTGGTCGTAGCCACCTTGTGGTGGTGTGAATACCATGGCGAAGCGTCACAGGATAGCTAGGTCCCGATTCACGCACCGGGGTGACGTGAGTGCGCTGATCATGACCTCCAGCCTGTTGGCCGACAAATGGCCATGGCCATACAGCCCCGGACAATCGGCTCTGGTCGGCGTGGAGAATGATTCTATTCTTGTCCGCATTGGCCAAGCGAAGTTGATCTCGCCTGAAGCGCATCATCAGTCTCGGATCAATAGCTCTGATCGCTACTTGCTGAAGTCCCATGTCGCACCAGCGTGGCACGGTTCAGCTCCGAGTTTGGTGGGCCAACCGTTCAGCGTTTGATGCTCCTCCAACGACCGGCGGACCTTTTGTACCTGATCAGCTGTGGCGTCTTGCCCCTTTTGGGTGTCATCGGCCTCGTCGGCTGCACCCCGGAGCGGGAGTCGCACGACGTCGCGCCGATCGAGTTGATTCAGGTTGGGATAGCAGACACCGGCGTCGATGCGATTAACCCGTTTCAACTCGCTGCTGTTGGGTCGCGGATCGTCATGGTCGCCGACAACCAGACGCGGTTGCCGGTCCTGATTGATGCAAGTGGTCGATTGGTCCGAACCATCGGTAGGCAGGGCCCGGGACCGGGCGAGCTGTCAATCCCCGCCCGCGCGATTGTCTTCGACAGCACCATCGCCATCCAGGATCTCGCGACTCGGCAGTTCACGATGTTCTCGCATGAGGGCGAGTTCCTGTGGGTCGTGGAGCGTGACACCACTCCACTGCCATTTGTGTCGTCGGTGATCACGCTGTCTGGGGATACGCTTGTCGTCTCTGCCGCGCTCCAGGCGGGAGCCGGTGCGGGCCAGCCATTCCATCTGGTGCGATTGGGTGGTGAAGTCCTGAGGTCATGGGGAGCCGAAGACCGACTATCCACAAGTCGTGCGGTAAATGACATCCGATACATCGCACCTGCTTCAGATACGACCTTCTGGTCGTTGAAGCCCGACACCTACCGCGTGCAACTGTGGACGGTCGCCGGAGAGTTGATGCGCGAACTGCGTCCGATTGGAGGCATGGACTTTGTGGATGGTGAGCCAGTCCTCGGACATATCGACGAGGTGCGGCGGGCACCGCGGATCGCGTCTCTTGGCACGACGCAGTGTGGTGACATCGTTGTGGTGATCGCGATGGCACGCGAGGACTGGGCTCCCGATCCGTCGGGTACCGGTGCCGAGCGGCCCCTGCTCCCTCAAGGTGAGGGCGCGAAGTACATCTATCAGCGCATCGAGGTCCTCGATCAACAGTCCGGGGTTGTAATCGCGGCGGGAGAGGTTCGGAACCTGCTGATCTCCGGATTCATGAACAATGGCGCTCCGTTCGGGTTCAGAACGGATGAAGATGGTCGCCAGCTCGCGGTGTGGTGGGAGCAAATCGGTGGTTCACTTTGCAAAGGAGATTCACGATGAAATGTCGGCTCAGTGTCGTCCAGGTGCCTTCCGTCACAGCACTCGCTTTGTTCGCCTGCATCATCGCAGCGGGCACGCCGACGGTGCTACCGGCAGAAGAACTTCACTGTCAGATGTGCGCGCCGGTCCCAGGGATTGGGGGGATTGCCGGCATCGAAGATGGGCACCTGTTTGGAGGCGGTGGATCGATCCTGCGAGATTGTCATGCGTTGAACGCGTGCCACGAGAATTGGCAGCGGGATACGTGCACGTTCTGACACTGGCCCTGTGCGTCAGGGCCGCACGCGTTGGGGCAGCTCAAGTCCGCCGCTGCAGCGGGCGCGCTCTCCGAGATCTTGCTGCTCGCGACGAGCCAGCCCACTCTTATTCATCTCACGGATGATGGATATGCGTTGGTCCGGCACTGTGATGGAGATACGCTGCTCGGTATGGTCAAGCTCCCGAGCGACGAAGGCGAGATGACGCTTCACGGTTTTGCGATCGTAGTATCGGGCAATCAGCCGGCGTGGAAGTTCTTGTCCTGATCACGGCGAAGGTGGATTCAGTCCCGTCGGGCGTGGGTTGTCAACGCCGGCCCACTCGCCGCGGGCTCGCCTCGCGACCGCGGGTTGACCCTTCGCTACGCCCAAAGGGGACCACTCTTGGCTGATGGGCTGGGCGGGGTATCCGCGGGCTGACCCTTCGCTACGCTCAGGGGGGACCGCCCGCGGCTGATGAATTGTGTGGACCTACTGATCAATCACCCGCACGCCGTTCGGGACCTTGAACTCGACCATCTCCGGGCGCACCGCGCCGTTCGGCCGCAGCCGGCTCAACGTGATCGTGCGCGTGCTGCCCACCCGCTCGCTGATCTCGATCTTGCGGGGCAGGGAGGTCTTCCGGTCAATCCAGACCACCGCCCTGCGGAACTGCGGATCAGGCGCGGTCGGCTCCAGGCGCAACACATCAGTCTCTGCACCGTCCACCGTTTCCTCACGTAGCCAGGTGGTGCGATACCGCTCGGTCGGACGATCGAGCAGCCATGCCATCGTGTTGTAGCCGTACACCGGCCCGCCCGGCATCGGGAATCGCAGTACCTGATTCGGCGACGAGCTCGGCAAATACACCCACACTCGGGTGCCGTCCATCACGATCGCCTCGTTCGCGGGATCGGTGAAGCGCATCGCGAAGCGGTTCGCTCCCACCTGATAGTACGTCCCCCGCGCATCCATCGGGCCGATCGCCGGGTCGTCGATCCGCTGGCGGAAGTCAGCGACCAGGCTGCTCAGCCCCGTGAACGCATTGGCCGCGCGCACCAGAATCCTGCTGCCGTCCGGCGACTGCGCCGACACGGCAACCGGCAGGGCGAGCAGCCCCGCCACCACCAGATTGCGCACGGCACGGATCACGACGCGGCCTCGGCCGGGGTGGCCACCGAGCGGCCGATCACTTCCGCGATCGCGCTGACTTCGCGCATCATCCGCTCGAATTGTTCCGGGAACATCGACTGGGCGCCATCGGAGAGGGCGCGCTCGGGCGTGGGGTGCACCTCGACGAGGAGGCCGTCGGCCCCAGCCGCGATGGCCGCACGCGACATCGCCGGCACCATGTCGCGGTGCCCGGTGCCGTGGCTCGGGTCGGCGACAATCGGGAGGTGCGACAGCCCGTGCACCACCGCGATCGCGGAGAGGTCGAAGAGGTTGCGGGTCGCCGTGTCGAAGCTCCGGATACCCCGCTCGCAGAGGATCACGTTGGGATTGCCGGCCGCCAAGATGTATTCGGCCGAGAGCAGCAGCTCGCTGATGGTGGCGGCGAGACCACGCTTGAGCAGCACCGGGGTGCGGAGCATGCCGCATTCCTTGAGGAGCGAGTAGTTCTGCATGTTGCGCGCGCCGATCTGGATGATGTCGGCCGTGCCGGCCACCAGCTCGAGGCCGTGGGGGTCCATCGCCTCGGTCACGATCATCAGCCCGGTCTCGTGCCGGGCATGCGCCAGCAGGTCGAGCCCGAGCTTCCCGAGGCCCTGGAAGGCGTAGGGCGAGGAGCGGGGCTTGAACGCCCCCGCGCGGAGCACCGTGGCGCCGGCGGCCTTGACCTGGCGGGCGGCGGTGAGGATCTGCTCCTCACTCTCGACCGAGCACGGACCGGCCATCACGATCACCTCGCGCCCGCCGACCGCCGAGCCGTCGGGGAGTGGCACGCGGGTCGGCTCCGGCTTCCACTCGCGGGAGACCTGCTTGTACGGCTTGGAGACGTGGATCACCTCGGCCACCCCAGCGAGACCGGAAAGCTGCGAGGACTCGACGCGCCCGTCGTTGCCGACCAGCCCGACGGTGGTGCGCTGCCGGCCCGGCATCGGCCGGGCCTCGTAGCCCATCCCCTCGATGACCTCCACCACACCGGCGACCTCGGCCTCGGTGGCGCCCTGCTTCATCACGATCAGCATCTGGTCCTGTTCCTCAAGTGGGTCAGCCCGTGGCGACGTGCTCGCCGAGGCGGACGCCGACGATGGTGGAGACGCCCGGCTCCTGCATGGTGACACCATACACGCTGTCCGCAGCCTGCATCGTCCGCGGATTGTGGGTGATCACCAGGAACTGGGTCTGCGACTTGAACTCATCGAGCAGCCGGAGGAAGCGCCCGACGTTGCTGTCGTCGAGGGGCGCGTCGACCTCGTCCATGAGGCAGAACGGGCTCGGCTTGGTGAGATAGATCGAGAAGAGCAGCGACACCGCCACCAAGGTCCGCTCGCCCGACGAGAGGAGGTGGATGCGCTGCGTCTTCTTGCCGCGCGGGGCGGCATGGATCTCGATCTCGCCCTCGAGCGGGTCGTCCGGGTCGCTCAGGCGGAGGTCGCACTCGCCGCCGCCGAACAGCGTCTGGAAGACGTTGACGAAGTTGGTGCGGATCGCGGCGAAGGTCTCGGTGAAGAGCGCCTTGGCGGTGCCGTCGATCTCCTTGATGGCCTGCAGCAGCGACTGACGCGCGGCGACGAGGTCATCGCGCTGCGTCTGCAGGAAGGTGAGTCGCTTGCTCTCCTCGGCGTGTTCCTCGACCGCGAGCGCATTGACCGGCCCGATCGCCTCGAGCGCTGCGGTGACGCGCTCGGTCTCGCTGGTGAGGGTCTCAAGATCAAGATCGATCACCGGTGCGGCCTCGCTGAGCACCTCGAAGGGACGCTTCCACTCGGTCTCGACCCGTTCCACGATCCGCTTGCGCTCGGCGGTGGCCTCGGCCACGCCGAGCTCGAGGCGATGGTGTTCCTCGCTCATCACTTCCACCGTGCGGCGTGCGTCCGCCAGGTCCGCCTCGGCGGTGCCCAGCTTGCTCTCGGCCGCCTGCAGTGCGCCCTCCGCCTCCCCGGCCGCGGTTTCCAGCGCCAGCAGGACAGCGCTCCGTTCGTCCCGCCCGTTCTGCCAGAGCGCCCGTTGGGTCTCGAGCTGTGCGGCGTCGGCATCGAGCCGGCCGATCTCCTCGGTGCGCGCCTTGCCGGCCTGCTCCGCCTCGGTGATGATCCGCTCGGCCCGGTGCGACGACTCTTCCGCCGACCGCAGGCGGGCGGCGATGTGGGCCTCCTGCACCTGCCACTGCGAGCGCGCCTCGCGGACGGTCTCCTGTTCGCCCTCGAGCTCGGTGAGCTGGGCACGCGTGGTGACGAGGGTCTCGTCGAGGCGGGTGCGGGCGGTGAGCACCTCGGCGAGTTGGCGTTCCGCCTCGGCGCGGCGCTGCTCCGCGCGGGCGGCGCGCTCGCCGAGGCGCTCGAGTTGCGTCGTGGCCTCCTGCAGTTCGCGGTCGAGGTTCTGCACCCGTCGGGTGAGGTCCTCGCGGGCCGCAACGGCCTGGCGCTCGGTCTCGCGGATGGCGGTTGCCGCCTGTTCGGCCTCGTCCGCCACCGCCTCTGCCGCGACCAGCTCGGCCTGGGTGGCGACCCGGCGCGCGTCGGCGGTTGCAAACGCCGCGCTCACTGAGGCAACCTCCTTGACCAGCGCCTTCAGCTCGGCCCGACGCCGAATCGGGCCCGACGCTGCCGCGGGGCCGGTCAGCCAGACGGCACCGTTGGCGCGCCGCAGGGCGCGGCCGGTGGTGTCGAGCACCTCGGAGCCGCCGACCAGTGCGGCGACCCATGCCTCGGCACGCGGCTCGACGCGCAGGCGGGCGTCAATCCCCCCCCCACGACTGGCGGGGCCGGGCTCCACCGGCAGCAGGATCAGCGTGCCCGGCTGCTCCTGCTGGTGCCAGGCCTGGATCTCGCGCACCGTTGCGTCGTCGCGCACCAGGACGGCGTGCACGAAGTCGCCGAGCAGTTGCTCGGCGAGCTCGGCCTGATCGCCCTCGCTGCTGATGCTGTCGGCGAGCACGCCCAGGACGCGGTCGCCGAACCGCTCACGCACGGCGAGGAGGGCAGCGGCGGCCGGGGCGAGGCCGACACGATCGCGTTCCAGCGCCTCGAGTGCGGCACGGCGGGCGGTGCGCTTGGCGAGATCCTCCTCGAGGGTGCGGCGCTCGGCGAGTTCGCGCACCTCGCGGTCGCGCGTCTCGCGCAGCCGGAGCCGGGCCTGCTCGGCCTCGGCCGCCCCGTGGCGTGTGGCATCCGCGTGCCGCTCCGCCACGGCAGTCGCCTCGGTGAGCCGCTCGCCGGTGGCCTGCCGCTCCTGCGTGAGCTTCTGGAGATGGGTCTCCTCTTGCGCCCGCCGCTCGGCGAGCGAGGCGAGCTCGCCATCGAGCGCCGTGCGTTCCCCCTCGAGGGAGCGCTGCTGCTGAGCGGCCTGTTGGAGCTCCTGTTCCATGCGGCGCGCCACGTCGCGCTGGGCGGCCAAGCGCTGCCGTACCGCCTGCTCGGCCTCGGTGCGTCCCGTGAGCTCGCCATGAATTCGTGTGTGCTCCGCGTCGGCGGCGCTGCGCTCCTCGCCGGCGCTGGCGAGGTCGAGGCGTGCCTGCTGGAGGCGTACCTCAAGATCGCTCCGCTCCGTCGTGGCGCGCTGCCGACGCTCGGCGGCGGTGGCGAGCCGCTCGGCGGCGAGGGCGAGGTCACCATCGAGCTTGCCGACCTCGAGTCGCGTGCGCCCGCGGTCCTCGACCACCGCCGTCCGGTGCCGTTCCGCAGCCTGACGGGCGGTGGCCACCGCTTCGCGCATGGTGGCGGCCTCTGCGAGGCGGGTGCGGGCGGCAGGCAGTGCGCTGGTGAGGGCGGCGTGACGCTGCTGGAACGCCTCGGTATCGAGGGTGAGCTGATCGAGCGTCCGGCGGGCGAGGGTCAGCGTGAGGGCGAACTTCTCCTCGCTGAGGGACACGTGCCGCTCGGCTTTCCCCTTCTGGCGGGCCAGTGACCGCAACTGTGACTGCACCTCGGCGATGAGGTCCTCGAGCCGCTGCAGGTCGCCCGCGGTCTCCTCCAGGCGCCGGGAGGTGGTGTGGCGCCGATCCCGGTACAGCCCGACGCCTGCGGCCTCCTCGAAGAGCGACCGGCGCTCGTCGGCGCGGTCGGAGAGGAGGAGGTCGATCATCTTCGACTCGATGACCACGCCGGCATCGCTCCCGAGGCCGGTGCCACGGAGCAGGTCCTGGATATCACGGAGGCGGGTCGGGGCGCGATTGAGGAGGTAGTCGCTCTGACCGCTGCGCGAGAGGCGGCGAGTGATGACGACCTCGGTGTACGGCGTGGGGAGCTCCCCCTCGCTGTTGTCGAGATACAGCGAGACCTCCGTCACGTTCACGGCGCGACGCGAGGCCGCGCCCTGGAAGATGACGTCCTCCATCTTGCCGCCACGCAGCAGGCGCGCCGACTGCTCCCCGAGCACCCAGCGCACGGCATCGGAGATGTTGGACTTGCCGCACCCGTTGGGCCCCACGATCGAGGTGACGCCCTCGTCGAAAGTCAGGGTGACGGTATCGGCGAACGACTTGAAGCCGGACAGCTCCAGCTTGGTGAGCTTCATCGGATCTTCTGGATGGAGTCTGGGCCGTGGGCCGATCCCGCGAGGGGCCTCGGCAGAACCCGCAAAGATAGCCACCCCGGCGGGGAGCCGCAGGGGGTCATGCCCCCCCAGGCGGCGCCGCGAGCACGAAGTACGGCCGGCCCAGCCGGCGTCCCACGGCATCGGCCTCATCTCGGCTCGCGTAGGGTCCGACTACCACGCGATACGCCTCTCCCGCCGCATCCGGGGAGAGGAGCCGCGCCGGGAAGCCGCCGCCCCGAAGCTGCTGGGCCAGAGCCTGCGCCCATTCCCGGTTCTGGGAAGAGGAGATCTGGAGGTAGATCGCCGCCGCGCCCTCGACCGGGGTGGCGGCCGCGGGCTGCGGCACGCCGATGGCACCTGGATCGACTGGCACCGCGACCACTCCGCGTGGGGTAGGGGCGTCGGCGGTCGGAGTGCTGGCCTCGGGCAGGATGTCCGGGGGCCTCGGGATCGGCAGGGCGTCGCCTGCGAGTTGCTGCGAGGCGAGTTGATCGTTGGGGGACCACGGAATCGCGAGGAAGACATCCTCGGCCGCGCCAACCAGCCGCCTCCGCTCGGCTGGCGTCGTACCGGTCAACTCCCACGCCACTACATCCTGGCCGTCCCGCATGACGAGGGTGCGTCCGCCGACCACCAAGGGGAGGTCGTCGGCCCAGGTGGTCCGGGCGGTCATGACCCGCTCCTGGCGGACGAGATCAATCACCCACGTGGAATCCCCGCTCTCGGGCCGCGCCAGCAGCCAGCGTCCGGTGCGATCGACGCGCAGGCCGCGGGCAGCGGCGGGCAGCTCGATGGTGCCCAGTTCGTCACCGCTGAAGCGCTCGAGGATCACCACGTCCCCGCGGTCGCGGGCCACGTAGAGCCGATGCGCACTGGGGGAGAACGCCGCGGTGACCGGCGTCCCCTTGAGGCGCACGAAGACGGTGCTGGCGTCGCGGGTCCCGGGTGTGAAGAAGACCACGCCCGAGTCGGTGGTGATCGCGAAGAGGTCACCGTGCCAGGTGGCGGCGGCGACGCCACGCGGTGCCTCAAGGCGACGGACCTCGCCCTCCTCGCCGAGGAGCTGGATGATCCCGGCGTCTGGCAGGTAGGCGATGATCTGGCTACCAGGGCCCGGGAGCAGTTGCGGGGGCCCCCCTGCCTCCAGGCCGTCGCGATAGCTCGCGAGCGCGCGCGCCGAGAATCGCAGCGGGTGACGGGCGGAGTCGAGCCCCAGGACCGCGCCGTCGGGCGTGCCGGTGAGGAGCTGGGCCGCGGTGAGGTAGACGCGCGAGCGCCGGGCCAGCAGGTCGAGGCCGATGAGCCGTCCGTCGGTATCGACGGCGTAGACCATCCGATCCTCGAGCTCGGTGCCGAGGGCGCGGGCGATCCGGGGCACCCCGCTTGGAATTTGCCAGTCGAGCGCGGTCAGCGAGTCCGCGCGGTAGAGGCGGGCGGTGCCCCCCCCGGATGGGAGGCGGAGCAGGGCGCCTTCCGCGGGCAATCCGGGGGGCAGCGAGCGGACCGCCGAGCCCTGGCTGTCGCGGCCGCACCCGGCGCTCGCGAAGAGCGCCAGCGCCAGGAGGGCTTGGGCGAATCGGGGCGTGGTCAGAACGTCGGTCCCAGGGCAATGGTCCAGAAGGCGTCGGTGCCGGGGCGGGCGAGCGGCTTGGTGTAGTCCGCGCGCAGGATCAGGAGGCCCAACACGTTCATCCGCACCGAGAAGCCCATCGACCGCAATGGCACGCGGACGCCGGTGACGGACTCGCCGGCGCGCCGCTCGCGTAGCGCCACCTTGGAGTCGCCAGTCCACGCGACGGCAGCGTCATAGAAGAAGGCGCCCTCGATCGGCGGGAACCCGATCGGGATGAAGCCGAGCGAGGCGTTGAGCAACGGGAAGCGGATCTCGGCGTTGGCCACGGCGAAGGAGGTGCCGACGAGCTGGTCGAGGGCGCTGCAGCCGGTCACCGTGGAGGGATCGGCGTTGGTGTCGAGGCACTCGTTGCGACGGAACGATCCGGAGGTGTAGCCGCGCAGGTAGTCGGGCCAGCCGATGAACAGCGAAAAGCGGTCGGCGTCCTCGCCCATGCGCCCGACGTACATCGCCCGGGTGGCGAGCGTGAACGGTCCGACGATCCGGTCGTAGCGGCGGATGTCGGCGGTGAGCTGGGTGTAGTTCCAGCCGCCGAACGTCGGCGCGATCTCGAAGCGCGACCGGCGCCCGAGGATCGGGCCGACGTAGCCGAAGAGCGAGTTGTCGTCCACCAGCGCGATCGAGGGTTGGATGTAGCCGGTGGACTCGAGGCCGCGGCGATCAACCTGCGGCTCACGCGTGAGCAGCCCGGAGAAGGGGTCGAAGAACTCGCTAATGCTCAGCAGGGCGTCGTCAACGGCCGTGGCCCGGATGCCGCCCTCGATCCGCCGGAAGCGGGAGATCGGGTACGAGGCCTGGGCGAAGGCCGAGCGCAGCACGATGCGCCGGATGTTGGTGACGAAGACGTTCTCGAAGCTCTCCTCCACCGGACGGATCTGGCTGCCCTGGTAGAAGAAGTATGGATCCTGCTGCAGGCCGACGGCAAAGTTGGTCCGGCTGGCGTAGTTGGCGTACGCGGCGAGGAGCTGCGCCTCGTCGAAGCGGCCATTGACGAAGCCACCGAAGACCAGTTGCCGGTTGCCGAGCATGTCGGAGAGCGAGATCGAGGTGCCGCCGAAGAAGCCGCGGCCGAAGTTGTCGCGCACGTAGCCGATGCTCGGACGCGCCACGTAGTCGGGCGAGAAGCTGACCTTGTACTTCCGCTCGGTGAAGGTGGCGGTATCGGGCAGCGCCAGCGTGGCCGAGTCGAGCAGGGCGATGATGGACGTGGGCGCGGGGAGGCGCAGGGAATCGGGGAGCGGGGCCAGCGAATCCGCCGGTCGGAGCCCGCCGGCGCCGCGGTAGAGGGCGCTGCCACCCGCCGGCTCGGCGGCCGCCGGCGTGGTGACGGTGTCACGCCGCGGGGCCGCAGCCGCGGGCAGGAGCGCGCCCGAGGCGGAGGCGAGGACCATCCCCGGACGCCACGGGGCACCCTTGAGCCCGCGCGGGTTCGGCAGACTGTAGACGTCGTACTCCCCATCCTCGTAGTACACGAACGCCAGACGGTCGGCCCCGCTCGCCCACGAGATCACCGGCGACAGCGGGGTGATCCCTTGGACCCCGGTGTAGAAATCGGTGAGCTGGTAGTTGAGCGAATCCGCCATGTCGAACAGGAAGATGTTGCTCACGCCATTGCGGTCGGAGACGAAGGCGAGGGACTGCCCGTCCGGGGCCCACTGCGGGTTGACGTTCTTGCCCAGCTCCATTCCGGGGAGCACGCCGATGCGGCCAGTGGCCACGTCGTAGGTCGCCACGCGGTAGTTGCCGAAGCGGAGGATCTCGAAGTCGGTCTCGGGGCCGCGGTCGGAGGTGAACGCGATGGTGCGTCCGTCCGGCGACCAGACCGGGTGCAGGTCCGCGTAGCGATCGCTGGTCAGCTGCTGCAGCCCGGTCCCGTCAGCATTGATGATGAAGAGGTCCGACCAGCCGTTGGTCTGACCGGTGAAGACGAGCTTGGTACCGTCGGGACTCCATGACGGCGTGGTCACGCCGTGCAGGTCCACGGACAGGTTCCGGACCTCCTTGTTGCGCTTCGGGTCGACGATGACGATGTCGTCCCTGGGCCCGCGCTTGGCGGCGAAGGCGAGGTACTGCCCGTCGGCCGAGAAGGCCGCGGCGGAGTTGATGAAGCGGAACGTCTCGTAGTCGCTGCTCCAGGTGCTCTTGAGCAGGCGGCGAATCGGCTTGCCGGTCTCGCCGTTGGCGAGCCAGAGGTCGACGAAGAAGAAGTCCTTCTCCGAAAAGTACGCCACCAGCGAGCCATCGGGCGACATCGCCGGGGCGACGTGGAGCGTGCCGTCGCTCAGCTCCTCGGTGAGGAGCGGCTCGGCCACCGCGCGGGCCTTGACCTGCGTCGTGAGCTGCGGGAGGTAGGTCTTCTGCACCGCGTCGCGCCACTGGTCGCCGAGCTGGGTGTAGTCAACGCCGATGACGCGTCGGAAGGCGCCCTCGAGCGAGCCGGCGCGGGAGCCCGAGAGGATCGCGCCGATCGCCTCGTCGCCCCACCGCTCGCCGATGTAGCTCAGGATCGCGTGCCCGAAGCGGTACGGGAAGATCCGCGGGTCGGTCTCGAGTTGGCGGATGGTGGGGAGCTTCCCTTCCGCGGCCGCGTCGCGCAACCACATCGCGGTATTCGAGTTGACCGGGCCGATCGAGAGGTACTCAGCCATCCCTTCCACGAACCAGAGTGGCGGGTTCACCGCGATGATGGTCTGGAGGCCGCCGCCCGCGCGCCCGCCGCTCCATACATCGTACTGGAACTGGTGCACCATCTCGTGCTGGAGGACGTGCGCGACATCGGCATAGGCGCCGGTCATCGGGATCACGTTGCGGTGCTTCAGGAAGTCGGTGAAGCCGCCGGTGCCCTCACCCACCTCGCCCGGCGTGGTGTTGGTCTGCTGGAAGTCCGAGTGGGAGGCGTAGAGGATGATCGGCTTGCGCTCGCTGAACTGGTGGCGAAGCACCGTCGAGAGGCGAGCATAGGACCGCTCGGCCATCCGGGCCACGTCGTAGGCCGCCTCGCGCGCCGCATCATAGAAATAGACGTCGAAGTGTTCGGTCTCGAGGACGCGGAAGTCGAAGTTGGTGTACTGGACCTTGTTCTGCCCGAAGTATTGCGCCGCCAGGGAACCCGGGGCGGCGAGCGTGGCGAGGAGAAGGAGGGCGGCTAGGCGGCGCATCGGATCGAGCCTTTCGTCCCGCGGGATACGTCAGGGGCCGGAGAGCAACGCGGGCGCATCTTGCCAGAGGCGCTCGAGCCGGTAGAACGACCGGCTCTCCGGATGAAACAAGTGGACGACGACGTCCACGAAGTCGAGCAACACCCACCGACCCGTCGGCAGGCCTTCCACATGGTTGGGCGGGATCCCCGCCGCCTCCAGCGCGGCCACCACACCATCGGCGAGCCCGCGCACGTGCGCATCAGAGGTGCCCGAGGCGATCACGAAGTAGTCGGCGGCGTCGCTCAACCCGCGCAGGTCGAGCACCACGATCTTCTCGCCCTTGCGGTCCTCAATCGCCTCGACCACTCGCCCCACGGGGGCGGGGAGCCGGCGCGTGGGTAGTTCATCCACCAGGACGCTCCGGGGTGCCATCCTCCACCTGCCACGCCACTGCCCAGGCGCCCGCACCGACATGCGTCCCGAGGACGCCGGTGGCCGGGCCGATCAGCAC
Organism: Gemmatimonadales bacterium; assembly: GCA_038216165.1. Lineage (GTDB taxonomy): Bacteria > Gemmatimonadota > Gemmatimonadetes > Gemmatimonadales > GWC2-71-9 > Palsa-1233. The sequence continues at coordinate 2,361 of JBBQQJ010000017.1, read as the reverse complement.
GTCCCGGGGTTGGAACGCCGCCACCAGCGCGGTGCGCAACCGTTCCGCCATCTCGGGTGCTTCCGCGTGTGCGATCCCGAATCGCAGCGCGACCGGACGCGGGGTGAGCCGCTCCTGGAGAATCTGCAACACGCGCGGCACCAACTGCTCCCGTCCCCGCACCCGATCGACCGGTTGGGCGCGGCCGTCGCGGTCCACCTCGAGGATCGGCTTGATGTCCAGCATCCCTCCCAGCCAGGCCCGCCCCTTGGATACGCGTCCGGAGCGGATCAGGTTCTCGTACGTGTCCACTGTGAGGAGCATACCCGACTGTCCCCGCACGCGATCCAATTCCCGTCCGATCTCGGCGCCGGTCCATCCCGCCGCGGCCAGTTCAGTGGCCCGGAGCGCCAGGAGACCCACCCCGAACGATGCGGCCTTGGAATCCACGAGCGTCACGCGGTCAATCCCCGCAGCCTCCACCGCGGCGCGGGCCGAGGCGAGCGTCCCCGAGAGCTTGCTCGAGAGGAAGATCCCCACCACCTCGTCCGCCTCCTCGCGCGCCGCCCGGAAGGCCTTCACGAACTCGGCCGGTGCCGGCTGCGAGGTGGTGGGCAACTCCTTCGCTGCCCGCAACCGGCGATAGAACCCGTCGGGCTTGAGGTCAATTCGATCGCGGAACGTTTCGGAACCGAACATCACCTGCAGCGGGACCATGATGATGCCGTGACGATCAAGGATGGCATCGCTGAGGTCGTTCGAGGAGTCGACGACGATCGCGACGGCCTTCCGTTCGTCATGCGCGAGCCGCCGGTGCTGGGCCCGCATGTCCTCCGCCTTGCGGGCGGTGACGAGGCCCCAGCGTTCGGCATAGGTGAAGACGGCCTCGGGGGTGTCGGTGTGCACATGCAGCTTGAGGATGTCCCCGATCACCGCCACGACCACCGATCCGCCGAAGCTGTGGAGGGCGGCCCTGACATCGTTGGCGGCCGGGAGGCCGTCGCCCCGGACGAGGACCTCGGTGCAGAACTGGAAGTCGCGGGCCTGGGCGATCTCGGCGAAGGCTGCCGGGGCGGTCGCCTCCATCTCGGCCGTGCTCGGGGCCGGCCGGATCGGGTCGCCGTTGATGAACCGGACGAATCCCTCGACCATCAACACGAACCCCTTGCCGCCCGCGTCGACCACGCCGGCGTCGCGCAGCGCTTTCATCAGCGTCGGGGTGAGGTCGAGCACCCGTTGCGACTCGGCATGCAGCCGACGGAGGAAATCACCGATGTCGGGGGAGTCGAGGGCGGCGCGTTCGGCCGCCACCGCAGCGTCGCGGGCCACGGTGATGATCGTCCCCTCACGTGGCTCATCGAGGGAGCGCTCCAGGGTTTCGGCGCCGTGCCGTACCGCCGCCGCGACCTCCGTCGCACCCGCGGTCGTGCGGTCGCCGAGTCCCTCGCTGAAGCCGAGGAGAAAGTGCGCCAGCATCATCCCCGAATTGCCGCGCGCCCCGAGCACCGCCGCCCGGGCGGCCGTCTGCGCGGTCTCGGCCAAGGGGGCGTCGCCGAGGGCCCGGAGGGCATCGGCGACGGCACGGAGTGTCAGGGAGAAATTGGTGCCGGTGTCCCCGTCGGGGACGGGAAAAACATTGATGCGGTTGAGCTCGTCGCGGCTCGCCGCCACCCAGTCACTGGCGGCGAAGAAGCCCCGGGCGAGACGGGGTCCGTCGAGGTACCCGATCCCGACCGGGGCTGTCACTCAAACCTCGGCGGTGATGTTGACCTTCAGTTCGCCGTGGACGTCATGATGCAGCTTCACGGGCACCGAGTGGAACCCGAGCGCCTTGAGCGGATGCTCCAGCTCGATCTTCCGCTTGTCGACGTGGTGGCCCTTGGCCTCGAGCTGCTCGGCGATGTCACCGGCCGTCACCGAACCGAAGAGCTTGCCGTCGTCGCCGGCCTTGGCGGTGAACTCAAGGGTCACGGCGCCGAGCGCCGTCGCAAACGTCTGGGCTTCCGCGCGCTCCGCCGTCTCGCGGGCCTGATGCGCCTTTGATTCGGCGGCGATGCGCTTCTTGTTGCCCTCGGTCGCCTCGTAGGCGAGGCCGCGGGGGAGGAGGAAGTTCCGGCCGTAGCCCGGCTTCACACGCACCAGGTCGCCGGCCTTGCCGAGGGAGGGGACAGCTTCGCGCAGGATCAGTTCCATCATCTCACGTTTCTCCGGAGGGCAGCGGCCAGCGCCGCCGCAGGTCAAGCCAGGTATCTGCCACGCCGATCGCGGCGCAGCCCACGGCCAATGGTAACAGGAACGGCACGGTGGCCAACAGGAGCACCGTGTAAAACATCGGCAGGGTCGCGGTGACCCAGCGGACCACCGCGAGACCGCGAGCGGCAT
>JBBQQJ010000016.1:0-22686 GCA_038216165.1 Gemmatimonadales bacterium | reverse complement strand
GAGGAAGACCGGCGTCCAGTACCCGCTTCGCATCCCCTGCAACGCCTCGATGTGCGCCTCGTCGTAGCGCGCCTCCCACATCAGGCAGGCAAGGTGCTCCGAGCGCCCCGGCGCCAACTCCTTGAGGACAAGTGCCTGCTGCGCAACCGGGATCGCGCGCACGCAATCTCCCTTGCCCTGCAGGAGCTGGCTGAGTGCGAACATGGCGGCGGGATTCTTCCATTCCTCGAGGCCACGCGACATGAAGCGTTCTGCCATCTCTTGATAGGACGGATGGGTGAGGAGAGAGCCCAGCGCCAGCAGTGCGCGATAACTCTCGGGGGCGTCGATCACCGTCTGGGTCCACAGCGTCCGCTGGTCACGCCAGACACCGAAGCGCGAGAATGTCCGGCTCGCGCCGAGGACGATCAGCAGCGCCACCACGGCGCCGACGAGCGGCGTCGCCACCCGCCGCGCCGTGCCCGCCCGCATGGTGGTGGCCCCGGCCAGGACCCCACCCATCAGCAGCATCGCCCCGATGCTCGGGAGATACAGGGTGCGCTCGGCGAGGACGATCCCGGCTGGCACCAAGACGTTGTGCACCGGGGCAAGTCCGATGGCGAGCCAGAGACCGCCAAAGGTGATCGTCGGGTTCGCGCGCGCGGTCCGGTAAAGCAGGAGCCCTGCCAGCACGAGGATGGCCAGTCCGAGCGCCTGCGGCAGGCCGAAGGTGGTGGCCGGGAGAATCTCCCGCGGGGCGTAGTCTGCCTGGAGCGAGACCGGGAAGAAGAGCAGTCGGAGCCATTCCGGCACCACCGCCAGCATCGTCAGCGCCCGCTCGCTCATCGAGAGCCCCTCGAGGGCCTCCGCGGTAAAGGTGCCGCGGATCTCACCACCAAGGACGGCGGTCCGGATGGCGAGCACCACGGCGACCACCAGCCCCTGCAGGAGGATGGTCGGACGGAGGTCGGTCCAGCGGGCCCGAAGAGAGCGACCGTGGGGAAAGCAGAGTTCCGCCGCCACCAGCAGGGCGGGCAGCACGATGCCGGTTTCCTTGTAGAAGAGGGCCAGCGCCATTGTCCCGGCCATGAGACCGCGATCTCGCCAGGTGGTATTCCGTTCCCGGCGATACCGGAGGTACCACCGCAACAGCAGGGCATAGGCGAGGGCGATCACCAGCTCGCCCTGATTGATCGCGATCGCCACCGCCTCAACATGGACTGGATGGACCGCGAAGGCGGCGGCGACGGCCAGCGCCCACCAGAATGGCAGCAGCTCCAAGGCCAGCGCGAAGACCGCCAAGGTGGCGGCGGCGGCCAGAGTGAGTGAGATAATACGGAACGGTGCGATGCGCCCCTCCCCGGCGGCCCATTCGAGAGCCAGGGTGAGGGTCATCGCCGGCCGGTGGTGCCCGATGGGGCCGGCCTTGGGCCAGAACGGGGTCGAAACGATCTCGACGACGTTGCCGAGGTTCTGAATGCGGACATCCTCGCGCGCTAACGGGACGTCGTCCTGGGTGAAATCGTTCTGGAGTAGTCGCCAGCTGCTGCCGAGGCAGAAGAAGACGAGGGCGAGGCCGGCGACGAGGGTCAGGCGCTGGTGGGTCACGCGGCGGGCGTCTCACTGTCGAAAGTGGTGGATCCAGCGGGCATCTCGGATCACTGCTCCTTGCAAACTACCTGCCGCAATCCCCGCAGTCCGTCGGCGGGCCGGTGGGGAATAATGGCGCAAGTGCTTGTCAGGCAAGGGGATGGGTGGGCGGAGGCAAGTCTGGCATCGCTGTTGCTCCTACACATGGCAGCGCCATCGGGCGCCGGGCGTGCGCCCGATACCGAGATGTCTACCGCCCATTTCTTTACAGGAGAGACCACATGTTGCGCAACCGCAAGGGCTTCACCCTCATCGAGCTGCTGATCGTCGTTGTGATCATCGGCATTCTGGCCGCGATCGCGATCCCGAAGTTCGCCGCGACGAAGGACAAGGCCAAGCTCGCCTCGGTCAAGACCGACCTCCGGAACATCATGACGGCACAGGAGGCCTACTTCTCCGACGCCAGCAGCGGCTACACTTCAGCACTGACCACGACGCTCTTCGGGCCGTCGGCCGGCAACAAGTTCATGACGGCCGGGACCGCTTCGTCGTTCGCGGCGACGGTGACCAATGCCTCGATTACGGTCGACCCGAAGTCGTGCACCGTGACCGTTGGCGGCACTGCGACCACCGATGGACAGATCGTCTGTAGCTGACCGTTGGCTGTTGGGTCGGGGCCTGACGATGTACTTTCATCGCCGGGCCCCGTCCTTTGCCCGCCCCCCCCCTGGTAGCCAGACCAAGTCGGAACACAATCTGGGGATCTGTCATGCTGCGTAGCCGCCGTGGTTTCACCCTGATCGAACTCCTGATCGTCGTCGTGATCATCGGGATTCTGGCGGCGATCGCCATCCCCAAGTTCGCGGCCACCAAAGAGCGTGCCTATATCGCCAAGATGCGCAGCGACCTCCGCAATCTGGCCACCTCCCAGGAAGCGTACTTCGCGGATTATCAGACCTACTACGGCGGGTCCGTTCCCTCCGCGCAATTGGTGTACAACCCGTCCGTGGGCGTGAGTGTGTCGCTGACGGTGGGAAGCACCGGGTGGGGCGCCCAGAGTACGAGTATCGGCACCGCCAAGACCTGCGCCCTGTATTTCGGAAACGCGGGCCCGCTGGCACCAGCCACCACCGAAGGGCGGGTCACCTGCGATTCCTGAGTGACGCACGCCGCGTTCCGCACCACCCTGCCACTTTCTGACCCCCCCACGCTCCCGCCCCTGACAAATCTTCCGGCCAACCCCACTGCCGGAGCAGAGTCGTGTCCCTCATCATCCCCCGAACAGACCGACCGCCGGTCACCGGCGCCTCCCTGGTCGAACTCCTCGTTGCCGTCACCATCCTGATCCTCGTCGGCACCGCGACCCTTGCCGCGCTGATCACCGCCGAACGCCTCGGCCGGGCCGCCGCGCTGGGGAGCAACACCGACCGCCTCCGCTACGAGACCACCCACGCCGCCGCCGCCGCCCCTGCCTGCCGCCTCGCTGCCGCACCCCAGGCGATCCCCCTGGCGCTCCCCGCCACCCCGGAACGGCCCGCGCTCACCGCAGTGATCCGATGCGGCAACTGACCCGCCGAGGTACCTCCCTCCTCGAACTCCTCACCGTGCTGACCATGCTCGGGATCACCGGAACGATCACGGTCACCTTGGTCGGAGCGGCGGGCCGAGGAGCGCGGCGAACCACGGCGCTGCTCTTTGCAGAACGCACCACACACTCGCTTTCGGCGTTGCTCCGCCACGACGTGCGCGGCAGCCTCACCACCGACTTCACGGTGACTTCGCCCACCTCGGTGGACCTCGATCGACCCCTCGGCGAGGCGCCGGTGTGCGCCGCGGGGGGGGGCGTCCTGACGCTGCGGCGATCGGCCTGGACCGGCGACCGCGACCCGGTGCCGGGGCGCGACCGCGCGCGGGTGCTGGGCACCCCGCGCGCCGGACTCTGGACCACCACGCCGATCCTCGACCTCGCCGGCGGCAACTGCCCCGATGGGGCACCCGCGTGGCGCCTCGCCGTGGGGAGCGCGGTGCCGGGCGCCAGCCATGCGCGGATCGTCGAGCCAAATCGGTTGGCGGCGTACGCCGGGGCGGGGGGGCGCTGGCTCGGGCTGGCCGGGCCGGGCGACCCGATACAACCGTTTGCCGGACCGCTGGCGGTGAACGGCCTGGCGCTGTCGTGGTCGGGGGGGGCACTGACCGCGGCCGTCACCCCGTTGGGTGGGGCACCGCGGATGCTGGCGTTTCCCCTGGTGCCACCATGACGCTCCCCGGCGCCATCGCGGTCGTGGTCCTGCTGGAGGGGCTCGCCGCCGCCACCCTGCTGAGCGCGGTCGCGCGCGTCCGGATCGCCGCCGACCAGCGCGCGGCGATCGAAGCGGAACTGGCGGTGACGACGGCCCTCGCTCTCACGCGGGTGTCGCAGGGCGCCGCACTCGCTGGCATCCCGCCCGGTGGCGGTCCCGTCGTGTTCCCACCGCCGACCGTCGCGGGATGGGAGGTCGTGATGACCGCCAGCCGCGAGGGCGGCGACGCGCCGATTCGGCTGGTGGCCAGGGTGATGCGTCGCAATCCCGATGGCGCCCCGCATGCCGCCGGGTCGGGGACCCTCTTGCTGGTGGCGATCAGCGCCGATACTGCACGCGTACTCATTCAACGCGAGCAACTCTGACCGTGCTGGCACGGGGAGTGCGAACGGATGACCATGATGCGAGGGGGATCGGCCCCCACCCGGAGCTGTCTCCGGTACCGTAAGTCACCCCGAGGCAAGGGCTTGCCCGGGGACGGTTCACTTGACTTCTCGGCGTCCGCGGCAGTACCGTACGGAAACCTTCCACCGCAAAACTCGGGCTGATATGGCGCTCTTCTCACGCGCGCGCACCACGGTCGGGCTCGACATCGGGAGCGGGTACATCAAGGCGGTCGTGATCAATCACGGCTCCGGGAACCCCGTCCTCGAGAAGGTCGCCATCGCTCCCGTCGCCGACGATGCCATCGTCGAAGGCGAAGTGATGGATCCGACCCTTGTCGCCTCGGCGGTACGCGATCTCCTCGACTCGGCTCAGATCCGCACCAAGGACGTCGTGGTGGCGGTGGGCGGCCGGGACGTCATCATCAAGAAGATCCAGATGGATCGGATGACCCAGGACGAGACCCGCCAGCAGATCCGGTGGGAAGCGGACAAACACGTCCCCTTCGATCCCGAAAACGTCGAACTCGACTTCCAGATTCTCGACCCTGATGGGACAGGCCTCCAGATGGAGGTGCTCCTCGTCGCGGCCAAGCGGGAACTGGTCGAGGGGAAGCTGGCGCTGCTGGCCGAGATCGGGCTGGGGGCCAAGGTGATCGACGTGGAAGCCTTCGCGCTCTACAATGCCTTCGAGCAGAACTATCCCGAGGCGATGCGCGGGGTGGTGGCGCTCGTGAATGTCGGGCATGAGACCACGGTGGTGAACCTGCTCGAGAACGGGGTGCCGGTGCTGACCCGCGACCTTCCGGTCGGGGTGCGGCGCCTGCGCGAGGACCTGCAGCGCGAACGCGGGATGCCGGCCGATGCCGCCGACCGCGTCGTCCGCGGGATGGACCTCGACCCGGCTTTGGCGCCGCACGTGACCACGCGGGGCGAGGAAATGGCACTCGGCATCGAGCGCGCAGCGGCCTTCCTGCAGACCGCGTCCCGCCCGGTGGGCTCGCTCGCACGGGTCTACATCACGGGGGGGGGATCCCGGATTCCGGGGCTCGCCGAGGTGCTGGCCACCCGCTTGAGCGTGCAGGTGACACAGGCCCACCCGATCGAACGGCTCGACACCGCCCCGGGAGCCTTTGGTACGCTCTCGATGGACGAGATTGCCCCGCTGCTGATGCTGCCCGTCGGCCTTGCCCTGCGGACGGCGGTATGAGGAGACTCGCGCAATGATCACCATCAATCTGCGGCCCGGCGCCAAGCGGCAGTCGTCGGCGCGTCCGGCCTTCGGCGGGATCAAGGAACAGTACGCGAACCTCACCACCGGGATCAATGATCCCTGGGCGATGGCGGCTGGCGTGGCCTGCGTCGTGGTCGTCCTCGGCCTTGGGGCGCTCTTCCTGCAGACCGGGTCACGCCTCGGCGCCCTGGAGCCCGAGCTCGAGGAGGCGCGCACGGAACACCTGCGCTACCAGGGCTTCCTGCGCGAGAAGCGGCAGGCCGAGCGGGTGCGCGATTCCATCCTGGTCCAGATCGGGACGATCGCCTCGGTCGACGGCAACCGCTATGTCTGGCCGCACATTCTGGACGAAGTCGCCGGGGCGCTCCCCGAGATGACCTGGCTCACCCAGATCACGCAGATCGGTGGCGGCGTCGTCGCCCCGACGGACGGCTCCTCCGAGGCAGCCTCTGCGGTGGTACCGCCACCGATCGTCCGCATCGTGGGGCGCACCGCCGACCTCCAGCGCTACACGGCGTTTCTCCGCCAGCTCGAGGCGAGCCCGTGGCTGGCGAACGTCCTCCCCGTCCAGGCGAAGACGATCGTCGAGAACAATCGCGCGCTCACCGAGTTCACCATCCAGGCGACCTACTCGACGCCGGACTCGTCCTTCGTACGGACGGTGCCGATTCTCGAGTCGGTGGTGGAGAACTGAGACATGGCTGACACTCCCAAGTCCACTCCGATCCTCATCCTTCTTGTCGCATGTGCCGTCGGGTACATGGGCTGGTCGGGCGACGGCATTGAGATGCTCGGCATCGAGGGCGTCCAGGACCGGAAGGCCCGGGTCACCGCGATCGAAGACACCCTCGCCAACGTGCGGGCGCAGATCGACACCGCCAAGGCCGACCTTGCCACGGAATCGGTGGAGGACGTCCAGCAGCGCATCACCGCCTACCGCGGGTCGCTCGATGTGCTCCGCACCCTCGTGCCCGAGCAGAGCGAGGTCGCCGACCTCCTCGATGACATTCAGATCCGGGCAAAGGTGCGCGGGGTGCGTTTCGCCGCCTTCGACCCGAACACCCCGATCGCCGGACCGACGCCGTTCGACACGTACGGTTACCAGCTCGCCGTCATCGGGCGGTACCATCAGGTGGGCGCCTTCCTCGCCGACATCGCCTCGCTGCGCCGGATCATCGTGCCGGGCAGCGTCACGATCACGCGGGCCAACATCGAGCAGGCCCGCGTCCTTGGTGACACGGCCGGGATGCTCGAGGCGCGCTTCACCGTCACCACGTACGTCAAGGGCACAATGGCGGAGGATACTACCAATGCGCCGTGAAGCTTTCCTGCTGGTCTGGCCGCTCCTCGTCGCCGCCTGCGGTGGTGGCGACACTGTCGACGCCACCGACCCCACATTGGTCGTGACGGAGGGCGAGGTGGCAGCCGTACCCGCCACCCCGGCGCAGGACGCACCGGCCATGGTGATCGACACCGCCGCCGCTGCCGGCGACCGCCCGCTGATGCGCGAGAGCTACGCCTACGGCGCCGGTGGCCGCGACCCGTTCCGTTCGGTCATCAACGTGTCGGTCTCTGGCCCTGAAATGCCCGATCTGTCCCTGGTCGGCGTGATCTATGATGTGTCCAACCCACGCCAGAGTCTCGCAACCTTTCGCGAGAACGGCAGCAACCGCCGCTACAACGTGAGTCCTGGCCAGACCATCGGCCGCCTGTTCGTCGCCGACGTGACCGCCACGTCGGCCACCCTGCGCATGAACGACTTCGGTGTCGTCCGCGAACAGACCTACTCGCTCCGTACCCGGGAGAACGACGCCCCATGATGACTCGATCCTTCGCCTGGCTGCTGCCGGTGGTGCTCGTCGCCGCCCCCGCCGCCGCCCACGATCCCTCTCCGGCGCGCGACGCCCGGGTCACGGCGGTCTCCCTCAGCCATCAGGGGGGGGCGGCCCGACTCGCGATCGCCCTCGATGGCTCGGTCACGGTCCGCGACTTCACCCTCGGTGACCCGGCCCGACTCATCCTCGATCTCCAGGGGGCCACGCTCGGTGATGTGGCCGACTGGGACGGCCTCCGTCGCGGGGCGGTGCGCGCGGTGCGCGTCCGCCAGCACGAGGCCAACATCGTCCGGGTGGTGCTCGAGTTCGACCGACTCCCGGCCTACACGATCGAGCAGGGGATTCCCGGCTTCGTGACCGTGGGCTATGCCGACGAGCCGTTCAACGCCTGGGGTGGCCAGGGCACGCCAGCACCGACGGTTGCCCCCACCCCGATGGTCCAGGTGTCGCAGCCGACCGCCGCGGCGACGCCCAGCCGCGCCCTCGACCTCCGCAGCATGCGCACCAAGGTCGGATCAGGCTCGTCCGATGATCCCCGTATCACGGTCCGGTTCGACCGGGCCTCGATGCAGGAGATCGCCGAGGTCTTCGCCGCCTACGCCAACCGGAGCATCCTGGTCGGCCGCGGCGTCACGGCCGAGTTCAGCGGGACGATCACCAACCAGCCGTGGCCGCTTGCCTTCCAGGCGATCCTCGCCGCCACCGGTTACTCCGTGATGGAGATGCCGGGTGGCATCCTCCGCATCGACTCCCCGGGTGAGCTCGCCAAGCTCGACTCCGTCGAAGTGCTGGAGACCGCCGTCGAGCGCCTCAACTACGCGCGCGCCGGTGAGATGGCCAACTCGATCCAGGGGCTCATCACCCCGGGCCGTGGCACGGTCGTTGCCGACTCGACGCTCAATGCGCTGATCATCACCGACACGCGCACGCGCCTGCCCGGGATCCTCGAGTTCGTGCGTGGTCTCGACATCAAGACGCCGACCATCGCGATCCAGGCGAAGCTGGTGTTCGTCGACCGCAGCGATCTCTCGCAGCTCGGCCTCAAGTACGACATCGGGACCGGCCAGCAGTTCTTCAACCGCCTGATCCAGCGGATCGATCCGCTCACCGGACAGCCGTACAACCCGAACACCAACATCGTGAACCTCGGCGGCAACGCCGTCTCCGCGATCTCGAACGCCGACGCCATCATCTCCGGCTCCGCGCTCGACCTCGTCTTCAGCACGGCGATCGGCGGCTTCTCCGTGTCGGCCTTCCTCAGTGCGCTCGAGCGCGTGGAAATCACCGATATCGAAGCGGTGCCGATCATCCACACGCTCGACAATCAGGAAGCGACGATCCTCAGCGGCCAGGAAACCCCGGTCCGCGTGATCGACGCCTCCTCGTTTGGCCAGGTCAATCAGGCGCCGCGCGCCAACGTGCAGTTCAAGGAGACCGGCATCAAGCTGGTCGCCCGGCCCAGCGTCACCGCCGATCGCCACATCAAGCTGGACATCATGGTCGAGCGCTCCAGCATCCAGGCGCTCGCCGCCGCCGACCTCGGCTTCACCATCCCGAAGCAGACCGCCACCACGCGCCTGTTGGTGGCCGATGGTGAGACGGCCGTCATCGGCGGCTTGACCGAGACGATCGTGACCCGGAACCGCTCGGGGATCCCGCTCCTCTCCTCGCTGCCGTTCATCGGCTCGCTCTTCTCGTTCACCGAGAACAACGAGAGCCGCAAGGACCTGATCATCCTGGTCCAGCCGCGCATCGTGGACGATCCGGTCACGCGCAGCACGCCGTAAGGTCCCATCAGCCGCGGGTTGACACCCGCGGCTGATGAGGAGATTGCGGCCCCGCGGGTTGACACCCGCGGCTGAGGGCGTGCGTTCGCCGTTCACCGTTCGCCGTTACTTTCCTCCCATGCCATCCTTCCGCTTTCTTACCGCCGGTGAGTCCCACGGCAAGGGCCTCGTGGCCATCGTCGAGGGGGTCCCCGCCGGGCTCCCGATCACCGCCGCGCAGGTCGACCGCGACCTGGGCCGGCGGATGCAGGGCTACGGGCGCGGGGCCCGGATGAAAATCGAGCAGGACCGGATCGAGTGGCTCAGCGGTGTGCGCGCGGGGGAAACCCTGGGGTCGCCGATCGCGATGCTGATCCACAACCGGGACTGGGCCAACTGGGAGGAGATCATGGCGGCCGAGGGGACGCCGGGCGAGGAGCGCCGCCGGCGCGTCGCCCGTCCGCGCCCCGGTCATGCCGACCTCGTGGGCGTCCTCAAGTACGATCGCCACGATGCCCGCGACATCCTTGAGCGCGCCTCCGCCCGCGAGACGGCGGCCCGCGTGGCGTGCGGCGCGATCGCACGTCGGCTGCTCGAGGAGCTCGGGATCGACATCGGCTCGCACCTGGTGGCCCTCGGCGGCATTCGGGCCAACGTCCCGACCCCGCTCCCCACGCCGCTCAATGACGCCAGTGATGCCTCGCCGGTGCGCACCCTCGACCCCGCCGCCGAGGCGGCGATGATCGCGCGAATTGACGAGGCCAAGCGCGACGGCGACACCCTTGGTGGCGAGATCGAGGTGGTGGCGCAGGGCCTCCCCGTCGGCCTCGGTAGCCATGTGCACTGGGACCGCAAGCTCGATGGCCGCCTCGCCGGGATGCTGATGTCGATCCCCGCCGTGAAAGGGGTCGAGATCGGGATGGGGTTCGAGGCCGCCGGCCGTCCGGGCTCGGCAGTACACGACCCGATCATGGCTGCGCCGGACGATGCCCCCCCCAACGATCCACGCGCCGGTTTCCGTCGCGCCGGCAACAACGCCGGTGGGCTCGAGGGCGGGATGACCACCGGCGAGCCGCTGGTGGTGCAGGTGGCGATGAAGCCGATCTCCACCCTGATGTCGCCGCTCAAGACGGTGCACCTCGACACCGGGGCCGAGGCCAACGCGCAGAGCGAGCGCTCGGACGTGACGGCGGTGCCGGCGATGGGGGTGATTGCCGAGGCACTGGTCGCGATCGTCCTCGCGGAGGCGATGCTCGAGAAGACCGGGGGTGATTCGCTGGCGGAGGTCCGCCGGAATCTGACCGGCTTCCTGGCCCAGGCGGGCGGGCGCTGGCAGGCGATCGCCCAACGCGAGGCCGAGGGCTGAGCGCCCCCCGGCATCTCGTCCTCCTCGGGCTGCCGGGGGCTGGCAAGACCACGGTGGCCGAGCGCGTGGCTGCCGAGCTGGGGGCAGCGTGGTGTGACCTCGACCGGCGCATCGAGATCAATGCCGGGTGCAGCATCACGGAGCTCTTCGCCACCCGGGGCGAGGCGGCCTTTCGGGCGCTGGAGCGCTCGGCGATGGCCGCGGCGCTGGTGGAGCCCCCCCAGGTCATTGCCACCGGGGGCGGGTGGGCAGCCCAGCCCGGTAACCTGGCCGCGGCCGACCCGGTGGCACTCACTATATATCTGTCCGTCACCCCCGAGGTGGCTGCCCGTCGCCTGGGGGCGGCCGGGGATCGCCCCCTCCTGACCGGTGATCCCCTGCTGACACTGCAGGCATTGCTCGCCGAACGCGCGGCGGCGTATGGACTTGCGGGGATCGACCTCGATGCATCGGGGAGTCCCGAGCGGGTTGCGGCCGGGGTGGTCACGGCAGCGCGCCAATATGGTGGGTGGTTGCGTTGAGGCCTCGGTGGGCGTTAGTGGTTAGGCATTGGGTGCCGGTCCCGGCGGCGGACACCGCCGGCTGGATACGGTTCCTCCCCGTTCCCTGTTCTCGGAGTCTTCTGTGGTCAAACGCACGACACCCAAGCCCACCGGCGGATTCGGTACCCGCGCCCTCGTGATCGTGGAGTCGCCCACCAAGGCGAAGACGATCCGGGCGTTCCTGCCCGACGGCTTCACGGTGGCGGCCTCGATGGGCCATGTGCGCGACCTGCCGCGGAAGGCGGCGGAGATCCCCGCCAAGTACAAGGGTGAAAAGTGGGCCCGGATCGCCGTGAATGTGGAGGACGGCTTCGAGCCACTCTACATCATCGCGCCCGAGAAGCGCACGACGATCCGTGAACTGAAGGAGATGCTCAAGGCCTCGGACGTCCTCTACCTCGCGACCGACGAAGACCGCGAAGGCGAGAGCATTTCCTGGCACCTGCTCGAGGTGCTGCAGCCCACGGTGCCGGTGCACCGGATGGTCTTCCATGAGATCACCCGCGAGGCCATCCAGGCGGCGCTGGCCAACCCGCGCGATCTCGACGAGAACCTGGTCCATGCGCAGGAGACCCGCCGCATCCTCGACCGGCTGGTGGGCTACACCGTTTCGCCGATCCTCTGGAACAAGGTGGGCGGCACGGGCCTCTCGGCGGGGCGGGTGCAGTCGGTTGCCCTCCGGCTCATCGTGGATCGTGAACGCGAGCGGATGGCGTTCCGCACCGGCTCGTACTGGGACCTCACGGCGCACCTCGGGCATGGGGGGGGGGAGTTCGAGGCGGGGATGATCTCGCTCGGCGGGAAGCGCCTCGCCACGGGCAAGGACTTCGACGAACAGACCGGTCGCATCGCGGCGGGGAAGGACGTCCTCCTTCTCGGCGAAGCGGAGGCCGGGGCGCTCGTCGAGCGGCTGCAGGGCGCACCGTGGCAGGTGGTCTCGGTGGAGGAGACGCCGCGCACGCTGCGTCCCTACGCGCCGTTCACCACCAGCACGCTGCAGCAGGAGGCCAACCGCAAGCTCCGCTTCGGGGCCCGGCGCACCATGCAGGTGGCCCAGAAGCTGTACGAGCGCGGCTTCATCACCTACATGCGCACCGACTCGATCGCCCTGTCGGACCAAGCGGTCAATGCAGCGCGTGCCCAGGTGAAGTCGCTCTACGGCGAGCAGTACCTTCCCGATGCACCGCGCCGCTACCAGAACAAGGTCGCCAACACGCAGGAGGCGCATGAGGCGATCCGCCCCGCGGGGGCAAGTTTCCGCACGCCCGACCAGACCGGCCTCGCGGGGGAGGAATTCGCGCTCTACGATCTCATCTGGAAGCGCACCGTCGCCTCGCAGATGAAGGACGCGAAGAAAACCGGCACCACGGTCGAGGTCGACGTCCTTGATGCGCGGTTCCGCGCCAACGGCCTGCGCACCGACTTCCCGGGCTTCCTCCGCGCCTACGTGGAAGGATCGGACGATCCCGAGGCCGTGCTCGAGGATCGTGACAAGTCACTCCCGCCGCTGGCCATCGGCGACGCGCCCCGCTGCGCCGGTCTCGAGCCGGTGGGCCACGAGACGAAGCCGCCGGCCCGCTTCACCGAAGCGTCGCTGGTCAAGGCCCTCGAGGAGAACGGCATCGGGCGCCCGTCCACGTACGCCTCGATCATCTCCACGATCCAGGAACGCGGCTATGTGGTGGCGCAGGGCCAGGCGCTGGTGCCGACCTTCACCGGCTTCGCGGTGAGCGACTTCCTCGTGACCCACTTCACGGCGCTCGTCGACCTCGCCTTCACCAAGGGGATGGAGCAGCGCCTCGACGAGATTGCCGGCGGCGACCAGAACTGGCGGGAGTACCTGCAGGAGTTCTACGGCGGTCCCACCGGGCTCGCCGCGCAGGTCGAGGAGAAGGCCAAGCTCCCCGCCACCGCCGGGCGCACGATCGCGCTGGAGGGTATTGACGGCACGGTGCGGATCGGGCGCTACGGCGCCTACATCGAGCGTGAGCTCGACGGCGCGATGATCCGCGCCAACCTCCCCGAGGGCGCGACGCCTGCGGAGCTCGACCCCGAGCGGATCGAGGCACTGATCCGCCAGCGGGCCGAGGGGCCGCAATCGATCGGCACCCATCCCGAGTCGGGCGAGGCGGTCTACGTGCTCGATGGGCAGTACGGTCCCTACGTGCAACTGGGGATGCCGGAGGAGGGAAGCAAGGAGAAACCCAAGCGCGCCTCCCTCCCCAAGGGAGTGACGCCGGATGCCGTGACGCTCGAGATGGCCGTCGGCCTGCTCGCGCTCCCGCGGGTGCTCGGCACCCACCCCGAGACGGCGCAGGTGATCAAGGCAGGCCTCGGCCGCTTCGGGCCGTTCGTGGTGCACGCCAAGGGGGGGGCAGAGGGGAAGGACGACTTCCGCTCGCTCAAGGCCGGCGATGATCCGCTCACCGTCACGCTCGAGCGCGCCCTGCAACTCTTCGCCGAGCCGAAGGGGATGCGCGGCCGTCAGGCCAAGCCGCTTCGCGAACTGGGGGAGCACCCCACGGGCGGCGTGGTGCAGCTCTTTGACGGCAAGTACGGTCCCTACGTGAAGCACGGTGATCTGAACGCGTCGCTCCCCAAGGGCGCCGATCCCGCCACCTTCCCGCTCGACGAGGCGGTGACGCTGATCGCCGAGAAGGGGAAGGCACCCAAGAGCGCCAAGCGGGCCACCCGGAAGGGCCCGGCCAAGAAGGCCGGCGCCAAGAAGACCGGTGCAAAAAAGGCTGGCGCCAAGAAGACGGCTGCCCGGAAGAAGGCTCCGACACGCCGCAAGCCGTCGGCATGAGCGACGTCACCGTGGTCGGGGGTGGCCTCGCGGGGTGCGAAGCCGCCCTCGCCTTGGCCGCGCGCGGCATCGCCGTGACCCTGGTCGAGATGCGCCCGGTGCGCCCCACCGCCGCGCACCACACCGACCGCCTCGGCGAGCTGGTCTGCAGCAACTCCTTCAAGTCGGTGGATCTCGAGAACGCCCACGGTCTCCTCAAGGCCGAGTTGCGCGACCTCGGCTCGGCCTTGCTGCCGATCGCGGATGACGCCCGGGTGCCCGGGGGGACGGCGCTGGCGGTGGACCGCGAGGTGTTCGGCGCCATGGTGCAGGCCCGCGTGAGTGCGACGCCCGGGATCACGGTGGTGCGCGACGAACAGGTGACACTTCCGGAGGTCGGGATCGTGGCCACGGGGCCGCTCACGAGCGATGCCCTCGCCGTCGCGCTCGCCGAGCGACTCGGCAGCGGGTCGCTGGCCTTCTACGATGCCATCGCCCCGATCGTCAGCCACGAGTCGCTCGATCACGACGTCCTCTATGCGCAGTCACGCTGGGGCAAGGGCGACGGCGACGACTACCTCAATGCCCCGATGACCGCTGAGCAGTACGAGGCGTTCATTGATGCACTCACCACCGCCGACCAGTTCACGGCGCATGAATTCGACAGCGTGCCGTACTTTGAGGGCTGCCTGCCGGTCGAGGAGATGGCACAGCGGGGTCGCGAGACGCTGCGCTTCGGGCCGATGAAACCGGTGGGATTGCGGGACCCGCGCACCGGACATGAGGCACACGCCGTGGTGCAGTTCCGGCGTGAAGATCGTGCTGGGCAGATGTGGAACCTCGTCGGCTTCCAGACGCGGCTCCGGATCCCCGAGCAGAAGCGTGTGTTCGCGACGATCCCCGGGATGGCCGGTGCGGAGTTCCTCCGTTTCGGCAGCATCCACCGCAACAGCTATGTCAACGCGCCCGCCTCGCTCGGGCCGGCGCTCCGGGTGCGCGACGGTGCGCCGCTCTTCCTCGCGGGCCAGCTCACCGGGGTGGAGGGCTACACCGAGTCGCTCGGGACCGGGCTCCTCGCCGGGATCAACCTGGCCCGGGTGCTCGCGGGGAAGCCGGTCGCCGTCCCCCCCCCAACGACGATGCTTGGCGCGCTGCTGCGCTATCTCGCCGAGGCCGACCCGGCCCATTTCCAGCCGATGAATGCCAATTTCGGGCTCGTCGATCCGCTGGAGACCCCGGGGAAGAAGGTCGACCGGAAGGCGCGCCTGGTCCGGCGGGCGCGCGAGGATTTCGCCGCATGGCACGCGACGCTCTGACGCCACCGCTGGTCCGCGATTACCTCGAGCACCAGGCCAAGGCACTCGACCGGTCGCCCCACACCCTCACAGCGTACCGCCGCGACCTCGAGGCGTTCACCGATTTTCTCGATCGGCGCCATGGCGGACGCACGTGGGAGTTCGCCACCGTTGATCGCCTCGCGGTGCGTTCCTTCCTCGGCGAGCTCGAACGGCGCGGGCTCGCCCGGCGCTCCGCGGCCCGCACGCTCTCGGCGGTGCGCTCCTTCTATCGGTGGTTGCATGTGCACCACGACATCGACAGCGTGGCCGTGCGCGCCACCAAGACGCCGAAGCTCGAGAAGCGCCTCCCCACCTACCTGCTCACCGAGCAGGTGCAGCAGCTCTTCGCCCATGCGGAAACACTTGCCGCCGGTGACGACGCGGAGGCCGTTCGCGACCTGGCGATGCTGGAGCTGTTCTATTCGTCGGGGCTCCGCCTGAGTGAACTCCGCGAGCTCGACAGCGAGCGCCTCGATCTGCTGGGCGACCAGGTCAAGGTGATCGGCAAGGGCCGGAAGGAACGGATCATCCCCGTTGGGCGTCGGGCCATCAGCGCCTTGCGGCGCTGGCTCGACCTGCGCGAGTCGCTCGTGCGACGCGAGGGGGCCGACCGCCGGGCGGTGTTCGTGGGGAAGACCGGCAAGCGTCTCGCCCCCGTCACCATCCAGCGGCGGATGCACCGCCTCTACGACGCCATCGGGGCGGACGGCATGAAGACGCACTCGATGCGCCACACCTTCGCGACCCACCTGCTTGATGGCGGGGCCGACCTCCGTGCGGTGCAGGAACTGCTCGGCCATGCCTCCCTCTCCACCACCCAGATCTACACCCACACCTCGGTGGAGCGGCTCAAGCAGGTGTACCATGGGGCGCATCCGCGGGCCGGCACCAAGGAGAGCGAGAGAACGAGAATACGGGACGGCGGCGACTGATCGGACCCTCGCCCCGAGTAACGTGAGGGACGAGGGACCAGCGCTCCTATCGAAACCGCCACGCTTCGACCCGGTTGCTCCCGTCGCCACTCACCAGCGAATCGACGACGGTCCGCCCGACCGCGCGAAGGCGGTCGCCGGCGTGTGGCGTGTCGGGAAACATGATCGGTCGCACCACGAGCCAGCCCGGCGGCGTCGCGGCATCGGGCCATGCCTTGATTTCCGGGACATCGACTGCGCGACCTGCCGTCAGGGCGTAGTAGCGCAGTGGCAGCGCGGCGAAGCCGTCAAAGGCGTAGACCGGTTCGTCGCCACTCACGGCGGCGGTGATCGCGCGCCACGGAATGCGCCACGTGGCTGGCGAGAGCGCGCCCCACGCGCCGAGGACGAAGATGGCCGTGACCGCAACCCAGACCGCCGGGCGATCGGAGTCGCTCCACCATGCCAGCAAGAACGCGAGCGGCACGGTGGCGCCGATGAAGTAGCGCATGTCCCAGATCGTGAGGCCGAGCACCATGCTGCCGATCAGCGCCGCGAGGGGCGGGGCGACCGCCAGGGCGACGAAAGGACGTTGTTCGCGTGTCCGGGCGGCGAGGAGCAGCATCGTCCAGCCGAGCGCCGCCACGCCGACCTGAGCGAGCATCGGGGCGCGCCCTGCGAGCACGCTTCCGGGGAGGAGCGCCCACCCCTGCCAGCCCGGGGCTGTTCCCCACGCGAGCTGCTGGGCGAATGCTCCCTCCGCGCGGGAGGCCCACAGGGCCCAGCCCCAGGGCAGAGCCGCTGCGACGGTGATCACGCCGAGCCACGCGGCGTCGCGCCGTCGGTCATGCCACCACAGGATTGCCATCGCTGCCGCCACTGTGGGCCACGCGAAGTAGTGCACCCAGGTGGCGGCCACGGCCGCGCCGATCAGGATGGCCCGGGCATGCCGGGGCCCGGTCAGCCGCAGCAGGTGGAGCAGTGCCCCGGTCAGCGCCGCGACGAGGGCGGCGAGCAGCGCGTACCCCCGCACCTCGGCGGCGGCATCCCACACGATCGGGTTCCCAGCCACCAGCACCACGGCGAGGAGCCGACGGCGCCGCACCAGCCCGGCGGCGCCGGCGGCCCACCACGTGGCCACGAGGAGCCCGAGCCAGGTGGCAAAGGGCAGGAGCCGCAGTAGCGTGGGGGTCGGCTCGATCGCCTGGAGCCATGCCCAGAGGGTCAGGTAGAAGAGGGGCGGGTGCACCCGGTCCTGCACCGCGGCCTGCCAGAGCTGGCCGAGGTCGCCGGAAGCGGTGTAGAGTGAGTAAAGTTCATCATACCAGAGGTCATAGCGCAGCAGCGTGCTGGCCCGCCAGGCGATGAGCGCGACCAGCAGGCCCCAGCCCAGGATCGAAAGCAGGCGATGCACGTGACGTTTCATGGCACCACAATCCTAGCCGTGCGGAAGGACGGGCGCGTCGCGCTGGCCGGCGACGGGCAGGTCTCGATCGGCGACACCGTGGTCAAGTCGAAGGCCACCAAAGTCCGCGCCCTCAAGGGGGGGCGAATCCTCGCGGGGTTCGCCGGGTCGGTGGCCGATGCGCTCACCCTCTTCGAGCGGTTCGAGGAGAAGTTCGATCGCTACCCCGGCAACCTGACCCGGGCCGCGACCGAACTCGCCAAGGACTGGCGGGCCGACCGTTTCCTGCGGCGGCTGGAGGCGGTGCTGGTCGTGGCCGACCTCGAGCACATCTTCCTGCTCAGCGGCAACGGCGAGCTGATCGAGCCGGATGATGGCATTCTTGCCGTGGGCTCCGGGGGGGATTTTGCCCTGGCCGCGGCGCGGGCGCTGGTCACGATGGAGGGGCTCTCCGCGCGCGAGATCGTGGAGCGCTCGATGGCGATCGCGGCCGATATCTGCGTCTACACCAACCACCACGTGACGGTGCTCGAACTGTGACCACGCCCACGCCCGTGCCTGCCACCACCCCTGCCGATGCTCCCCCCCCCTGGCTCGAGGAGCTGCCGCCGCGGCAGATCGTGGCCGAACTGGATCGCTTCATCGTGGGGCAGTCGGCGGCCAAGCGCGCCATCGCGATCGCCATCCGCAATCGCTGGCGGCGGCAGCAGGCGCCCGAGGGAATCCGGGACGAGATCACGCCCAGCAACATCATCCTCATCGGCCCGACCGGCGTCGGCAAGACCGAGATCGCGCGCCGGCTGGCTCGGCTTGCCGGGGCACCGTTCCTCAAGGTCGAGGCGAGCAAGTTCACCGAAGTGGGCTACGTGGGACGCGACGTCGAGTCGATGATCCGCGACCTGGTGGATGCGGGGATCACGCTCGTACGCGCCGAACGGGAGGACGAGGTCTTCCCGCAGGCGGAGGAACGGGCCACCGAGCGGCTGCTCGACCTCCTGCTCCCACCGCTGGAACGGCGCAGCGACGGCACCCCCCTGGAACCGGAGGACCCGGTGCTGGCAGAGCGGCGGAAGCGGTCGCGCGAGAAGCTCCGCAAGCAGCTCCTCGACGGCGCCCTCGATACGCGCGAGGTGGAGCTCGAGGTCTCGCCGCAGGGCTATCCCGACCCCGACACGTTCCGGCCCTCCGACGGGATGGGGGAGCCCGACCACTCCTTCCCGGACTGGTGGCGGGAGATCATGCCGAAGCGTCCCAAGCGTCGGCAGGTGAAGGTGCCCGATGCGCGCCGGATCCTCGAGGACGAGGCGCTCCGCGACTTGGTCGACACCGACGAGGTCGTGAGCGAGGCGCTGGACCGGGTCGAGAACCACGGCATCGTCTTCATTGACGAGATCGACAAGGTGGCCGGCGAGAAGAACACCTCCGGGCCGGATGTCTCGCGCGAGGGGGTGCAGCGCGACCTCCTCCCGATCGTCGAGGGGAGCACAGTGCAGACGCGCTACGGCTACGTCCGCACCGACCACATCCTCTTCGTCGCCGCGGGGGCGTTCCACGTCAGCAAGCCGTCGGATCTGATTCCCGAGCTGCAGGGGCGCTTCCCGATCCGGGTGGAGTTGGAGCCGCTCACCGAGGCCGACTTTGTGCGGATCCTCACCGAGCCCGAGAATGCGCTCACGCGGCAGTATGCCGCGCTGGTGGGGGCGGAGGGCTGCACGCTCACCTTCACGCCGGAGGCGATCGACGAGCTGGCGCGCACCGCCTGGCAGGCGAACGACCGGATGGAGAACATCGGCGCGCGGCGGTTGCACACGGTGATGTCAGCATTGATGGACGAGCTGCTCTTCGACCTCCCCGACGGGACCACCACGCAGGTGGAGCTCGACCGCGACGGTGTGCGAGCGAAGCTGGCCGACGTGGTGAAGGACGAAGACCTCAGGAAGTACATCCTGTAGGGGCGGGCGGCGGCTGTGGCACCACGGCGCGCGCTACAACGAGGGTGCGCAGCGGATGGTCGATGAGTAGCGACAGCTCGATCCGCCCCACCGCGCATGGTGCCAGTCTACGTAATGCTCAGGCGCTCTGCCGGGCACTCCTCCAGCGACGGAGCCCACCATGTCAGTCACGCGCAACCACCACCGCCACATCACCCCCTTCGGGCTCGTCCTATTGCTCACCTTCTCGGCGGCGTGCGGCTCCGGCGAGCCCGCCGACACGCCTGTTCCGGCAGAGGGTGCCGCGGCCACACCAGCAGCCGCCGTCACGGCATCTGACGGCTACGTCGCTGCTGACAAAGGGCAGGGCAGCGTCTCATGGGACGGCGTGCAACACGACAACTTCCGCGGGGACTGCCAGCTCTCCCGCATGAACGGTCGCGAGGAGGTCGGTGATCTGGGGAACCTCGACGGCGTCAAGCTCACGGTGGGGATCGACAACGACGATGCCAACACCATGCCCGAGATGAGCTTCGTCGCCTTCTCGAGCCTCGACTTCGCCGTGACGCGCGACGGCCAACGCACCCGGGGCACGCTTCGCACGATCGCCTCTGAGAGCGCATTGACGCCCAAGGGCGCGTCACAGGCGATGGCGAAGGTGGCCTTCACGGGACAAACCGACGAGGGCGTGCCGGTGGTGGCACGTGTCGTCTGCGAGATCCAGAACAAGTTCTGACCGACCCGTTGGCTACGATCCTGATCCGACCTCGGATGCACCACAGACCCCCCGACCGCGACTAGCTCAGCTCGGCGTCCGACAGCTGCTCCTCGCGCCCGATCTCGGGCGCCTCGCCGGTGACCATCCCGCGCACCAGTTCGAACAGCACCATCGGCTTCGCGTGGGTGCTCTTGAGGTAGTGGGCGGAGCGGGCGTCCACGAGGATGAGGGCGAGCCGCGGGTCGTCGGGACCGCCATCGCGCGCGCCGCCCTCGTCGCCGAACCACACCTTCCAATCCGGCTGGTACAGCTCGCGAATGCGCGCGCGGTCCTGGCTGATGGTCGCGGTGCCGCTCACCGACACCCATTCCTTCGAGCCGTCGTCGTAGTAGGCCAAGTTGACGTCAGGTGCGCTGGCGACCTCGTCCACCTTGTGGGTGTCGATGCTGGTCACGAACCAGAGGTCGGCGATCGGGTTCCGTTCCTGCGTTGCCATTGGTCGCGAGACCAGGCTGCCGTCGGGCGCGTGGGTGGTGAGCATCGCGACCTTGATGTCAGCGATCAGCTCGTACAGCTCGTTGAGCTTGGTGTCAGTAGGTGTGGCGGTCATCGGGCATCTCAGGGTGCCCCTCGAAGCATGCGCGCGTGACGGAGGGGATGACGTCTCCCTCGGTGACGAGCAACCACCGGGGCAGGCGCACGGCAACTGACGCATTCGATGATGAGACCGGCCGCGCGGCGTTCAGCCACCACCGCCCCATTCAGCCAGCCCGCCGTCTGGCCGCTACTGCGTGGATCTCCAACACGGAGTTATCATGTCGGCCACCCACCGCCTCCTTGGCATGCCCCTCCTCATTGCGGCGGTACTCGCCGCCTGCAGTTCGGATACCACCAGTCCTGACCCAACCTCTACCGTGTCGGCGCTGGTCATCACCGGCACACCGGCCACGGTTGAGGAAGGCAGCACTGCCCAGCTCGGTGTCGCCGTCACGGCGACGGGCTGCCCGCGGTCACCTGGGCGAGCGAGACACCCAGCAAGGCGACGGTCTCCGGGGCCGGCCTCGTGAGTGCCGCGTCGGTGGGCAGCGCCACGATCACCGCCACCGCTGGCGGCGTCTCCAGCTCCACCCAGATCACGATCACCGCCGCACCGGTGGCCTCGGTCACCATCTCCATCGACTCCATCGTCATTGCCGTGGGTGCGGGGCCAACGTTGACGGCCGAGGCCCGGAGTGCCAACGATCTGGTGCTGACCGGCCGGACGTTCACCTGGCAGCCCCTCGATCCGGCCACCGCCACCGTCTCTCCCGCTGGCGCCGTCACCGGCGTTGCCGTCGGTGACTCGGCACGGATCATTGTCACGACTGAGGGAGTGAGCGATACCGCGCTCGTACATGTGGTTGATCGCCAGCTCTCGTTCATGTGGGCGAACAACTCCACCACGGCTGGTTTTTCGACACCTCAGGCCTTGTGCAGCTACAACAGCGCCGGGGGGACCATCTCGATGAATCGGACCGCGGTTGGCACCTACACCGCCGTGTGGAGTGGCCTGCCGACGGGGGCATTCAGCAACGAGACTGTATTCACGTCGATGTACGGCGCCGCGGGCGGCAGCTTCTGCAAGGTCACCGGCTGGGGCTCGCAGTCCGCCAACTACACCTGCCACACCGCCGACGGGACACTCGCCGATGCCCGCGCCACCGTCGTGATGCTCGGGAGCGCCACGCTCGGCGGGCGCTCCGCGCATGCCTGGATGAATCGCCGCAACAGCGATGGGCCGCTCAACGGCGAGTACCGGTACAATCCCGTGCATGCCCCGATTTCATCCGTCTACACGGGGACCGGTGCCTATAGTGTCCGCTTCTCGGGCCTCGGACGGACCGGGGGAGCCGATCGCGAAGCCCGTACGCCAATCCCGCGACGCCCTGCCAGGTCGCCAGCTGGGCGACCGCCGGCGCTGACCTGGTTGCCGACGTCCGGTGCTTCTCACCCGCAGGGGCCCCAACGGACGGGCTCTTCAGTATCCTGCTCGCCGACGGTGGCCGCCCCGGTGCGCGGTTCGCGTTCGTCCACGCCGATCAGCCTGCCGCCGCCGCCCCCTACACGCCGGCCAACTCGGCGGTCCGTCCGACTGGAACGGCCACCGTCGAACGAATGGGCACCGGTGAATACTCGGTCAGCCTTGCCGGCTTCTACCGGACCACGGGGCTCGCCGAGACCTTCCTGGTCTCACCGGTCGGGACGACACCGGGGCGCTGCCAGGTGCAGATCTGGGCCGACAGCGACCTCGTCGGCACGCCGACCAATGTTCAGGTGAGCTGCCAGAATATTTCCGGCACCCCGACCGACATGGCGTTCACGCTGGTCGGCTTGCAGGAGGCACGCGAGCAGGCGCCAGGAAGAGACGTCAGAGAATGGAAGAAGCGCGCGCGCGAGGTCACGGGAAGTGCGCGTGACCTCGGCCAGGGCCACGGGTCGGAGAGAGCGATGGGGATCATCCTGATCCCCTGACCACCGACCCACCGCCGCCCCCCCCCGGGCCCGCCCGCCCCGCCCCCGCGGGGAGCGGCGGCGGGCGGGGGGCGCGCGGCCGCGCGGGGGCGG
>JBBQQJ010000015.1:0-22780 GCA_038216165.1 Gemmatimonadales bacterium | reverse complement strand
TGGCCGGCGTCGACACCGAGCCATGCCATCGTCTGGTAGAGGACAAAGGTCGAGACGAAGCTCTGGCGTGCGCTCAACAGCAGGCCGAGCTCGCCGGCCGGCGCATCGAAGGCGACGACCATCGTGTCCGGGCGGCCGAGGTCGGCAGGGTCGGTCAGGCCGTGCCACTCCACGCCATCGTTGGCCGCGAGGGCGGCGCGACAGTCTCCCCCCCCTACTGTGCACCGGACCGGCGGGCGGGCGTCGCGCACCGCGTGGAAGCCGCCGGTCGCGGTAGCGGCGACGGCGGCGCCGTGATCAGAGGGGAGCGGTACCGCCTTCAGCTTGACCCAGCGCACGACATGGGTCTCGATCGCCTCGTTGAGCATCCGCAACGCCACGCGGTGGCCCCCGGCCTGCACGAGGTGCAGGTCATCGAGGTCGGTCGCCTCGAGCCGGTGCGCAATGCTCGAGGAGAACCCCTCGGCCACGGGTTTGTCGGTGTCGCGCGCGTCGAGGTAGAAGGTGGGACACGACCCGAAACAGGACTTGGGGTCCATGACGCAGATCCCCGTGGTGAGACCCCAGGCGACGGACCAGACATTCAGGGTGGTATGCCCGAAGGACAGGGCCACCTCGGGGTTGTCCGATTCGAGCAGGGCGATCGAATCGAAGGGCACCCGCAGCTGCACGTTGGCCGCCTCCAACCCCCGAAGCACACCGTAACGATCGCCTTCGCCCACGAGCAGCGAGTCGCCCACGACGTTCCAGGTGGTCAGGACATCCACGCGACCGGAGTGGTGGTGCACCTTGAGCGCCTTGCCACCCTTGAAGCTCAGCTGCTCCGTCCCGACGGCGTTCGCCGCCTGACCGGTGGGCTCGCGAAGCACGGGGCGCCGTGTCACCGTCGAGCAGCCGATGATCACGGCCAGCGACACCACCAGGAACCACCACCGAGGAGTATGCATCCGACACCGCCTGTGGCGATGGGTCATCGAGGAACAGAGTGTCCTCGGCAGACGCCGGGAGCTGGGGCTGCGTCTGACCAAACGGTACGGGCCGGTACACGACTGCGCCAGTAGCCCTCCGCACCTACCTCGCGACAGCCCTCCCGTTTTCCCCAGTTCCGGAGGCGTCGACTCGGTTCCCGTCCGCGCCCTCATCGGCCTGTTCGCCGCCCTGCTCCTGCGCCTGCGCCTGCGCCTGCCGTGCATCGGTGGGTAGCGATGGCTTTCGCTGATCGCCACATTACGGTCGTACAACCTGCGGGGCTGCGCTGCCTGGAGGCTCCGCACCACCGTCCCACGCTCGCCACCGGAACCTCTGCCTCACGGAGCAACCATGCGCAGGACTCGATCAACATCATTGGCCCTGCTGCTGGCACTGGCCGGGTGGCCCGGAGGCACAGCAGCCGGGCAGACCACCGTGGGCTCAGCACAGAGCCTGGTCTACCTCCCACAGGAGCTGGAGCTCGAGCTGGCGCTGGCCGCTGCGCCCGAACATCTGCGGTCGGCTGCGACGGTGTACGTCTTTGGCCCATCCGGCTATCAACAGATCCGCAGCGGCACGAATGGGATGACCTGTCTGGTCAACCGGGATGGCCACCAACGTGGTGGCAGAGAGCTGCGTCCGACATGCTGGGACGCCGAGGGGAGTGCAACCATCGCCCCCGTCATGCTGCGCGTTGGCGAGCTGCTGGCCCAAGGTGCCACGGCGGAGGAGATCACCCGGGATATCGAGCGGGGGTTCGCACTCGAACATTTCGTGAGCCCACGGAAGACCGGCATCGCTTACATGTTGCGTGGCGATGTGATCTTTGACGAGACCACGCTGACCGTCGCCAGGACCATCTTCCCACCGCATTACATGATCTACGCGCCTGGGGTCAGCAATGCAGATATCGGCATGACGGAGGAGGCGTCCACCAGCGACCCGACACTTCCGGTGGTCTATGAGGGGTATGCGGGAGGTTCACGCACGGCGTATATCATCATTGTGGCCGCGGACGGGGCGGGGGATCGGCTCCCGTAGGGTTTGCCAGCCCAGCGATGTGCCCCGCACCTCGCCCCCGCTGTCACGCCCCGGTGGTATCGTCCGTACTGGTTCGCCACCCCTACCCCTCCGACACACCGGACCCCCCGTGAGCCAGACGGCCAAGCTTCAGCGCTGGATCGACCTCGTCACCGCCCTCCTCGCCCGCCACCACGGCGCCACGCTGGGGCAACTGGTGGACGAGGTCCCCGGCTACCAGCGCAAGACCAAGGTCGCGCTCCGCCGCACCTTCGAACGCGACAAGGACGAGCTCCGCCGCCTCGGCGTGCCGATCACCACCCACGGCACCGAGGGCGACGCCGAGATGCGCTACCTCCTCCCCGCCGCGCAGTTTTACCTGCCGTACCTCGCGCTCGCCACCCACCGCGGCACCCGACACCCCAAGCGTGTTGATCGTTTCGGCTACCGCGCGCTGCAGGAGTTCGCGTTCACCGAGCACGAGCTCGAGTTGCTGGCCGATGCCGCTGCACGCGTGCAATCGTTCGGCGACCCAGTGCTCGCGGCGGATGCCCGCGCCGCACTGGACAAGCTCGCGGTGGATGTGCACCACGATGCACTGGCCCCGACCCCCGGCGTGGCGGTGCTGCCTCCCCGTCCCGCAGCCGACGGCGATACGCTCACACGGCTCGGCGACGCGCTGCTCCGCCGCAAGCAGGTGACCTTCACCTATTACGGGATGGAACGCGACGAGACCGAACGCCGCGTGGTGCTTCCGTATGGTCTCGCCTTCACCAGCGGGCACTGGTATCTGCACGCGCAGGATCCCGCGCGCGGGGCGGTGCGCCGCTTTCGTGTCAGCCGCCTCCGCGAATTGGAGGTCAACACGCAGCATCCCGGCACGCAGGACTACGAAATTCCCGGCGGCTTTGGCCTTGCCCAGCGCGCCATCTCTGTGCCGCCTTGGGCCCTCGGTGACGACGTGCCGGTGCTCGTGGAGTTGGCATTCCGCCGCGCCAATGGCTACACGCAGGCCGCCCGCCGACTCGGCCGCGCGGTGCAGGGCACCCCCGATCGGGTGCAGTACGATGTACGTCGACGCGAGCCGTTTCATCGCTGGGTCCTCGGGTTGGCCGGCGACGCGGTGATCACCAGCCCACCCGACATGGTGCGGCAGTACCAGGCATTGATGGAACGCACCCTCGCCACCGCAACGGAGGCCACGTCATGAATACCGCATCGGAGCGGTTTCGTCGGCTCACGTTGCTGCTGCCGCGGTTCGCCGCCGAGGCGAAGCAATCGTTATCGGCACTCGCGGTGGAGTTGGCGGTGAGCGAGGCGGTGATCCTCGCCGACCTGCAGGCGTTGATCGAACGATACGATGACCCGGCAGGCTATCAGGACCCGGTGGGCGTGCTCATCGAACACGACACCGTCACGGTGCGCACCGATCACTTCCTCCGACCGATGCGGGTCACCGTCGCCGAGCTCTGTGCGCTCGAGCTCGGGCTCGGCGTGCTCGAACACGAAGTGGGCGCGGTGCGCACGGCCGACCTCGCCTCGCTTCGGGCCAAGCTGGCGCGCTGCATTACCGCCCTCCCCGATGATGCCGCCTATGCCGGGCTGCGCCATGGCGCGATGGCCGCGCTACCCGGTGGCAGCGATGGCGTGCTGGAGTTGCTGCGCCGCGCGCTCCGGCGTTCGCGCGTGGTCGAGATCGGCTATCAGCGTCCACAGGATGCCGCAGCCGACAGCCGTGTCGTGCGGCCCTATCGACTCTTCTTTCATCATGGTGCGTGGTACCTCGCCGGGTGGTGTGAGCGGGCCGGCGATCTTCGGCTCTACCGTACCGATCGGATCATGTCGGTTGTGGTGATGGATCAGGCGCACGAGGTGCCGGCTGATTTTTCTCTCGAGTCGATCATGGTGGGGGGTCGGCCGTTCGCGGGCCCGGCTGCGTCGGTGAAGATGGAGGTGTGCTACTCCCCTGCCATTGCGCGCTGGATTGCCGAACGTGACGGCCTTCCGCTGGAGGCGGATGGCAGCGCGCTGCGCTCGATGCCGCTGGCGGATCGGGAGTGGGCGGTGCGCCACGTGTTGCAGTATGGCCCGGATGCCGTCGTGGTGGCACCGGACGATCTCCGCGTCGAGGTGGTGGCGCGGCTGGGGGAGATGCAGTAGCCCGTCATCCCGGCCGGGCGACCCTCGCCCAGCGGCCCTTGGCTGGCCACTTGCCCGATTTGGGGTCGTGCCCGTGGGGGCCAGGCGGAGGCCGCGGAGAGAGTTGGGCACCCGGGCAGAGTGGACGGCGGTGCGGACCGCTCGGAGTGCCGGGGTGTATGTTGTCACCGAACCCACTCACCCATAGGTCACCCGCATGCCCGACGCCGCCCCGCAGTCCGCCACCAATCACGCCCGCTTCCTCCCGCCCTACCACTTTATTGTCGGGCCGGTGTTGCTCATCAATTTCGGTACTGCCATCTGGCTGCTCACCCAGGAATTCACTTGGACGCGGATCTTGGGCGTCATGATGGCCGTCGCCCTCATCCTCCTCTACTTCTTTGCGCGGATCATGGTCCTCACCGTCCAGGACCGGGTGGTCCGCCTCGAGGAACGCCTCCGGCTGGCCCGCCTCCTCCCGCTGGAGCTGCAGGGACGGATCGAGGAGTTCACGACCGGACAGCTCGTGGCACTGCGATTCGCCCCCGACGCCGAACTCCCGGCCCTTGCCGCGCGGGTGCTGAATGAGCGGATCACCGACAAGAAGGTCATCAAGGGGATGATCCAGAGCTGGCGGCCGGATCACCTGCGGGCCTGAGGGGGGAGAGGTGAACGGTTGGGGAAAGAGGTGAACGGTGAACGGGGGCTGGGCAGGCTGGGTCCTATTCCGCCGCCTGCCGAGTTCGCGCCACCTCGCCTCAGGTCAGTGCGTCGCGATGGGTGCCCCAGGCGGACCGGCCGACGGCCGCCCCGACGATGACGATCAGGAGGGTGAGGAGCGCCCACGGATTGGTGGCGGGACGTCGGGCGGGCACGTGCGACATGGGGGATGGTCCGGGGGTTGGGATCCCTCAAAGGTGTCGCGCGGGACGGGAAAGGGGAATAGGTGGGGGGCCGGCTGGATCGTGCTCGAGGGCACCTCACCTGTATTGCCAATAATACAGGAATACTGGTATTCGGGGCTGAGCGCCCCTACGGCACCCGGATCGACAAACAGCTCAGCCCACCATCCATCTTCTGGAATTCCGACATCGCGAGCGGCACCACGTGGTAGCCCATCACGGCCAGCGTACCCGCAATCCGAGGGTATCCCGCCGGCACCAGCAGCGCGTCGTTGACCCGCACACAATTGGCCGCGTACAGTTCGTCGACGGGCACGGTGAGCACGTCATACCCTGACAGCGCGGGGTGCGAGGCGAGTGACGGCACCACCAACAGGTGCCGCTCGCCCAGCCAAACGAGGCCACTTTTGAGGTGGAGCAGTGCGGGGTCATCGCGGAGGGTGATGGTGCTCGAGCAATAGCCGAGCCGATCGAGCCAGCGCGCGAGTTGATCGGCACCCGCCTCATTGGTGCGCTGCGACAATCCGATGAAAAAATGGGAGCCGGCCTGGCAGATGTCGCCGCCGTCCACCGTGCCCGGTGCGGTGATCGTGTCGAGTGGCTGGCCCAGCAACCGCTCGAGCGCGCCACGCATGGCGAGTACCTCCCCGGCACGGCTCGGCGCACCCGGGCGACAAAGAATCGCACCGTGTGCGGTCACGATCGCGGTGTCCTCCACGAACGTGCCATCGGGGTGGTGGTTGTCTGACGCAAGCACCGTGACCTCCACACCGGCGGCCTCGAGTGCCGCGACATAGGCGGCGTGCTGGGTACGTGCGCGCGCCAGATCGGGAGTGCCAAGGCTCGCCATGGTGAGCCCGTTGGCGTAGCTGTCCGCGGGTGGGCAGACGATGGCGCGGGTGAAGGTGGTGCCATCAGTCATGGGGCACTCCTGAAGCGCTTCACCATCAGATACGCTGGGTAGCTCGCCGCGAGCAACAGGATGGACCGCAGCGAATTCGCCTGGTCACTGACGATCGACCCCGCGATGAAGGCCACGGAGCCCACCAGCACCAGGCCGGTGGTGTAAGGGAAGCCGGGTACCCGGAACGGGCGTGGGGTGTCGGGTTCTGTGCGGCGGAGCACGAACACCGAGGTGAACGACAGCACGTAGTTGGCCACAAAGAAGAACGCGGCCAGTGCCAGCACGGTGTTGAACGTGCCGGAGAGGATGAAGCCGAGCGACAGCCCCACCGAGGTCCAGTGCGCCACCGTCGGGGTACCGCCGGCGTTGACGGTATCAAACTGCGTCGGCATGAGTCCATCACGACTCATTGCCAGCGGGACCCGTGCGGCGAGGAGCAGCAGCGCGTTGACGCCGCCGAGGATCGACACCAGCACCAGCAGCCGCAGGATCAGGTCGCCCTTGGTCCCGAACAGGACGGTGCTCGCGGTCGCCGCGACGAACGGATCACCCGCCATCGCCTCGACGCCCAGCACGCGCACCATCGCATAGTTGTAGCAGAGGTAGATCAGCAGGACGACGAGCACGCCGCCGATCATTGCCCGCGGGATTGAGCGACCGGCGTCGACCGTCTCCTCGCCGAAGTAGATCGGGCCGGTCCATCCGTCGTAGGTGTAGATGTCCGACTGCAGTGCCAGGATTATCGCCGCGAACAATCACACACCAGTCGGCAGGGCCACACCGCTTGGCGCTCCCTGTGCGGGCACTGCCATCACCAGTGCCGCCACGATCAGCGCCCCGAAGGCGAGTGCCTTGGCGGCGCTGAGGAGTTGCTGGGCGATGTCGCCGCTCTTGATACCGCGCCACTGCAGCAGGCCGAAGATCACCACCAGACCGCAGGCGATGATCGGTTGTTGTCCCGCAAAGGTCGGCAGCAGTGGCGCGCTGTACTCGGCGAAGACGATCGCCACCAGCGAGATCGATGCTGCCGTCGAGAGCCAATCGCTCCAGCCGACGATGAACCCCGGGTACGCTCCCAGAGCGCGGTGGACGATGGGGTACTGCCCGCCCGAGCGCTGCACCATCGCCCCCGGCTCCGCGAGGGACATGGCCCCCAGCAGCGCATAGAGGCCGCCCACGACCCAGACCCCGAGGAAGAGCGCCGTCGAGGGAAGGTGACCAGCGACCTCGCCCGTGGTGCGCAGGATCCCGACGACGATCGTGTTGCCGACCAGGACCGCGAGGCCGAACGCGACGCCGAGGACTTGGTGCAGGGAACCGCGGCCGCTCAGTGGAGACATTGCATCATGGGATTGCCGAGTGGGAGGAGGCCGAAAGCTACTTCCCTGTCCACCCGCGTGGGATGGTATGCCGTGACAGCCCGTCCGACTCCCTTCAGGGATCCCTCGACTCGCTACGCTCGCTCGGGATGACATCATGGTAACTTCTTCCGCATGATCCGAATTCTTCCCGCCCTCCCGTTCCTGCTCGCCGCCTGTGCCGTCCCACCGACGGATGCCCCGGAGGCATCGAGCGGCGATCGGCATGCCTATGTCTGGTCGATGGCGATGGACAGTACCGGCCATGACGCGCTGCTGGTGCTCGACGTTGATACTGCGTCCGCCACCTACGGTCAGGTCATCGGGGAGCACGCCCTCGACACGGCCGGCGCGATGCCGCATCACATCGAGCGGCGGGTGAGTGCCGACGGCCGGCTGATGGCCAACGGCTGGGTGGCCAACACCAGTTGGGTCTTCGATGTCACGGCACCCACGGCACCCACGGTGCATGCCACCTTCCAGTCGGCAGGCGGCATCATGGCATGGGCCCATGATTTTGCCCGGCTGCCGAGCGGCAATGCGCTGGTGGCGTTCAACGCGGGGCCGGGGGCGTACGTCGGGCCGGGTGGTATCGCTGAGGTGGATCGTGATGGTGCGGTGGTCCAGTCGGCGATGGCGACGATGGCGGGGCTGGGTGACACCGCCGCCACGCCGTATGTGGTGATGGCCGTGGCGGGGCGTGATCGGGCCCTCGTGGGGTTGGGCGAGATGGGGATGGGCGCGGACTATCCCTTTCACTTCACCAGTATGCTCCAGCTCTGGTCCACCCAGCCCCTCGCACCGATCGCGATGATCCCGCTGCCATCGCATGGCACGGACATCGGCCATGTGGCTCCGTCGAGCATCGAGATGACCTCCGCGGGCGAGGTGTTTGCCAACACCTTCATGTGCGGACTCTATCGCGTCACCGGGTTGGATGGGGACGCGCCGGTGGCCACACGCGTCTACACCTTCCCCGGCGGGACCGACGAGACGCTGTGCTCCGTGGCGACCACCATCGGTGACTACTGGATCCAGGCGGTGGCGGCGCTGCCGGGATTGATCGTGCTCGACACGCGCGACCCTGCGGCGCCGCGCGAGGTGTCGCGTTTGGTGCTCGACAGCACCGCGTATGCCGGTCTGCACTGGGTCTCCGCCAACCGGCAGGGGACCCGACTCGCGATCACCGGTGGCGGACCGTGGCTGGTGATGGCGCGATTCGATCCGGCGACCGGCGCGGTCTCGCTGGACCCCCAGTTCGGGTCGCCGAACAATGGGTTGCCGGGGATCATCGTCCGCAATCCGGCAGGGCAGATGCTGCATCCGCACGGTGTGGCGTGGGGGCCGTGAGGGGCACCCTGGCGCATTGCCGAACTCGATAATCGCCTGGAGGGTGCGCGGTTCGGGGCAACGCGACTAGGCGATGGCCGCTCGATCCGCCAGCACGATGGCCCGCTCCCTCGCCACCCGTCCCGCAGGCATTGCCGCATCGCCGGCCAGCAGCCCGGCCAGGGCGTTGGCCTTCGTCGCACCCTCCACCACCCAGAGGATCGCCCGGGCGCGTGCCAGCACCGGAAAGGTGAGCGTCATCCGCTGGTGGCCGCGATACGGGCCGGTGATCGCGACGTCGTCCGTTGCCTCGAGCACCGGGTCGCCCGGCACCAGGGACGCGGTGTGGCCATCGTCGCCAAGCCCCAAGTGGATCAGGTCGAACACCGGCGGCGCGCCGGCGTGGCGATGCAGCGTGTCGCTGTACTCCATCGCTGCCAGGTCGAGGTCGGGCAGTTCCACCGGCATCGGGTAGATGGTCGGGAGCATCGGCATCGGATCGAGCAGGAAGGCCTGAAGCTGGGTGAGGTTGCGCGCTGGGTCGCCCTCGGGTGCAACGCGTTCGTCGACCTGGAAGAGTCCGACCTGCTCCCATGGCACGTCCTCATCGGCGAGCATCTCGAACATCCGGATCGGGGTGTTGCCGCCACTCACCGCGAGGGCGAATCGGCCCCGTACCTCTACGGCCGCTCGCGCCGCCGCGGCGATCACGCGCGCGGCGCGGAGTGCCAGCGCCTCCGGATCAGGGAGCACCTCGAGTGGCAGTGTGCTCAACCGGCCGGCCTCACGGCTTCTTCTCCTGGTGGCCACCGAAGGCGTGACGCATGGCGGAGAGCAGCTTGTCGGCGTAGTCGGCCTCGCCACGCGAGGAGAAGCGCTGGTAGAGCGCTGCGCTCAGTACCGGTGCAGGCACCGACTCATCAATCGCGGCCTTGATCGTCCAGCGCCCCTCACCCGAGTCCGAGACCCGACCGGCATATCCCTCGAGACCGGGCTGCTCGAGCAGTGCGCCAGCGGTGAGATCGAGCAGCCACGAGGCGATCACGCTGCCCCGCCGCCACACCTCCGCGATGTCCGCGACGTTGAGATCGTACTGGTAGTGCGCCGCATCGCGCATCGGCGTCGTCTCGGCATCGTGCTCCTGCGTTGCCGTGCCGACGTTGGCATGCTTCAGGATGTTGAACCCCTCCGCGTACGCTGCCATGATGCCGTACTCGATGCCGTTGTGCACCATCTTCACGAAGTGGCCGGCGCCGGCGGGACCGCAGTGCAGGTAGCCCCGCTCCGCCGTGCCACCGGACTCGGCCCGCCCGGGAATCCGATCGGCTGCAGTGATCGGCGGCGCCAGCGCGGCAAACACTGGCTCGAGGCGGGCCACGGTCTCCGGCTCGCCACCAATCATCTGGCAGTAGCCGCGCTCGAGGCCCCACACCCCGCCACTGGTCCCGACATCGACATACTGGATGCCGCGCTCGGCGAGTGCCGCGGCCCGGCGGATGTCATCGACGTAATAGGAATTGCCGCCATCGATGATGGTGTCGCCGGCGTCGAGCAACGGGGCGAGCTCGTCAATCGCCGCATCTACGACGCCGGCCGGTACCATCAACCAGACTGCACGCGGCGCGGGGAGCTTCGCGACCAGATCAGCAAGGGAGTCCGCGCCGGTGGCCCCTTCCTGCACCAGGGCCTCGACGGCCTCGGGCGAATGATCAAAGACTACGCTGTGCAGGTCGGCGCGGGCGAGGCGACGCACCATGTTGGCGCCCATGCGGCCGAGGCCGATCATGCCGAGCTGCGTCATGCATCACTCCGTGGTGTGGGGGCGTCCCATCGCCGGAGCCCGCCGATGCGGGCGTCCGTACTGGGGATCTTGCGCGCGAGCACCGTCATGGCGCGGTCGCCGGGTTGGACCAGCCGCCGACATCGCGGGTCATCGCGTCGGCCTCCGGTGGTCCCCAGCTGCCCGGGGCGTAGGGATGAATCGGAGTGGCATCGCCGAGGACCGGGTCGACCACGGCCCACGCGGCCTCGACCGCGTCCTGTCGGGCAAACAAGGTCTGATCGCCGTGCATTGCATCCCCCAGCAGTCGTTCGTAGGCGCTCATCTCGTCGCAGACCTGGCGGTCGACCAGCGTCAGCTCGGTCGGCACGCCCACCATCGCGCCGCCGGGCTGCTTGATGAGGGCCCCGAGCGCGATATGCAGGTCGGGCGTCAGCCGGAATCGCAGGTGATTCCCCATGCCGGGCGCGAGCGTGGTGAGCGGCGGCCGCTTGAGCTCGACCATCACCTCGGTGGCGGTGACGGGGAGCGACTTGCCGGCGCGGAGGAAGAACGGCACGCCGTCCCAGCGCCAGGAATCGACGGCGAGACGGAGGGCCGCGTAGGTCTCCACGGTCGAGTCGGGCGCCACCCCTTTTTCGTCGTGGTAGCCCGTGAACTGGCCGCGCACCACGTCGCTGGGCGCCAGTGGGCGGATCTGGCGGAACACCTTCACGAGTTCGTCGCGGATCGCGTCGTTGTAGCTGGTGGCGGGCGGTTCCATCGCCAGGAAGCCGACGACCTGCATCAAGTGATTCTGCACCACGTCGCGGATCGCTCCGGCCTCCTCGTAGAACCCGCCGCGGCCCTCGACCCCGAATGACTCCGCCATCGTGATCTGCACGCTCTCGATGTAGTTGCGGTTCCAGATCGGCTCGAGGAAGGTGTTCGCGAAGCGAAAGACGAGCAGGTTCTGCACCGCCTCTTTGCCGAGGTAGTGGTCGATCCGGAAGACCGCCGACTCGTCGAAGACGCTGTGGATGGTATCGCTCAGCTCGCGGGCGGAGGCGAGGTCGCGCCCGAACGGCTTCTCGACGATGACCCGGGCGTTGGTGGCGCAGCCGGAGTCGCCCAGGTGCTGGATGACGGTGGGGAACATGCTGGGCGGGATCGCGAGGTAGTGGATCGGGGCGGTGGCTCCGTCGAGCGCGGTGCGCAGCGCGTCGAAGGTGGCGCGATCGTTGTAGTTGCCGGCCACATACCGCAGCAGGCCGGCCAACTTCGCGAACGCCGCTTCGTCGACCCCGCCGCCGTGCTCCTCGATCGAGGCACGGGCGCGCTCGCACAACCGCTCGAGCGACCACCCGGGCCGCGCCACCCCGATGATCGGCGCGTCGAGATGGCCACGGCGGATCATCGCCTGGAGGGCGGGAAAGATCTTCTTGTACGCGAGGTCGCCGGTGGCCCCGAAGAAGACGAGTGCATCGGAACGGGGCGGAGCGGTCATGGCACTTCCGGAGATGGGGACGGCCCGGGCGGGACGACCGTGACGTCGGTGCCCTCCACACGTCATCGTGTGACGAGTGAAAGGTACAGGTGATCTCGGCTCCGCGGGGGAGATTGGAATAGTCCGACATCACTTCTCCCGGCGGCCCGTCGGGATGACGCTCCGCCAAGGCGGGTGAAGGACGGTCAGACCCTCCGGGTACCTTCCTCTCATGCCCACCCTCTCCAAGTCCGACTTCACGCTCGCGCGGGATTGCCCCGCCAAGCTGACCTGGCGCGAGCGCAGGTACCCCAATACCCTCGATGACAACACCTACCTCGCCCTTCTCGCCGAGGGGGGGTACATGGTCGAGCAGCTCGCCCGCCTGCTCTTCCCCGAGGGGGTGGAGTTGGTCTACGACACCCGACGGCCCGTTGAGGCGTGGGACACCACCCGCATCGCATTCGCCGCGGATGGCACCTGGTTCGAGGCGACGCTGCTGGCCGGGCGTCAGCTCGCCCGCGTGGATGTGCTGCGCCGGCAGGGCAACCGCTTCGACCTGTTCGAGGTGAAGTCGAAGTCGTTCGACGGTGATGCCCTCGACGCGGGACCGGGCGGTCCGTTCCGCGCGAAGCGGAAGCCGCACGGGATTCTTGGCGCGTGGCGTCCCTATCTCGAGGATGTGACCTATCAGGTGCACCTGCTGCGCCGGCTCTTTCCAGAGGCCGAGGTGCGGGCGCACCTGATCGTGGTGGACAAATCGGCGACGGCGTCGCTTGAAGGAATGCCACACCTGTTCGAGATCCGGCGTGGCCATACCGCCGAGGAAAAGGCCCTCGACGTGCGCTTCATCGGCGATTCGGCGGCTATCGATCCGGCAGAGCTCCTGGGCGTGATCAATGTGGACGATGCGGTGGCTGAACTCCTTGACGAGGTCACGGCATTTGCCGACCTGCAGGAGGCCCGGTACGATGACATCGGTATCGCGCACGAACCGGCCCCGATTGGAATGCACTGTGCCAAGTGCGAGTACCGCGTCGGCCGTGATGAGGACAGGAGTGGCTTCCGTGAGTGCTGGGGTGCGCTCGCACCCGAGGGCCCCTCGGTGCTCGACCTCTACAGGTTTGGTTTGACGAAGCACGAGGGCGAGAAGCTTGGCGATCTGTTGATCCAGGGTGGCCGGGTCGCGTTGGACGATGTTCACCCGGCGCACCTCGTCAAGAAGGATGGCAGCCCCACGGCCTATGCCCCGCGCCAGTTGGTCCAGATCGCCCACACGGCATCCGGCACCACGTGGGTTGATTCCGCCCTTGGCCGCGCGGTGAAGGCGGTCACCTACCCGCTGCACTTCATCGATTTCGAGACCAGCGCGCTGGCCATTCCCTACCACGCGGGGATGCACCCGTATCAGTCGGTGGGCTTCCAGTGGAGCTGTCACACGGTGGAGGCCCCCGGTGCCACGCCGGTCCATCACGAGTGGCTCAACACCACCGACCTCTGGCCCGCGCAGGAGTTCGTTGGCAGCTTGCGCGAGGTGCTCGGCGATCAGGGCACGGTGGTGATCTGGTCGCCCTATGAGCGGACGATCCTGCGGCAGCAGCGCGACCAACTCGCGGCGCGCGGCATGGCCGATGCCGACCTGCTCGAGTGGCTTGACCCATTCGCCGACAAGGACCACCCCGACACCCGGCTCCTCGACCAGCACAAGCTCTGCGAGCGGTACTATTTCCATCCCGGGATGGGGGGAAAGACCAGCATCAAGTGGGTCCTCGATGCCATCTGGCAGGATGATCCGGCGGCGCGTCGCCAGTTTGATGCGTGGATGGGCATCGATCGGTACGACGTGCCGGAGGGCGAGGGGCCGTACGACGCGCTGCCCCCGGTGACGGTGGGCGGGACCGTCCTCAACGTGGCCGATGGGACCGGCGCGATGCGGGCCTATCAGGCGATGCTCTACGGTGACCCGACCGATCGCGATGCCCATGGTGCCCGCTGGGCGGAGCTGCTGCGGCGCTACTGCAAGCTCGACACGCTGGCCATGGTGTTGATCTGGGAGCACTGGCGGCGCGCGGCGTAAGGCAGGGATCCCGACCGCGTACCGCAGGGTTGTCTCCGATGCTGTCATCCCGAGCGCGCGCCGCGAGTCGAGGGGAATCGCTCGCCTCCCTGCCGCGTGGCCAGAGATCCCTCGACTGCGCGACCCTGCGGGTCGCTCCGCTCGGGATGACAGGTCACGGCTACGTTTCGGGATGTCCTCGCCCCTCCTCCTCTACGACGGTACCTGCGGCCTCTGTGCCCGGAGCGTGCAATTCGTGTTGCGGCATGAGCGCACGCGCACGCTGCGATTCGCCGCGTTGGACGGGGTGACCGCCCGCGCCGTGCTCGCGCGCCACCCCGCGCTCATGGCGGTGGATTCCGTCGTCTGGGTGGAGCCGGCTCGTGGGAACGCGCCGGAACGGGTCCGTGCGCGTTCGGCGGCCGTGCTGCGCATGCTGCGCCACCTCGGCGGCTTTTGGCACTTGTTGCGGGTCGCCTGGCTGGTGCCGCGGCCCCTTCGGGACGCCGCCTACGATCTGGTGGCGCGGCACCGGCACCGGGTGCCGGGGGCGTGCGTGCTCCCCGCACCAGCCGACCGGGCACGGTTCCTGGACTGACGGGGACTCTGTCCACCATTCATCCTGCGGCGGTTGACACCGCCGGCTGGGATGATCTCCTCCTCCGCGCCGCGCCCCCCTCACCCCTTCCCCAATCGCGACCGCCGGGCGAAATTCAGGGGTCTCCCTTCATCGGCATGCCGTGACTGACTTGCAGTCCCGCCTTGCGGCGGCACTCTCCGGCCAATACATCATCGACCGCGAGGTCGGGGCCGGTGGCATGGCCACCGTCTTCCTGGCGCGCGACCTGAAGCATGACCGCCAGGTCGCGCTCAAGGTCCTGCGCCCGGACCTGGCGGCGGCGCTGGGCGCGGAGCGCTTTCCGCGCGAGATCCGCTTCGTGGCGCAGTTCAACCATCCGCACATCCTCTCGCTCTACGATTCCGGCGAGGTGTCCGGCTTCCTCTATTATGTGATGCCGTTCGTCGAGGGCGAGTCGCTGGCCCAGCGGATCGCGCGCGAGGGGAAGCTGCCCATTGCGGATACGGTGCGCATCCTGCGCGAGGTGGCCGATGCGCTCGCCTACTCGCACGAGCGCGGCGTGGTCCATCGCGACATCAAGCCCGGCAACGTGATGCTCTCCGGCCGGCACGCGGTGGTGGCCGACTTCGGCGTGGCCAAGGCGGTCAGCGCATCGGGCGGTGACAACAACACGACCGTGGGGATGGCGGTGGGCACGCCGCACTACATGGCGCCCGAGCAGGCGATGGGGCAGGGCGAGCTCGATGGCCGTGCCGACATCTACGCCCTCGGCATCCTCGGCTACGAGATGCTCGCCGGTCATCCGCCGTTCAGCGGCACGCCGCAGCAGGTGCTCTCGGCGCACGTGATGGAGACCCCGAAGGACATCCGCGAGGTGCGCCCCGGCACGCCGGGGGTGCTGGCCGACGTGGTCATGCGCGCCCTCGCCAAGGATCCCGCCGATCGCTGGCAGCGGGCCGACGACATCGTGCAACAACTCGAGGCGGTCGGGGCCACGCCGAGCGGCGGGGTGACGCCGACGCACACGCGGCCGGTGCCGGCGGTGGCTCCCCCCCCCACGCGTCGCGCCTGGCTCGGCATCCTCGCGGCAGCGGTGCTGGCCGTCTCCGGCGGGCTCGGCATCTGGTACACCACCCGCGACAGCGGCAGTGGCGGGGGCGGCATCATCGAGCGGATCGCCGTGATGCCGATCGAGGACCTCTCGGGCCAGGACGAGCAGTTCGTCGTCGCGATGCACGACGCGCTCAGCAATGCCCTCGCGCGGGCCGGCGGCGCGGAGGTGGTGCCGCGCTCGGCCACGGTGCGCTACGCCGATGGTGCCACCCCGAACAGCCAGATCGCCGAGGAGCTGCAGGTGGACGCGATCGTCGAGGCGACGGTCTTTCGCGCCGGCAGCACCATGCGGATCAACGTGCAGCTCTCCGACCCACGGACCACGCGTTCGCTCTGGTCGGAATCCATCGCGCGCGACGTCACCGACGTCCTCGCCGCGCAGGACGACATCGTGCAACAGATCACCCGCGGGGTGCAGGCCATCCTGGTCGGCACCCCCGTGGCCCAGGTTTCACCCGGAGATTCATGATGCGTCGTGCCTACCTTCCGTTCCTTGCGGTGCTGGCTGTCGGCTGTGCCAAGGACACCGAACGTGCCCTGCCGACGCCGACCCTCCTCTCCGCGGCCGGAGCCAACCATGTCATGCCGGCGTACTCGCCCGACGGTTCACGGGTCGCGGGATGGCAGGGCGTCGGTACCGGGGTCCAGTTGTGGCTCGCCGACGGCGACCTCGGCAACCTGACGCTCCAGCCCCTCCGGTCTCCGGGGGTCCGCTCCCCGCTCTGGTCACCCGACGGCAGCCGGGTGGCGACCAGCCAGTCGAATGCGACGACCTTCAGCATTGTGGTCTTCCCGGCGTCTGGTGGGGACATGGCCACGGTGCATTCCGGCAGCGGATGGATGTACCCGATGAGCTGGCGCGCCGATGGCACGCAGATCCTGTTGCTCACCACCGACGCCGACGGTGGGAGCTTCACCTCGGTGGTTCTCGATCCTGCCACGGGAACCGCGGAACCCCTCCTGCCGGGAGAGCGGCGGACCCACCTCGCGTTCTTTGCCCCCGTCGGTCAGCATGCGGTGGTGATGACGTACGATTCCGCGCGCACGATGCTCTGGGCCCTGGACTCGCTCGGTGCCACGCCGCGCCAGCTCACGAGCGAGGGCTACGAGGTCGTCGGCGCGGGCGGGGCTGCCGCATGGTCGCCGGATGGCCGGACGTTGGTGTACGAGTCCAGCCGGACCGGCGCACCAGATCTCTGGGTCCTTGATTTTGCGAGCGGGGAGGCCCGACAGCTGACGAGTGACCTGCGCGCCGACCGCTCCGCCGCCTGGTCACCCGACGGCAAGTGGATCCTCTTCCAGTCGGAGCGGGGTCGCCAGAGCGACCTCTGGGTGGTGCCGGCCACGGGGGGGGACGCCATCCGCCTCACCGATGACGCGGCGGTGGAAAGCGTGGTCGGGTGGCGCGGCGCGTCACTGCAGGTCGCCTACACGGTTGCCGGCGGCGTCGGCACGGTGCACGCCATTCCGATCACGGGGGGGGCAGAGCGGCAGTTGACTCCTGACTCCGTGACGGTGGATTACTTCGAGGCGTCGCCGGACGGCTCGCAAATGGCCTTCACCTCCCGTCGCACCGGCGGCGTCGGGGACATCTGGGTGATGCCGAGCGCCGGGGGTGCGGCACGATTGCTGGCCAGCCCGATGATGGACCTTTCCCGCGTCCTCTGGTCGCCGGACGGGACGCACCTGCTGTTCACGGGCACGGGGGGCGGCACCCAGGATCCCTGGATCGTCGAGGTGGCGACGGGGGCGCTGCGCCAGGTGCTGACCTGGGATTCGTGGGAGGGCGATGCTGTCTGGGGTCGGGATGCCACGGAACTGTTCGTGATCTCCGACCGCGACTCGCCCTTGTCTGACCTGTGGCGCGTGCCGCTTGATGGTGGCGAACCGGTCCGCCTGACCACCGCAGGACGCATCAACGGGGTGTTCCCCACGAAGGGCACGCCGAGGTTGCTGGTCACCCTCCTGAGTAGCGAGGGCGGTCGCATCGGCCTCGGCGAAGTGATGCCGGATGGTGCGATCCGGATGATCACGAACGCGCAGACGGTGTGGAGCGTGGCGTGGAACACGCCGGCGGGGAGCGACTCGATCGCGGTCCTGGTCACTGGTGACGGGGGGACCATCTCCTCCGTGATGATGTCGCTGGCCGATGGCGGGACGCGACCCCTCGGCCCCCCGGGCGCGCGGGTGAACTACTGGTCGCGCACGGGCGCCTTCCTTTCCTACTCGATCGCCACGGCCCAGGGGAGCGCGGTGGGGGTGGTGGAGCGCGCCTCGGGCACGGCACGAACCGTCACGCCCGGGATCGGCTTCGAGGCGGGCGCCGAGTTCCTCCCCGGCGACAGTGTATTGGTGTTCCGGCGAAACCGGCCTGAGAATCGGCTTGCGGTGCTCGACCTCACCGACATGCTCTCCCGGATGCCCTGAGGCGTACACGGCCATCCTCCCACTCCTCGCCCGCGTGGCCGCGGGGATCTACTTCCGCCTCCGTGTGGGCGGGGAGCGGATCCCCGCCACCGGGCCAGTGCTGCTGGTCGCCAATCACCCGAACTCGCTGCTCGACCCGGTCGTCGTGATGGCGGCAGCGCGCCGACCGGTGCGCTTGCTCGCCAAAGCGCCACTTTTCGAGGATCCGAAGACCGCCTGGTTCGTCCGGCTCGGGCGCGCGATCCCGGTGCATCGGGCCAGCGACGATCCCACCAAGATGGCCGACAACGCCGCGATGTTCCGCGCGGTCCACGATGCACTCGCCGCAGGCGATGCCGTCGGGCTCTTCCCCGAGGGAATCTCCCACGCCGCCCCCGCGATGGCACCGCTCCGAACTGGCGCGGCGCGCATCGCGCTGGGCGCGGCCGAAAGTGTGGGGAGGGGATTTCCAGTGGTGCCGGTCGGGCTCACCTTTCGACAGCGCGACATCTTCCGGAGTGATGCGCGCGTGGTGATCGGGGCGCCGATTGCATGGGAAGATCTCGCGGCGCGCAGTGCAGAGGACACCGGTGCGGTGCGCGAACTCACTGCACGGATTGCTGCTGGGCTCGCGGCGGTCACC
This sequence comes from Gemmatimonadales bacterium, assembly GCA_038216165.1. Lineage (GTDB taxonomy): Bacteria > Gemmatimonadota > Gemmatimonadetes > Gemmatimonadales > GWC2-71-9 > Palsa-1233. The sequence goes on along the minus strand of JBBQQJ010000015.1, from coordinate 4,116 downwards.
CTCAACCTCGACTCGTGGGAAGACGAGCCGTTGGTGCGCACCGCGGTGCGGGTGTGGGAGGCTGAGCGGGGGGCGATGCCCGAGACCTCGGAGCGAGCAGCACGACTCGCGATCACGACCCGCATTCTGGCGGATGTGCGCGCACGCGTTGATGCAGAGGGCGCAGAGGTGGTGCGGGTGGTGGCGGAGCATCGTCGGCGACTCGAAAGAATGCGAATGCGTCCAGCGGATTTGGTGGCCGACGTGGGGTGGTGGCGGAGTGCCAGTTGGGCGGCGCGCCGGTTGCCGTTCGTGTTGCCGGTCTGGCTGCTCCTCGGCGTGGCGGGGTGGCTGTTGTTTGTGATTCCGTATCAGCTCACGGGCATTGTGGTTGGGCGGTTCCGGCTCGAGGCCGATACGCGCTCCACCTGGAAGTTCCTGGTGGGTGGCGGGCTGTATATCACGTGGGTGGTGGTGCTGGCAGTTGCCGCAGGAGTCATCTGGAATCTCTGGGCCGCGCTTACGGTGCTGGTGGTCGTGCCGGTGGTCGGGATGAGCGGCCTTTTGGTCCGCGAACGGTGGCGAGGTGCGTGGGACGACATCCGCCGTTTCAGGATCTTGCGCGGGCGCCGTAAATTGTTCGACATGTTGCGCGCCGAGCAGCGCACCCTGGCCGACCGACTCGACAATCTCTACCAGCGTTATCAGACTGGAGCCACCCCGTGACGGCCATCGCCCCCGACGCACCTGCGCCGCTGCAGAAGGATGTCCCCAAGGTGATCTGGAGTTGGGCGCTCTACGACTTCGCCAACTCCGCCTTCACCACACTGGTGGTGACCTTCATCTACGCGACCTACTTCACCAAGGCGATGGCGCCCGACGAGATTCTCGGCACGGCCTGGTGGAGCCGCGCGATCGCGATCAGCGCGATCCTCATCGCCATCCTCTCGCCGCTGATGGGCGCGATCGCCGATCAGGGGGGGGCACGCAAGCGCTTCCTCGCCATGAGTACGGCGGTCTGCGTGCTCGCCACCACCGCGCTCGCTTTCATCGCCCCCGGTGGTACCGGCACCATGGTGCTCGCGCTCGCGATCTTCGTGATCGCCAATATCGCCTTCGAGATGAGCAGTCTGTTCAACAGCGCGTTCTTGCCGAGTATTGCGTCGCCGGCACGCATCGGCCGCGTCTCCGGCTATGGCTGGGGCCTGGGGTACGTCGGTGGATTGCTGTGCCTCGTGGTCGCGCTGGTAGCGTTCATTCCGCAGGGGGGCACGCCCTGGTTCGGGATGAGCACCGAAGCCGGCTGGAACGTGCGGGCAACCAATCTGCTCGTGGCTGGGTGGTTCCTGCTCTTTTCACTTCCGATGTTCCTGAACGTCCCCGAGCGCCGGGCCACCCATGCCAAGGTGAATATCCTTGGCGCATTCCGCGGGCTGGCGCAGACGCTGCGCGACGTGCAGCGCTACCGCGAGATCGTGAAGTTCCTCGCCGCACGGCTCATCTACAACGACGGCCTGGTGACGATCTTCGCCTTCGGTGGGATCTATGCGGCCGGCACCTTCGGCTTCACGCTGAGCGAAGTGATCCTCTTCGGCATCGTCCTCAATGTGGCCTCAGGCATCGGCGCGATCGCGTTCGGATGGGTGGATGACAAACTTGGTGGCCGCAACACGATCCTGATCACGCTGGTCGCGCTGATCGTTGCGTCGTTGATGGCGGTCCTGGCGCCTACACGCGCGTGGTTTTGGGCAGCCGGCATCATGGTAGGAATCTTCGTGGGGCCCAACCAGAGCGCCTCGCGTTCACTGATGGGACGGCTCGTGCCGGAGAAGCATGAGACCGAGTTCTTCGGCTTCTTCGCCTTCAGCGGCAAGGCTACCGCTTTCCTCGGCCCGCTCATGCTCGGTGTGGTCACGACGACGTTCGACTCGCAGCGCGCCGGCGTCGCCACGGTGATCGCGTTCTTCGCGATTGGTGGATTGGTGATGTTGACGGTGGATGAGAAGCGGGGGATGGCAGGCCAGGAGGGGTGAGGGGAACTGGGTAAAACGTGAAAGGTGAAACGGGAGCTCCACCGTATCCCTTTCACCTTTCACCAAGCGCGGCCGCAGGCCGCGTCCCCCTCACCCCTCACTCGATCACATAATTCAGCATCATCCCCATGTCCTCGTGCACCAGGTTGTGGCAGTGCATGAGGAAGAGCCCGCGGTGATGATTGAACTCTGCGATCACATCGATCGTCTCGCCGGGGAACAAGAGCGCGGTGTCCTTCCAGCCTGCTTCCCACGGGAAGAGCTGGGCGCGCCCGCCGGTGCGTGACAGAATCTGGAAATGCACCTCGTGCATGTGCACCGGGTGCGGGAAGTTCGAGTCGTTGATGAAGCGCCAGATTTCGGTGCTGCCGAACGGGACGCGCTCATCCACCCGCTCCATTTCCCATCCCTTGCCATTGATCGTGTGGTTCATCCTGGCACTCTGGAAGTGGAACTCCCGGGTACGGTCCGCCCGGGCTGGATCGAGTCGGGCGATCGGCGGGAGCGCCGGCACCACGAACGGCCGCTCGGCAACGCTGCGGGTGACGACCAGTTCCAGCAGGTCCATCGGGGCACCCTGCGGCTTCGCGCCCGTCATCCCGCGGCCCATCATCCCCATCCCCCCGCGGTACGGCGGCGTGAACTCCTCCGAGACGACCATCACCCGGGTGCCGACCGGCAGGCCCGAGAGATCCACCAGCAGGTCGGCGCGCTCGCCGGTGCCGAGGTCGAGATGCGTCACCTGCACGGGGGCGTCGAGGAGGCCGCCGTCGGTGCCGATCAGCGTCATCGGTGCACCGGTGGAGAGGGCGAGCCGGGTGATGCGCGAGCTGGTGACATTCACCACGCGCAATCGGTACAACGCCGCATCCACGTCCATCGTGGGGTTCGGCGTGCCGTTGCCGAAGGCGACGTCACCGAAGAAGCCTTCCATCCGCTCGTGCATCACCGGATTGAAGACGAACTCGCCGTCGTCGGCGAGGCGTCGGTCCTGGATGAGGATCGGGATCTCGCGTGCCCCTCGCGGCAGGCCGAGCGCGTCCTCCGCGGCGTCCTCCACGATGAACAGCCCGGTCATGCCACGATAAACCTGCTCGCCCGTGCGGTGGTGCGGATGCGCGTGGTACCAGTAGGTGCCGGCGCGGTCAGTCACCTCGAAGTCGTAGGCGTACCGCGCACCAGGGGCGATCGCGAGCCGTGGGTGGCCATCGGCCGCTTCCGGCACGCGCAGCCCGTGCCAGTGGAGGATGGTCTCCTCGTCGAGCCCGTTCTCCAGCGTGATGCGGGCCCGGTTGCCGCGGCGTACCCGGATGGTCGGCCCGATCGCGCCCTCACCGAGCGTCATCGCCGTGCCGGTGACGCCGGTGCCGGAAGGAATCGCGTGGCTATTGGCGCGGAGCGTGATGCCGTCGGGACGGAGTGCGGGCGGCCGCCAGAGGGGCATGCGGTCGGCGCGAGGGGAGGCGAACAGTCGGCGGGTGCCCAGGGTGGCGGCGGCGGCCGCGGCGCCAAGGGCAAGGAGATGTCGTCTTTGCATCCTTCCAAGATACAGTGAACAGGGAACCGCGCGCAGCGAACTGCGGGGTGCGAAATGGGATTGCAGGAGTCGGGTATGGTGCGCTTGCACGGAGGAGGGTGTAGGGTTCTCGCTGTTCGCTGTTCTCGGTTCTCTGTTCTCCGAGGTCCTCATGTCCGTTCGTCCGATCCCAGCCGCGTTACGCGCCGGCATCCTGCTCGCGCTCACCGCCATCCTCTTCGGCTTTGTGTTGGGGGGGGCATTCGGCGCCATCGAGCCGACCATCAAGGGGCGCCTCGCCGCGTCCGCGGATGCCGTCCTCGCGACCACGTACGGTGGCGACGTGGCGGCGAAGGATGCCGTGCTCGCCAAGTCGTGGACCTACCTGCAGCGCGCCCACCTGCACGGTGGCAGCATCGGCACCGCTGCGCTGGCCGCCATGGCGATCCTGCTGCTGACCACACGCGTTGGCCCGATCGCCCGGTTCAGTGCGGTGGCCTTTGGCGCCGGCGCGCTGATCTATGCGACGTTCTGGCTCGCGGCCGGCTTCACCGCACCGGGGATGGGGAGTACCGGGGCCGCGAAGGA
>JBBQQJ010000014.1:0-24834 GCA_038216165.1 Gemmatimonadales bacterium | reverse complement strand
GAAACGGGTCCGGAAGAGGAGCCACCAGGTGACCGGGATCAACAGGTAGGCCAGATAGGTCAGCACCGACTGCGTAAAGAAGGCCGGGCCCACCAGGGGAATCGTCAGCAGGCCAGGGATCGCCACCGGTCCCAACGTCGGGACGGCGAGTCCCACCCCGCCAGCGCCGAACACCTGCCGGGCAATCACCCCGGTGAGGCCGATCGCCCCGAGCGTCACGGCGGTGCCGGTGATGATCTGGTCGGCACGCGCCCACACCACGGCGGCCGCCATCACCGCGGCGAGCACCACCCCGCCGGCCGCGCCCAGCGCCACCCCCGCCACGGGGCCTCCGGCGACGGCCCCGACCGCCGCCCCGAGGGCCCCGGCGAGCATCGCCCCTTCAAGCCCCAGGTTGATGATGCCGCCGCGTTGCACGACGGTCTCCCCGAGCGCCGCGAAGGCGAGCGGCGTCGCCACGCGCACCATTGCCGCACCGAAGGCGGTCGCCAGCTCGAGGTCGATCACCGCGCGCGCCTCGCCACCACCACCAGGGTCAGCAGGACCACCGCCTGCACCACCTGCACCGCCACCGCCGGCACACCGGCGTCGCGCTGCATGGCACCCGCACCGGCCTCGAGCGCCCCGAAGAGCACAGCGGCCACGATCACCCCGCCGGGATGCAGCCGCCCGAGCAGGGCCACCGCAATCGCCGAGAAGCCATAGCCCGGCGAGAGGTTCTGGTAGAGCGCGAAGGAGACCCCGCCGACCTCGATGCCCCCCCCCAACCCGGCGAGCGCCCCCGAGAGCAACAAGGCCCCGGCGAGCACCCGGGGCGGCGCGATCCCCCCCACCGTGGCCGCCGCGACGGGGCCCGCCCCGACGGCCCGCAGCCGGAACCCCCACCCCGTGCGACGAAAGGCGACCCACAGCAGGGCCGCGACCGCCAACCCCACCACCAGGCCCGCGTGCAGTCGGGCATCGGGCACCAGGCGCGGCAACCGGGCCGCCAGCGCGATCGGATCACTTTGTGGGTAGGTCCCGCCCGCCTCCTGCAGCGGTCCCGCCACGCACCAGCTCACCGCCGCCGCGGCCACGAAGTTGAGCAGCAGGGTGCTGATCACCTCGGTCACGCCAAACCGCAGCCGCAAGGCCACCGGGACCAGCACCCACGCCGCGCCGGCAGCGCCCCCCCCCACCAGCACCAGCCCCGCCGCCACTGGGGGGGGGACATTCCCCACGGACAAGCCGACCCACGTCGCCGCGATCGCCCCCGCGGCGAACTGGCCCTCCATGCCGATGTTGAAGGCGCCCGCCCGGGCACCCACCGCGAAGGCGAGCCCCAGCACCAGGAGCGGTGTGGCGCGCACCAGCGTGGCCGAGAGGATCGCGTAGCGCGAGCCGAACGCCCCGCGCCAGAGTGCGGCAAGCGCCGCTCCGACGTCGAACCCCGCCACCGCGAGGAACCCCGCCAGGAGTACCATCCCGGTGGCCACCGCCGCGAGTGTCACCAGCGCTTCGCGGGCCGGTCCCCGCGACGGGGCGATCGCGAGCGTCACGCCGACTCGGTGGCGACGAGGCCCAGCATCGCATCACCCACGACCACGCGCGGGGTGGTCACGGGCAGCTCGCGGAGCAGGCCGTTGGCCAGGACCAACAGCCGATCGGCGAGGAGCAGCACCTCGTCGAGATCCGAGGCGTGGACCACGACGCAGGCCCCCGCATCGGCGGCCTGACGCAGACGCGCATGGATCGCCGCCGTGGCGGCCACGTCGAGGCCGCGGGTCGGATCCTCCACCACGATCACCTCCGGTGCCCCCTCCAGCGCGCGGGCCAGCACGAACTTCTGCTGGTTGCCGCCCGAGAGGGCGTCGGCCAGGGTATCTGGGCCGGGGGCGCGTACATCGAATGCCTCCAGCAGCGCCGTGGTGCGCGCCCGTACCGCACGCCAGTCGATCCAGCGCCGGGCCGTGTCGGGCAGGCCGAGCACCAGGTTGTCGGCAAGCGTGAATGACCCGATGATCGCCTCGGTCGTGCGATCCTCCGGCACGAACGCCACCACACCGTGCACCGTGATGCCGTCGCGCGGGAGCAACCCCGCCATGCCGCGCAGCAACGCCCGTTGGCCATTGCCCTCGATGGCCGCGATGCCGATGATCTCGCCGGCGAGGAGATTGGCGATTGGCATTTGGTGAGCGGCGGCGGTGACCCATGGTGCGCTCAGCTCGACGCGCACGGCACCCTCACCATGCACCGAGTCGCGGTTCGCTGTTCGCCGCTCGCTGGTCACCGCGTGCTCGCTCCCAATCATCGCGTGGGACAGACTCTCCGCCGTCTCGTCCGCACACGGACCGTGCAGCGTCACCCGTCCGCGGCGCAGCACGGTGACGCGATCTGCCACGGCGAGCACCTCGCGCAACTTGTGGGTGATCAGCACCACCGCCCCGCCACTCGCCGCGAAGGCGCGCACGAGGACGAGGAGTTCCTCCACCTCGCGGGGGGCCAGCACCGCCGTCGGCTCGTCGAGGAGCAACACGCGGGCCTCGGAGGCGAGCGACTTGACGATCTCGAGTCGCTGGCGAAGCTGCACCGACAGGGTGGCGACGATCGCCGTCGGATCCAGCGGGAGCGCGAGCTGGGCGATCACCCCCGCTGCCCGGCGCTCCGCGGCCCGTCCGGTCTCGGCCCACCCCGCCGCCAGGGCGATGTTCTCGCCCACGCTGAGCGCACCGATCGCGGTGAAGTGCTGGTGCACGAGCGCCACCCGCGCCGTGGCCACGACGGTGCCGCGATCCGGCGCGAGGAGGCCCGCGGCGATCGCCATGAGCGTGCTCTTCCCCGCCCCGTTCTCGCCGAGGAGGGCGTGCACCTCGCCGGACGCGACCGCGAACGACACGTCGTCGAGGGCGACGGTCGTACCGAAACGTTTGGCGATGTGGGAGAGGGTGAGCATGTCAGAGATCGGCGATCAGAGATCAGAGCCCCGTCGGATGATCGTGGAACACCCACGGCACGCCGAATCGTTCCGCCAGATGTTCGGCCAGTGCCTTGACCCCCACCGTCTCGGTAGCGTAGTGCCCGGCATAGAACACGTTCACGCCGTACTCGAGGGCATCGAAGGTGGTGTGGTGCGCCCCTTCGCCGGTGATGAAGGTGTCGAGTCCGGCATCGGCGGCCACCTCGATCTGGGACCCCGCACCGCCGGTGATGATCCCGACGCGTGCCGTGGTCTCCGGGCCACCGGGGATGAGGTGCACACGATCGCCCAGCAACTCTTCCAGTCGCTCTGCCAGCCGATCGCGCGACATGATGAGGTGTCCCGACGCCCCGAACGGCGTCCCCTTGTGGTGCGTGAACGGGACGGGGTCGAGGAGGCCAAGCATCCTCGCGAGCACCGCGTTGTTGCCGACCTCGGGATGGGCGTCGAGCGGGAGGTGCGCGCCATACACCGCGATGTCGTCGTTGAGAAGCGCGCGGAGGCGCTGGTAGCGACGCCCCGTGACCGGCCGGAGTCCGTCCCAGAACAGGCCGTGGTGCACCAGCAGCAGGGCACCGCGCTCGCACTCGTCGACCACGCGATCGATGGTGCGTTGCGAGGCATCCACCGCGGCCACGATCGAGGTGATCTCCCCCTGGTTCTCGACCTGCAAGCCGTTGAGCGCGGTCGGCGCGTCGGCGATGCCGTCGATGTCCAGATACTCGTCGAGATACGCGACCAGTTCATCCAGCAGGACGGTCCTCATGGCAGCCCCTGCCCCGCGACCACGAGCGTGCCGGCCGCAATCGAATCCCGTGCCGCCATCACCCGCTCGAGCAGACCGGCGGGCAGGGTGGCGCGCATTGTGGTGTCGAGCGCCAACCGAATCACCCCACTCGCCAGACCAAAGCTCTCGACGCGCGGCACGAACGACCCCGCCTGCACCTCACGCGCCACCAGCAGCACCGCGTGCGGCAGGTCGATCTGCGCCGACGCCGGCACCCGCCCCGGCGCGAGGGTGGACTGATCTGCGTTGGCGCCGTACGCCATCACGCCCGGCGATTCCTTGACGGCCGAGAAGAGCCCGAGGGCGGCAGCATCGGCATTGTGATGCACCTGGTCGACGCCCAGGCGGATCATGGCCAGCGCCGCTTCCTTCCCGGCCGCGGCGTCGTCGAAGGTGTTGAGGTAGGTGATGCGGGAATCCACCCCCGGGCGGACCGCGGTCGCGCCCTGCACCCACCCGGCATAGCCGAGCACGATGGGTGGCAGCTCCATCCCGCCGACGAAGCCGACGCGCCCCGTCGTGGTGAGGCTGCCGGCCATCATCCCGACGAGGTAGGTCGCCTCATGAATCCGGAACACGAGCGGGACCACGTTGCCCTGCACGCGTTGGCCGCTGGTGATGACGAAGATGGTGTTCGGATACTCCGCGCTCACCCGTTCGGCGGGCTGCTGGAATTCAAACCCATGCCCGAACACGAGCCCGTAGCCCTGTGCCGCATACGACCGGAGCGCCTCCTCCTGTTCGGCCGGCGTGCGGGCCTCCACGTGCGAGATTGCCACGCCCAGAGAATCACGAATCTGCTGCAAACCCGCGTAGGCACCGGCGTTCCACGCGGCATCCGCGATCGACCCCGGCGTGATCAGCGCCACCCGCAGGTCACCGCTCTCGGTGCCGGTTCCACCTCCGCAGGCCACTACCAGCACCGCCAGGAGGGCACGCCCGTGCCGCATGCAGGTCATCCTTCGAACGGCTTGCCGAGGAGCAACTCGAGCACCCGGGCGAGATCGTCATTGGAGTAGTAGGAAATCGAGAGGAGGCCGCGGCCCCGTCGCTTGGCGGTGAGGCGCACGTCGGTGCCGAGGTGGAGGCGGAGCGCCTCCTCCACGCGGCGGGCATCGGCGTTCACATTGCGATGGGGAGTTGGCTTCTTCATCATCTTGCCGCGCGGCGCGTCCGGGTCGTCGCCGCGCACCACCGATTCGGTCTGACGCACCGACCACCCCTCGGCCACGATCTGCCGGGCCACCTTCGACATCTCGGCCGGCGTATCGAGGGCCAACAGGGCGCGCGCATGTCCCTCGCTCAGCTTCTTCTGCTGCAGCAGTGCCTGCACGTCCGCGGGCAACTTCAGCAGTCGCAGGATGTTGGCGACCGTCGAGCGATCCTTGCCGACCAGACGTGCCACCTCGGCCTGCGGCAACTTGAACTCCAGGATCAGGCGATGATACCCCTGCGCCTCGTCGAGGGAATTGAGGTCGTCGCGCTGCAGGTTCTCGATCATCGCCAGCGTCAGTGCGGCGCGATCATCGAGCTCGCGCACGATGGCCGGCACCTTGGCCCAGCCCAGGCGCTGCAGGGCACGCCAGCGACGCTCCCCCGCGATCAGCTCGTAGCGCGAGCCGACACTGCGCACCACGATCGGCTGCAACAATCCCGAGGCCTCGATGGACGCGGTGAGTTCGGTGAGGGCGTCGTCATCGAACGTCTGCCGGGGTTGCCACGGGTTGGGCGAGATGTTGCCAATCGGAATTTCGCGGAGTGCGCCACTCGCTTCCGCCTGCTCGCGCGACATCGGGCCCAGCAACGCCTCGAGTCCGCGCCCCAACCGCTTCGTCTCGCTCATGTCGTCCCCGCCTTGGTGCCGCGACGATTCCGCTCGTCGGTGCGTTTCGTCAATTCTTCCGCCACCGCGAGGTAACTCTTGGCCCCGACGGACTGGACGTCATAGAGCAGGATCGGCTTCCCGAACGACGGCGCTTCGGCCAGCCGCACGTTGCGGGGAATGAGGGTCCGGAACACCTTGGCGCCGAAGTACTCCTTGGCCTCACCGACGACCTGGCGGGAGAGGTTGAGGCGGGCGTCGTACATGGTGAGGAGGACACCGTCGATCTGGAAGTCGGGGTTGAAGTTCTGTTGAACGAGCCGTATCGTGTTGAGCAGCTGAGAGATACCCTCCAACGCGTAGTATTCGCATTGGATCGGAATCAGCACACCGTCGGCAGCGGTGAGGACGTTCAGGGTGACCAGGCCAAGCGACGGCGGGCAGTCCACGAGGATGTAGTCGTACTCCCCGCGCACGGCATCGAGAGCGCGCTTGAGGATGGTCTCCCGGTCGGTCCGGGTGATCAATTCGATTTCCGCCCCGATGAGATCTTGGGTGGCGGGTACGACGCGGAGGAAGGGCAGTTGATCAACCGACTGCACTACCTCCCCGACCGACGCCCCCTCGATGATCACATCATAGAGTGAGCGGAGTCCGTCCTGCTTCTCGATCCCGAACCCGGAGGTGGCATTCCCCTGCGGGTCGGCGTCAATGAGGAGGACCTTCTTCTCGGCGATGGCGAGCGAGGCGGCGAGATTGACGGCCGTCGTGGTCTTGCCGACGCCGCCTTTCTGGTTCGCGATAGCGATGATACGCGACATGGGGGTTCCGATGGTGGGTATCTGGCAAAGATACACCACAGCGCGGGGGCCAGGAAGCACGGACGGGCTGTTTCACGTGAAACAGGGACGCGATATCTCGCGGTGAGGGGTGAGGGGGAATGGTTGCCCCGGACGGGAGGGGCCTCCCGCAGGCCTGCGGGAACGGTCGCACGCAGCTGCCGGGGGGGGCAGCGGGAGATTCCAAGCATTTCGTCCGTCCATTCCCTTGTGGCCGCGGCACCGCTGCCGCCATCTCGGGAATCGCACCAGAATCTGTACCCAGCCCAAAGACCATACGCCGGCGGAATCCCCCGCCGCCTCCCCACCATCTACGCGCGGCCAACCCCTGATCGCCCCCAAGGCCGATGTTTCACGTGAAACACGGCAGAACTACCCCCTGGCGATGCCCTGTGTCTGACGGAATAGCTCAAAAGAGAGCACCTGAAGGTCGGCGGGCGATACCCCGGGGATCCTGGAGGCCTGGCCAATCGTGGTGGGACGGACCTGCGCCAACTTCTCGCGCGCCTCGAACGAGAGGTTCATGAAGGAGAGGTACGGGAGGTCCGCCGCAAGCGCCACCTCCTCCATGCGGGCCAGCCGCGCCGCCGCCGCACGCTCCTTCTCGAGGTAGCCGGCATACCGCAACTCGATCGCCGCCCACGTCGCCACTTCCGCCGCCACCGGCACCCCGGCAGCAGCCAACAACTCTCCCAGGACCAACTCCGGGCGGCGCGCCAGATCGGCTACGCGCACCGGCTCCACCAACGGTGTGCTCGCCCGCAACGCCAGTACTGGCGCGGCCTGCAGCGGAGTGAGCGGGGTCGCCGCCGCCAGCGTCAGGACACGGTCTTCCGCCTCCAACCGCGCCTCCACCGCCGAGCGCTCGGCGTCGCTCCAGAGCCCCGCTGCCAGCGCGATGGGTGCCATCCGGCGCAACGCGTTGTCCTGCCGGAGCAGCAACCGGAACTCGGCTCGCGAGGTGAACAGTCGGTAGGGTTCGTCCACCCCGCGCGTGACCAGATCATCCACCAACACGCCGCAATACCCCTGGTCGCGACGCACCACGACGGGTCCCGTGCCGAGCGCCTCGGCGGCGGCATTCAACCCGGCGACCGCTCCCTGCCCGGCCGCCTCCTCGTAGCCGGTCGTGCCGTTGATCTGCCCAGCCGCGTACAGTCCCCCAACCCCCCGCACCGCGAGGGTCGCATCCAACTGCGTCGGGGGGAGATAGTCATACTCGATGGCGTATCCCGCCTGGGTCATCACCACCTGCTCCATCCCCGGCACCGCACGAAGCATTGCCTCCTGCACCACCACCGGGAGGGACGTGGAAAGCCCCCCGACGTACAGTTCGTCAGAATCGAGCCCTTCCGGTTCCAGGAAAACCTGATGACGGGGCGCGTCAGGAAACTTCACTACCTTGTCCTCGATACTGGGGCAGTACCGAGGCCCGCGCCCAGCGATCGCACCACCGTACAGTGCGGAATCGCGCAAGTGCTTTGACACTATAAACTTAACCTGTTCGCCGGCCCAAGTCAACCAACATGAACGGTGGTTCAGTTTCGGGGCCACGCTGTGGAACGAGAACCAGTAGGGATCCGGGTCACTTCCCTGCTCCTGCATCACCGACCGGTCAATCGTTCGCCCATCCACCCGGGGAGGGGTACCCGTCTTGAAGCGGGCCACTGCGAGACCCAAGTCGGTCAAGGAGTCCGTGAACTCCAGGGCGGCAGCCTCACCCGAACGACCGGCGGAAATTCCGGCATCATGCCCCCGATGGATGGTCCCCCGCAGGAATGTCCCTGTGGTGAGCACCACCGCCCGCGCCTCGAACCGCGTGCCGTCCACGCACTCCACGCCCACCACACGCTCGCCGCGTCGCAGCAGGCGGGAAGCGGTCCCCTCGGCGAACGTGATCGGGTGCCGCACCGGCAACTCCGCCAGCAGGGCGCGCACCGCAGCGCGATACCGGGCGCGATCGCACTGCGCCCGCGGACTCGCGACGGCCGGGCCTTTGCGGGCATTGAGCATCCGGAACTGGAGCATCGCACGATCGGCTGCACGCCCCATCACCCCGCCGAGGGCGTCCACCTCGCGCACGACGGTGCCCTTGGCGATCCCGCCAATCGACGGGTTGCAGGAAAGCTGCCCGATGGTGTCGAGGCGTTGGGTGAGCAGCAGCACGCGCGCGCCGCGGCGTGCGGCCAGCGCCGCGGCTTCCGCACCCGCGTGACCGCCGCCGAGAACCAGGACATCGAAAGCCATGGGAGGAAAGTAGGGAGGTGCGGGGTGCGGGGTGAGGGGGAAGACTGAACGGGTCGGGGCTGTGCCCGGTCAGATCCCGACCGAAGGTCGGGACGAGGGGACCAGTCACCATCCGCGACACGCAGTCCGGCGCCTTGCGGCGCCGGCTGGGTGCATTCCCGTTGGCGTCAGCCGCGCCCTACGCGCGAACCCAGCGCCACAGCTCGCCCAGCGACGGTTTCTTGCCGTACATCAAGATGCCGGTGCGATAGATCTTCGCGGCGAGCCATACGACGGCCATCAGGCCAAGCACCATGACGCCGAGCGAGAGGAACAGTTCGGGCATACCAACCGGCGCCATCGACCAGCGCACCGGCATCACGAAGGGTGCCGTGAACGGGATCAGCGAGAGAATGGCACCGAGCCCGCTGGTTGGGTCCTTGATGACAGCGAAGGTGCCGAAGAAGCCAACCACAATCAGCATCGTCACACCGGTCGCCGCCTGCTGCGCCTCCTGCGTGCTGTTGACCATCGCCCCCACCGCGGCAAAGAGCGCCCCGTACACCAGGAAGCCCAGCGCGAAGTACAACAGGAAGACCACCAGCAGGTCCGTCGGGATGGTGGGCAGCGGCATCTCCGCCATCGCGTCTGCACCCACGCCCAACACCCGGCCAATGACGGCACGATTCTGCCCGAGCAGGTAGATCGAGCCACCCCAGATCGTCATCTGCAGGATGCCGACCGCCCCGACACCGAGGACCTTGCCCATGAGCATCTGGAAGGGGCGCAGCGAGGAGGCAAGAATCTCCATGATTCTGGAGTTCTTCTCCTCGATCACCGACAGCATGGTTTGCTGCCCGAACAGGATCACGGCGATGTAGAGCAGGAAGCCCATGACATACGCGAGCAGGAACGACGCGGCCCCACTCTCACCCGTGAGTTTGCCGTCGGTCACCTTGGCGGTCCGCATCGAGGCCTGCTGCATGGCCCGCGTTACGACGTCGGCGTCCACGCCCGCCGACTCGAGCCGCGACGACACCACGACCCCCGAGACGAGCCGCTGGAGATCGCGCATCGTCTCCATCGAGCCGACATTGGTGCCGAAATATTCCGTCGCCCCATCCACCAGGGTGCCGGCCGGCAGCACGAGCACGCCATCGAGACGGTCGGGCGCCTCGACCCCGGTGAGACGGATGAGGGAATCGCGCACCGCCTCAACCGGTCGGAGTCCGGGCTGGATGCGGTCCACGGCAAACTTCGGCAATTCCCCCTTCTTGATGGTTGGCTGCTCGAGCGCGCCGACGATGCGGTCGCCCACGCCACCATCACCCACACCGGTCGCATCGATCACGGCGATGCGCAACGTGCGATCGGTGCCCGACATCATCAGCGCCGGCAGCACCAGCAGCAGGGCCATGAAGATCGGCAGGCCCACGGTGGAGAGGATGAACGCCTTGGTGCGCACGCGCTCGGTAAATTCGCGACGGATGATGGCGAAGACTTTGCTCATGCGGCGGCCTCCGTCTCGCTGCGCACCGCCACGCCGGCATCACCAACCTTGGCGATGAAGATCGACTGCAGCGACGGCTCCACCACCTCGAACCGCCTGAGCCCCACGCCCTCCCGCACCAGCGCGGCGAGTAGCTCCTCCGCCTCGGCGCCGTCGGCGAGCTCGAGATCTGCGGTGGCGCCATAGTCGTCGAGCTTGGCGACCATCCGGCGGTCGGCAAGCACCCGCGCGGCCTTCTCCTTGTCGCGCGAGAAGCCCAGTGCCACATGGCGGCCGCCGAACTCCGACTTGATCTCTGCCAATGACCCGTCGACCACCTTCTCGCCCCGCGCAATGATGACGATGTGATCGCACATCCGCTCGGCCTGTTCCATGATGTGGGTCGAGAAGAGCACCGTGCGCCCCTGCTTCGCGAGGTCAATCACCACGTCCTTCATCACCTGTGAGTTGACCGGATCGAGCCCGCTGAATGGCTCGTCGAGCACAACCAACTCCGGATCGTGCAGCAACGCGCCGGCAAACTGGACCTTCTGCTGCATCCCCTTGGAGAGGTCCTCAATCTTCTTGTCGGTCCATGCGCCCAAGCCGAGTCGCTCGAGCCAGGCCGCGCCACGCTTGCGTGCTTCACCGCGGGCGATGCCCTTGACCTCGCCGAAGAAGACGAGGTGGTCGAGCACTTTCATCTTCTTGTAGAGCCCGCGCTCCTCCGGCAGGAACCCGACCCGGTCCGACAGGTCACGCGCCGAGGAGTCGGAGCCGAGGATGCTGATCTTGCCCTCGTCGGCCTCGATGATGTCCATCATCATGCGGATCGAGGTGCTCTTCCCGGCCCCGTTGGGGCCCAGGAGGCCGAAAATCCCGCCTGTCGGGACCTCCAGAGAGAGGCGCTTGACGGCGACATGGCCGGCGAAGCGCTTGGTGACGGATTCAAAGCGGACTGCGGTCGTGGCCATCAGGCAGATCCCGGTGGGAGACGGGAGTCCATACCGTCAGAAGGCGCTCTGGGTTTCAGCGGCCAGTCGGGGGAAGGGTTCGACCTCGCCCCCCCCCGCACCCCGTTTCCCGTTCACCATTCACCGTTCACCCCAGCAGTCGCCGCGCCAACACCGTCCGTTGCACCACGGTGGCCGCCAGCACCACGATCCACGCCCATGCCAGTCCGGTGATCTGCCCGGGAAACAGCGTGAACAGTGCGTAGGCGATGGACGTCTCGCCCGCCTCGGCGTAGCCGGGGGTGAGCTGTAACGTGCGGTCATTGTCGGGGAGCTGCGCCTTCCCCCGCTCCAGAATCGAGGAGAGCGCGAGCACCGTGGTGCCGCAGAGGACATACCCCGTGAGGATCAGGAGAAAGAGCGGGCCCGCCGCCGCATGCCAGACCCCGAAGCCGACCGCCATGGCGGAGTAGGCCGCCATGTCGAGGGTGATGTCGAGGTACCCGCCGAACGCGGAGACGGACTCCCCGGTGCGTGCCACGAGCCCATCGAGTCCGTCGAGGATGCGGGAGAACAGCCAGAGCGCCAGACCGGCCCACCCTTGCCCGATCGCCACCAGATACGCCGCTGGGAGCGACAGGGTAAAGGCTGTGACGGTGACCTGGTTGGCCGTCACCCCGCGCGCGACCAAGTGCTCGGCGAGCGGGGCGGCCCACCGCGCGAACTGGCTCCGGAACGGAGAGTCGATCATCCGGTGATCCGGAACCACCATCCGAGGACACGCTGCACCAGGGGGGTGAGCTTGCCACGGTTGCGCTGGTCGGCGGCCTTCCGGAACGCCTCAGCGGTGGTGGGATAGGGATGGATCGTCTTGCCAAAGGCGCCGAGGCCGAGCCCGTTGGTGATGGCGAGCGACATGGCGCTGATCATGGTGCCGGCATCGGGGCCGACCACCGTGGCGCCGAGGATGCGGTCGGTCTTCCCGTCGAGGTGGACCTTCACGAAACCGGCGGTCTCACCCTCGAGGATCGCGCGATCGTTGTCGTGCATCGGGACGGTGATCGTCTCATGGCTCGTGCCTTGGGCCGCGAGGTTGTCGAGCGTGGCGCCGACGTGCGCGACCTCAGGTGAGGTGTAGGTGGCCCAGGGGATCACCAACTTCGACACCTTGCTCCGACCGTAGAAGAGGGCGTTGGCGACGACCGCGCGGGCATGAAAATCGGCGACATGGGTGAACTGGTGGCGGCCGGCCACGTCGCCCACCGCGAAGATCCGCGGATTGCTGCTCTGCAGCCGGTCGTCGGTGTCGATGCCACGCTTGGTCGTCTTCACGCCGGCGACCTCCAGCCCGATCCCTTCGATGTTGGCTGCGCGCCCCGCCGCAACCAGCAGGTGTGTCCCTTCCAGGACCTGCGTGGTCCCGTCACGCACGACCGTCACCTGCACGAGTCCATCGGCATCCCGCGCGACCCCCCGCACTTGCACGTCGAGGGCAAATGTGACCCCATCGTGCGTCATCTGGCGCTGCACGATCGCCGCGGCGTCCGGATCGTCGTTCGAGAGTATGCGCGGCGCTCTGTCGAACACCGTGACCGCCGACCCGAAGCGGGCAAACGCCTGCGCCATCTCGCAGCCGATCGGGCCGGCGCCGAGTACCAGCAGGCGCTCCGGCAGCGCGGTGAGGTTCCAGAGCGTCTCGTTGGTGAGGTACCCCGCTTCCGCGAGGCCCGGAATCGGCGGCGCCACGGCGCGTCCACCGGTCGCGATGACGGCGCGGCGGAAGCGGAGCGTTGCCCCCCCCACAGCGAGGGTGTCGGGGCCGGTGAAGACCCCATCCCCCAGGAAGACGTCGATGCCGAGGTCACGAAAGCGTGGCGCCCCATCCACCGGGGCGATGTCCGCGCGCAGCGAACGCATCCGTTCCATCACCGCCGCAAAGTCGCCCGCTCCCGCTGCGGGCGGGCCGCCGAAGCGATCGTGGCTCTCCCGGGCTCCCGCCCAACTCCGCGCGGCCGCGAGGATCGCCTTGGACGGCACACAACCCACGTTGAGGCAGTCCCCGCCCATGAGGTGCCGCTCCACGAGCGCCACGCGCGCGCCCAGTCCGGCGGCGGCAGCCGCCGAGACAAGCCCGCCGGTGCCCGCACCCAAGACCACGAGGTGGTACCGATCGGCGGGGGTGGGGTTCTGCCAGTCGGGGGGGTGCACCACCGCGAGGAGGCGTTCGTCGTTCGCGCTGACCGGGAAGGTGTGCATCATGTGGTGGCCTCGGCCAATGCGCGCTTGGCGGTGCGGGTGACGAGCACGGTCACCGCGAGCGTGGCCAGGAGGCCGAGGCCGAGCACCGCGTAGTAGCCCACGCCCTTGGGGGGGGCCGCCCCGCCGGCCGCCACCGCCACCTCACCGGCGATCTTCCCGGTGTAGACGTAGAGCAGGGTGCCGGGCAGCATGCCCAGCGAGGCCACGAGATAGTCACGAAACCGCACCTGGGTGAGTCCGAGGGCGTAGTTCATCAGGTTGAACGGGAAGGCCGGCGAGAGGCGGAGCAGGAAGACGATCCGGCGCCCGTCGCGCGCCACGGCGCGGTCGATGGCGGCAAAGCGCGCATTCCCCTCGATCCGCCGCTCGATGGCGCGGCGCGCCACCGTGCGCGAGAGGCCGAACGCTGCCGACGCCCCGAGCGTGGCGCCCACGAACACGATCGCCGTTCCGAGTGGGATGCCGAAGATCGCCCCGGCAGCGAGGGTGAGGAGCGAGCCCGGGATGAAGGCGACCGTCGCCACGACATACCCAAGGATGAAGGCGATCGGGCCGAGGGGGCCGAGGCCGCGCACCCACTCGATGAAGGCGGGCAGGGCACCGGCGGCTTGGCGGCCGAGGAGGATGAGCGCGGCCACGGCCACGACAGCGAGCAGGATACGACGGAGCAACGAAGGCTCCCGGTCAGGAGTTTGCCCGCTATGGGGTCACGGGGGGCGGTCGGTGAAGTGTGGCGGTGTCGTCCCCCTAACGGCTACCCTGTGAGTTCGGTTCCCGTCGTGTCGCCAGGCAGCACGGAGACAGACACGGAGGCAGAGGGCACGGAGGCAGAGGGCACGGAGGCAGCGGGCACAGAGACAGGGGGCACCGGCTGACAAGGGCACGGGTGGACCACGCTCTGCGCGACCTCCGCCTGGCCTCTCAGCTGCCGCGCCCCCAAGCCGGGCACCGGCCAGCCGAGGGTCGCTTCGAGCGGGTCAACCCGTTCCCCGTTCCCCGTTCACCGTTCACGCGTCACCCGGCTGTTCAGCCCCCAGTCGTACTCCGTGACCACCCAGCGCTTCCAGGTGCCGCTCTCCAGCAATTCCCGCTCGGCACCGGCAGGGTGATAGCGAGCGATGAATCGTGCCACCCCCGCCTTGCTGCCCCCGAAATCCTTCTCGTAGTCGTTGAACGAGAAGATGTTGCTGACGTAGACGGTCTGCGTCGCCACGTCCACCCGATTCTTCTCGGGAGACTGCCGCAGGAAGATCTTGGCCTGGTCGTCGAGTTGGGCCTCCAACCGGGCGGCGACATAGGCCTCACTCCGCAACGGTGGGCACCCCACCGCGGCGCAGACGAGCGCGAAGTGGATCCGCGGCTCCCCGAACTCGGGCCGGATGATATGCTGCTCGATGTGGTCGAGACCATACGCCGTCCCCCCGACCACGGCGAACTTCTCCTTCCACGGACCGAGTCCCTTGAAGAGGCCCAGGGAGCGGTTGATGTTGCGGATGGACTTCCGCTCGCCGTGCTTGTTGATCAAGGCGATCGTGTAGGCGTTGTAGGCATTGATCCAGAAGGCCAGCCGCTCGTCCCGCGGCAGGGTGGCTGGATCGGTGCGGGCCAGGAGCTTCAGGTACCCGGGGAACTCCGCGGCCGCCGCAAAAGCGTCGTAGTCAACCATACCACTAACGACGTGGCGGTGCAGCAGGGCGTCAAAGGCGCTGTGGTCCACTGACTGGGCCCGACCAACCATCGGAATCGCAGCAATCAGGAAGGCGAGCACAACGGAACGGCAGTTCATGTCAGATCCAGTGGGTAGAGGACAAGCATGAAACGAGCGAGGAGGAGGGGTGGTTCCCTGTTGCCCCTGCCCTTCCGTTCGCTGTTCGCTCTTCGCCGTTCGCGGTCAGAACTTCCGGACCGCCACGAACTCCTCAGTGGGGACCACCAGGGTCCGATGGTCCGGCGGGATGCCGAACTTGGCGAGCTTCGCCAGCGCGGCGTCGCGATCCGTGTCCGGCTCGAGGATCGTGGTGTCGCGCATCACCACGCCCCGCTCCTGCTGCTCGTGCCAGCGGCCGACGTAGGTCCGGCCGCTGGCGCCGTCGACCACCACGGTGATCCCGTGGAGGTCGTCGCGATTGTGGTGCAACGTGATGCCGCTCACGCGCAGTGCGCCTCGAACGCAGCGACCAGGTCGCCGGCGATCTGGTCGGGGGAGCGCCCCTCGATCTGATGGCGATGGATGAACGCCACCACCTCGCCGTCCTTGAGCAGCGCAGCCGACGGGCTCGACGGCTGGTACTCGGACAGGTAGCTGCGCACGCGGGCGGTGGCATCGAGTTCCTGCCCCGCGAAGACGGTGAACAGGTGCTCGGGCTTCTTGCCCGTCGCCGCGAGCGCCTTGGCGATCGCCGGGCGCGCGCCACCCGCCGCGCAGCCACACATCGAGTTGACGAAGACGAAAGTGGTGCCCGTGGGGTTCGCGAGGGCGGCGTCGACGTCCTCGACGGTCCGCAGTTCCTGTACGCCAAGGCGGGTGACTTCTTCGCGCATCGGCTTGATCATCGTTTCGGGGTACGGCATCGGGGTTCAGCTCCTGTTGGGTCGTAGATCATAAGTCGCAATTCGCAGGTCATGCGTCGTGAACGGTGAACGGTGAACGGGGCCGTGACATCGCGACCTCTCCTTGGCCGTTTACGTTTCACCTTTCACCACCAACGCCTCCTTCATCACGTGCCACCCCATGGTGGCGCACTTCACACGCATCGGATAGACCGCCAGTCCTTCGAAGGCGATCAACTTGCCGAGCGCACTGCGGTCGGCGGTCTTGCCGGTCAACAACGCATGGAACTGGTCGAACAGTTCCTGCGCCTCGGCGAGGGTCTTCCCCTTGATGGCCACGGTCAGCATCGAACTACTCGCCTTGCTCACGGCACAGCCACGGCCCTGAAAGGCGACGTCGGTGATCACCCCGTCGTCGCTCACCACGAACTGCATCGAGACCTCGTCGCCGCAGAGCGGGTTCCGTCCCTCGGCGTGATGGGTCGCGGCCTCGAGGACGCGGTGGTTTCGGGGCGAGCGGTCGTGCTCGATGATGACCCCCTGGTACAGCTCGTTCATGGTCGCCATCAGGCGAACAGCTCCCGCACCTGGTGCAGCCCAGCCCCCAGCGCATCGAGCTCCGCGTGGGTGGTGTAAGGACCGAACGACGCGCGCACCGTGGCCGGCACGGCAAAGCGCGCATGGAGCGGTTGGGTACAATGATGACCAGCCCGGATGCAGATGCCCGCCGCATCGAGCATCGAGGCGACGTCGTGGGGATGCGCCGCGTCCATCGTGAAGGTCAGCACCCCGACACTGTGCGCGGGCGTGGCGAGGAACCGCAGTCCCGGAACGGCCGACAGCGTGGCTCGCCCGGCCTCCAGCAGCTCGGCATCATGTCGTTCCAACGCCTCGCGGTCCTGTCCCTCCAGCCACCGGATCGCCGCATCAAGGCCAATCACCCCGGCGATGTGCGGCGTGCCGGCCTCGAACTTCTGCGGCGAGGGGGCGAACGTGCTCCGGGTAAAGTCGACGAGATCGATCATGTCGCCGCCGCCTTGGTAGGGCGGCATCTTGGTCAGGTGGTCGCGCCGACCCCAGAGCACCCCGATGCCCGTGGGCCCGAAGAGCTTGTGCCCGCTGAAGCAGTAGAAATCGGCCCCGAGCGTCGTGAGGTCCACCGGAAAGTGACCCACCGCCTGGGCACCGTCCACCAGTACCGGGACGCCAGCCTCGCGCGCCATCGCGCACAGCGCCGCGATCGGGTTGATCGTCCCCAGCGCATTCGAGACATGGGTGACCGCGAGCATCGCGGGACCGGTGGCCAGAAGACGGCGGGCCGCATCGAGGTCGAGTTCGCCCGCATCGGTGACCGGGATCGGCACCAGCCGGGCGCCAGCGAGCTGCCAGGGGACGATGTTGGCGTGGTGTTCCATCTCGGTGACGAGCACGGTGCCGCCCGCGCCGAGGCGGGGACGGAGGAACGAGTGCGCGACGAGGTTGATCGCCTCGGTGGTGCCGCGCACGAAGACGATCTCATCATCGTGCACCCCGCCAAGAAAGCGAGCCACGGTGGTGCGGGTGCCGTCGTACGCGAGGGTGGCGCGTTCGGAGAACTCGTAGACGCCGCGGTGGATGTTGGCGTTCCACCCGGCGTAGAACTCCTGCATGGCGTCGAGCACGACCTGGGGCTTCTGCGTGGTGGCCGCGCTGTCCAGATAGACCAGCGGCTGGCCGCGCGACGTCCGCGAGAGAATCGGGAACGCCGCGCGGAGGGCAGCGACGTCGTGCACCGAAGCCGCCGGGATGGTCATCAGCCGAGCATCTCGTCGAGGCGCTGGCGGACGAGCCCTTCGATCCGGGCGCGCACCGGCGCGATCGTGACCTCCGTCAGCACCTCGGCCGCGAACGCCCAGATGAGCAACTCCTGCGCCACGCGGCCGCCGATGCCGCGGGTCTGCAGGTAGTAGCGCTGCTGCTCGTTCAGCCGCCCGATCGTGGCCCCGTGGGTGCACTTCACGTCGTCCGCGAAGATCTCCAGCTGCGGCTTCGTGTCCACCCGCGCGGTGTCGGAGAGAAGCAGGTTGCGGTTGGTCTGCTTGGCATCGGTCTTCTGCGCGATCGGCTCGACGAACACCTTGCCGTTGAAGACGGCACGCGAGGCA
This sequence comes from Gemmatimonadales bacterium, assembly GCA_038216165.1. Taxonomy (GTDB): domain Bacteria; phylum Gemmatimonadota; class Gemmatimonadetes; order Gemmatimonadales; family GWC2-71-9; genus Palsa-1233. The sequence goes on along the minus strand of JBBQQJ010000014.1, from coordinate 6,809 downwards.
TCGGTGAGGACGCCCTTGTAGACCTCCCACGAATTGCAGTTGGGCTGGTCGTGAAAGATCGCCGAGTGCGTGTCGGCCAACTGCTCGTGGTGCGTGAGGTACAGCCCGTACATCAGCGTCTCAACCTGCTCGCCATCGAGCCGGGCATGCAGATTGTGGCGTGACAGCCGGCCCCCGAGCGCGAGCGCGAAGGAGCGGTAGTGCGAGCGTGTGGATTGATGGGCGTGCGTGTAGCCGATGTGCCAGGCGCGCTCGCCCTCGCGCTGGATACGGATGTGCTCCACCCAGGCGTCGTGCGCCAGCACCAGCTCGGTCACGGCGTTGGTCACGTGGACGGTGTCCGCGAGCGCGACGAACTGCTCGAGGATGGCGCCGCGGGCCTCCGGAGCGGCGATCACCAGCACGCGCGGGCTGATCAGCGCCCCCTCGGCCGCGGCGGTGGTGACGTGCAGCACCTCGAGCGGGGCGTCCAGGACGGTCCCCTCGGCGAGCTTGAGCACCACCCCGTCGGTGAACGCCGCGAGGGAGAGGGCCGAGAATGGCGTGGCGTCAGGCGTGGCGATCCGGCCGAGGTACGCCTCGACGTCGGTATCCCCGTCGTCAATGGCGGCCAGCAGCGAACTCGCTGTGACGCCCGCCGGCAGGACCGACAGGTCGGGCGCAAAGCGGCCGTCGAGGAGCACCGCAAGTGGGCCATCGGCAAGCCGCAGGGCGGCGAGCTGCTCCGCCGATACCACCGGCGCGATCCCGGGCACGGTCCACGTCGTGGCCGCGATCGCGCTCACCGGCGTGAAGCGCCAGTCCTCCTGTCGCGAGGACGGCACGCCGGCATTCGCAAACCGCTCACCGGCCTCGGCACGGCGCGTCGACAGCCAGCCCGGCTCCGCCGCGTGCGGGGCCGCCAGCGGCCCGGCGAACGCCGCGAGGGCCGGGTCTGCGCTCGGATGGACAGGTGCGCTCGTGGTGGAGGTCATCAGACGCTCGCCGTCTCGGGCACGCTGGTCAGCCACTCGTACCCCTTGGCCTCGAGCTCGAGCGCCAGCTCCTTGCCGCCCGACCGGATGATCTTCCCACCGGCCAGCACGTGCACGAAATCGGGCACGATGTACTCGAGCAACCGCTGGTAGTGGGTCACCAAAATGGTCGCACTGTCGGCGCGCTTCAGGGTGTTCACCCCGTCGGCCACGATCCGGAGCGCATCGATGTCGAGTCCCGAGTCGGTCTCGTCGAGGATCGCCAGCTTCGGCTCGAGCACGGCCATTTGCAGGATCTCGTTCCGCTTCTTCTCGCCACCGGAGAAGCCGAAGTTCACCGCGCGCTCCATGATCTCCGGGCCCCACTGGACCACCTTCAGCTTCTCCTCGAGCAGGTCGAGGAAGTCCATCGGGTCGAGCTCGTCCAGCCCGTGCGCCTTGCGGATCTCGTTGTAGGCCATCCGCAGGAAGTAGGCGTTGGTCACGCCCGGGATCTCCACCGGGTACTGGAACGCCAGGAAGACGCCGGCCCACGCCCGCTCCTCCGCCTCCATGTCGAGCAGGTCCTCCCCCTCAAAGCGCGCGGTCCCCGCCGTCACGTCGTAGGCGGGGTGCCCCGCGAGCACCTGCGCCAGCGTGCTCTTGCCGGAGCCGTTCGGCCCCATGATCGCGTGCACCTCGCCCGCGTTGACGGTGAGGGAGATGCCCTTGAGGATCGCCTTGTCGTCGGCGGTGGCGTGGAGGTTCGAGATCTCGAGCAGTGGCATTGATTGAGTTCCGGTCATGGTCGTGAGTCGTGTGTCGTGTGTCGTGAGGGATAGTGGATGTTGGAAGGCGCATCCAACATCCATCATCCAATAGCCAACATCCCCTTATCCGACACTGCCTTCGAGTGAAATGCCGAGCAGCTTCTGCGCCTCCAGCGCGAACTCCATCGGGAGCTCCCGGAAGACTTCCTTGCAGAACCCGTTGACGATCAGCGAGATGGCGTGTTCGGTGTTGAGGCCGCGCGCCTTGCAGTAGAAGATCTGGTCTTCCCCGATCTTCGAGGTGCTCGCCTCGTGTTCCACGTCCGACGTGCTGTTCTGCACCTCGATGTACGGGAAGGTGTGCGCGCCGCAGGCGTTGCCGATCAGCATCGAGTCGCATTGCGTGTAGTTGCGGGCCCCGTGTGCCTTCGGCAGGATCTTCACCAAGCCGCGGTAGGAGTTCTGCCCCTGCCCCGCGCTGATCCCCTTGCTGATGATCGTGCTGCGGGTGTTGCGGCCGATGTGGATCATCTTCGTGCCGGTGTCGGCCTGCTGCTTCCCGTTGACCAGCGCCACCGAGTAGAACTCGCCGATGCTGTCGTCGCCCTGCAGGATCACCGATGGATACTTCCAGGTGATCGCCGAGCCGGTCTCGACCTGCGTCCATGAGATCTTGGCCCGCGCGCCGGCCTTGCCGCGCTTGGTGACGAAGTTGTAGATCCCGCCGATCCCCTGCGCATCGCCGGCATACCAGTTCTGCACCGTGGAGTACTTGATGCTGGCGTCGTCGAGCGCCACGAGCTCGACCACCGCCGCGTGAAGCTGGTTCTCGTCCCGCTTGGGCGCCGTGCAGCCCTCGAGGTAGGAGACGGACGCCCCTTCCTCGGCCACGATCAGCGTCCGCTCGAACTGCCCGGTATTGGCGGCGTTGATGCGGAAGTAGGTCGAGAGTTCCATCGGACAGCGGACGCCCTTCGGGATGAACACAAACGAACCGTCGGAGAAGACCGCCGAGTTCAGTGCGGCGAAGTAGTTGTCCGATGCCGGGACCACCGTGCCGAGGTACTTTCGCACCAGCTCCGGATGCTCCTTGACCGCCTCGCCGAAGGAGCAGAAGATCACGCCTTCCTTCGCGAGCGCGGCCTTGAACGTCGTGCCGACGGAGACCGAGTCGAAGATGGCGTCCACCGCCACGCCCGCGAGGAGCTTCTGCTCGCTGAGCGGGATGCCGAGCTTTTCGTAGGTCTCGAGCAGCTTGGGGTCCACCTCGTCGAGCGAGCCGAGCGGCTTGATCGTCTTCGGCGACGAGTAGTAGGCGAGCGCCTGGTAGTCGATCGTCGGGTAGGTCACGTTGGGCCACGTGGGCTCGGTCATCTCGAGCCAGCGGCGGTATGCCTTGAGCCGCCACTCGAGCAGCCACTCCGGCTCCTCCTTCTTGGCCGAGATGAAGCGCACCGTGTCCTCGGTCAGACCGGGGGGCAGCGTGTCCATCTCGATATCGGTCACCCAACCGTGCTTGTACTCGCGGTTGACGAGCGTCTCCATCTCCGTGCTCACGAGGCCTCCTCGCCTGCGTCGTCTGCGCCGCCGGTGGCGACGCGGTAACTGCATGTGCCGCACCCGCCCGCGATCCGCGAGCGGCGTTCGATCGGTGCCCCGAAGACCTGGGCGAGGAACTTCTCCTCCGCCGCGCAGACCTCGGGGAAACGCTCGGCAATCAGGCGGTGCGGACAGTGGTGCTCGGTGAGGAGCCCCCCCGTCGTGGCCGCCACCCAGGTCGCCATGTAGCCCTCGGCATCGAGCACCCGGGCAATCACCTCACCCCGGCGCCCCGCTCCCACACCACGCGTCTCGGCCTCGAGCCGCGCCGCCAAGGCCTGATACTGCTGCTCCAGCAACGCCACGGCCGCCGGCCGCCCCTCGGTCGCCACCAGATGATCGAGCAGGTCCGCCACGGTCCGCTCATAGCGGTCAGGGAACAGCCCGTGCCCCCTGGCGCTCAGGCGATAGACGTGCGCCGGCGCCCCGACACCGCGCGGCGTCCGGTCGAAGGCCACCACGCCGTCCACCTCCAACTCCTTCAGGTGGTGACGCACCGCGTTCATCGAGTACCCCAGCGCCTCGGCGAGATCCCCTGCGGTGGCCCCACCTTCCTTCTTCAGGACGAGCAGGATCGCCCCGCGCGGACCCCGATGCCCCACCGGCCCGGTGGGGCTGGTGGTATCATCGACGAAAGGGTGCGCGGGAGTGGCCATAGACCGGCAATTCTACCGATCAAACCGGGTAATGTCAATTCACACCACAAGAATGGCGCAAAAAGAGGCAGGCGGCATTCAGGCGGGTGTCAGAACCACTTTCCCACCCGCAGAAAGACGGTCTGCCGTCGCTCGTTGTTCCAGCCGTACTCGACCCGCACCGGCCCGAGCGGCGTGTCGGTGGCAATCCCGATCCGACCGCCGAAGAGCCAGCCGTCGCCGCCGAAGATGCCCCCCACCACGGCGAAACCGGGATCCCGCGGGGTCAGCACGGACTCGGACGGACGGTCGAAGGCTGTCCGGCCCACCGCCCCGGTGAGTCGCAACCGGATCGGACCGACCACCCGACGCGAGAGGGCCAGGGAGGTGTACAGCTCCCGATCACCCCGGCGCTCACCGAGATGGAGGCCGGGGAATCCCTCCTCGCCGCCAAGGGGGAAGGTGAGCTGGGCGGGTAGCTGGTCACCAATCCCCACGCGGACGAGTTGCTCCAATCGCCACGGGCCGATCGCCCCGCGGAAGCGCAGATCGGTGGTAGCGAGCCGGTAGATGTCGGTCACGGCCACCTCGACCCGAGCCAGGCGGTTCCGCGTGGAGGTGAGTTTGTCGATGGACACGCGCGCGCCCTGCGCCGTCCAATCACGGGTCCTGCGGGTGAACAGGTCGGTATCGCGCCAGGTGCGCCACTCCCCGACCGCTGTGAGCCGGAACCCCTCGCTGAGTTGGCGCTCAACCCCGGCCGTCAGGATCACCTCCCGCACGTCATCCGGTGCCAGCTCGAGCCCCTCGCGATCGAAGCGGCGGAGGTCCTCGCCCCCAACCTGGAGTTGGACCACCGGCGAGAAGCTCGGCTGGCCGAGCAGAGTCTGGCGGCGTGCCGCCAGGATGAGGTCACTCCGGAACCGTCCGAGCTGCAGGAGCCCGGAGGCCTCGCCATTGAGGATCGGCATCCGTCGGTCGAGGAGTCCGGCCCAGAGGCGCCCACCCAGTTCGGTGTCGTACGCGAGGCCGAGGCCGCCCACGCGGCGTGGCAAGCGTCGCAAGGTGGGGCGAAAGAGCACCGAGTCTCCGGTGCCGATGGGTGCCAGCCACACTTCCTTGAACACCTCGCGTCCGGCGAGCTCGCGCAGCCGCAACTTCAGCAGCTCCGGATCGATCGTGCCCCCGGGCTCCAGGTCCAACGCGCGACGGAAGAGCCGGACACCGGCAGGGTCGCCCACCTCGCCGGCGACCCCGGCGATGTGGAGGGGCATGGGGGACACCACGAGGGGGGGGGAGGCCGGTGTCGTGTCGCGGCAGCGCCATGCCGCCAGTGCCGCCTCCCCGGCCCGGTACCCCATCTCCAGCAACGAATCGATCGCTGACGGCGAGAAGTCGAGGGCGCGGAACCCCGAGACGTCCACGCGCACGCGCAGGTCGGCCGGGCCGAGGGAGTCGGGTGGCTGGCGGAAGAGCCAGTTGAGGAGGCGGTCGGCCACGGCGAAGGGCGACTCGAGGTGCAGCGTGTCGGACGGCTCCTCGGTCACGTCGCTCACGATCATGCGGGCCGCCCCGAGGTCGCGGGCCACGCCCACCGGAATGTTGGCCGAGAGACCGCCGTCGGCCAGCATCTGGTCACCGATCCGTTCGGGCAGGAACACGAGCGGGATGGCCATGCTGGCGCGGACGGCCTGCGCGAGATCGCCGCGACTGATCACGACCACGCCGCGATCGGCCATATTGGTCGCGACCACCCGCAACGGAATCGGGAGCCGGTCAAAATCCCCGCGGGCGCGCAGGTTGCCTTCGAGCAGTGTGGTGTTGAGGAGCGCGTTGACGCCCGACTGGGGCACCGCGGTGCCCTGCACGGCGAAGCCGCGTTCGCCCTGTTCCCAGATCACCAACGGGAGCAGGGCGCCCCACGCCATCGGGCCGCGTCGTTCATACGAGCGGAACGCCTCCGCCAGCGGCAGGGCGCGCGCGAGGGAGTCGAGGGCGGCCGCGTGATGTCCGCTCGCAGCGAGGGCACCGATGATCGCCCCCATCGACGTGCCGACGATCAGATCGGGGCGCACTCCCGCGGCCTCGAGCGCGCGCAGCACCCCGATGTGGGCAATCCCCTTCGCGCCGCCGCCACTGAGCACCAACGCCAACGGTGTGGCGCGGCACGCCGGCGCCTGGGCGGCCACCCGGTGAGGCGCGGCCGCCAGCGCCAACAGCATGAGCATCAAGACCAATCGCCGCATGGCCGGAAACGTAACGTGGCATCTGCGGGTACGAGGGGTCACGGATCACGAGAGAGTGGCCACCCCTTGCGCCGGCCTCCGGGGGTTCCTACTCTCTCCCCATTCCCACGAGCGGCACCCCCATGCCGCCCTCACCAGCCGGCCCCGTCCGGAGGACATCGCGATGCCGTACATCATCACCGAGCCGTGCATCGGCGTGAAGGACCGCGCCTGCGTGGACGTCTGCCCCGTCGACTGCATCTACGAGGGGGAGGATCAGCTCTACATCCACCCGGACGAGTGCATCGATTGCGGTGCCTGCGAGCCCGAGTGCCCGGTGAGCGCGATCTATCCGGAGGAGGATGTCCCCGCCGACCAGTCGGTCTTCATCGTCAAGAACAAGGACATCTTCGATTCGGACAACCCACCGGGCCGCCCGAAGAAATAGGCCGCAAAGAGAACCGCCCCCAGGGCCGAAACCCTGGGGACGATTGTATTTGGCAGGACAACTTCGGTCTGGCGGTGATGGAGGGAGATGTACCATCAGGGCCGCCAACGTGTATGACGCCTGACCCCCTCCAGAGTTTCACACCACCCCATCCAGGAATCGCTGCAGCGCCTCGTTGA
>JBBQQJ010000013.1:0-25085 GCA_038216165.1 Gemmatimonadales bacterium | reverse complement strand
GGCCACGAAGGGGGGGGCAAGACGCGCGGCCCACTCGGCCCCGAGGGCCGCCGCGTCATCGCGGGCGGAGGGAGTGGCGAGGAGGTCGAGCATCGCATCGGCGATCGCTGCCGGCACGGGTGCGACGACACGTCCGCCTCCGGTGGTGGGCACCACGTCGAGCACGCCCCCCCCATCAGTGCAGGCCACCACCGGGATCCCCTGCATCAGCGCCTCGGCCGCGGCGAGGCCGAACCCTTCGGCCCGCGCGGGCATGACAAGGAGATCAGCCGTCGCGAGGGCATCCGGGACCGCCTCGGGCGCGATCGCGCCGAGCAGGCGGACCGCGTCACCCGCTTCCAGTGCGGCGATCTGGTGCTCCAGCGCCGCGCGCTCAGGGCCATCGCCGATGATGGTCAGCGGTCGCGCCATGCCGCAGGCCCGGGCAGCGGCCCACCCCTCGATGCCAAGTGCGACCCGCTTCTGCGGGGTGAGCCGGCCCAACATCACGATGCCCCCCCCGCCAGTGGAACGTGATCGCGCCACCGGGGTCACCGGCATCGGCTGGATCGCGTCGCTGGCGAGTGTCACCCCGGCATGTCGGCCGAGCAGTGCGGCGAACGGCGTGGACACAGTGGTCACGACGCGGGCGCGCTGCAGCGGGCCGCGCGCGAGCCAGCGCACCAGCGCGCCACGCTCCAGCAGCCGCACATCGGTGCCGTGGCTGGTGCAGACCAGCGGGAGCTCCGGTGGCGCGGCAAGTCCGGCCGGCATCCACCAGTGGGCATGCACCACCACACGATCGGCGCCGGCCGCCTCCTCCCGCGCCCCCTGCCGCAGCGCCCGGATGAGGCGCCACAGCGCCACCAGCCCGCCCGGTGTCCGGATGGCGTCGGCCATGGTGCCGGTGTAGGCGTACCGCTCACGGGTGGCGGTGCCGTAGCGCACGCGGCGGATCGGGATCCCGTCGAGGGTGTCGCGGCCGCCGGCGCCATGATCGCTCGGCGCCACCACACGCACATCCACGTCGAGGTCGCGCAGGGCGAGGGCGAGCGGGTGCAGAAACGCCCCCGCCACGTCACCCGCATGCCGGGGATAGTTGTGGGTCAGGAAGACCACCCGGAGGCGGTCAGTCGCGGCGGTTGGCATCGATCCGACGCGCCAGCTCCCGCTGTTCCTCGCGCATGCCCGCGACGAGCTCGCCCACGAAGCCGAAGCCGAAGAGCACGACGCCGGTGATCAGCATCGTCTGGACAAGGTTGACCAGCAACGCGACATCGGCGCGTAGTGTGACGCGGAGGATCACGGCGATGACGCCCGCCACAAAGCCGATCAGAAAGAGGAGCGCCCCGGCCACCCCGAAGAAGAGCATCGGCTTGCGCCCGAAGCGGAGCTGGAACCAGACCGAGAGGAGGTCCAGCACGCCGATCGGGATCCGGGTCCAGGTGAACTTCGACACGCCGGCGGTGCGCGAGTAGAGCGGCACCGGCGTGGAGGAGAGCCGGAACCCATCGGCCGCGGCAATCACCACCATGAATCGGTGCCAATCGGGCCGGAGCGGGACGTTGGCCATCACTTCGCGCCGGTACGCCTTGACGGAATTGAGGTCGGTCACGCGGATGCCGAACAGCCAGCGGCAGAGGGTGTTGTACACCGTGCTCACGAAGGCCTTCTCGTAGCGGCCCTGCTTGGTGCCGGTGACGATGTCGGCCTCGTCGGCGAGGATCGGCGCGACCAGCGCGGGGATATCCTCGGGCCGGTACTGCAGGTCGGCCGGATAGAACACGAAGACATCGCCCCGGGCCGCGTCCCCCCCGCTCCGCAGCGCCTCGGCAATCCCCATCTGGCGGCGATGGCTGACGTGACGCAGAAACGGATGTTCGGCCTCGAGTTCCGCGAGCACGGTCAGTGTGGTGTCGCGCGAGCCGTCATCGACGATGATCACCTCGAACGGCACGCCGAGGGCCGGGAGGGCGGTCGCGCATTGGCGCACGAACTCGCGGAGATTCTCTGCCTCGTCCTTGGCCGGCACCAGCACCGACACCGTGGGGCCGCTCATACCCGCTTCCGCATCCGTGCGGGTAGGATGCCGAGCTGGTCCCGATACTTGGCGACGGTGCGGCGGGCGATCTGGACCCCCTGCTCCTCGAAGAGATGGACGATCTGCTGGTCGGTCAGCGGCTTGGCGGTGTTCTCCTCGGCCACCATCTTCTCGAGCTTGGCCCGGATGGATCGCGCGGAGGCGTCCTCGCCGGAGGCGGTGGAGAGGGCGCTCGAGAAGAAGAACTTGAGCGGCAGCACACCCCGTGGTGTCTGCACGAATTTCTCGTTGGTCACCCGGCTCACGGTGGACTCGTGCATCGAGATCACCTCGGCCACCTCGCGGAGGGTGAGCGGCTTCAGGTACTCGACGCCCTTCTCGAAGAACTCCCGCTGCCGGTCGACGATGAAGTTCATCACCTTGAGCATGGTCTGGCGACGCTGCTCGATCGCCTGGATCATCCAGGTGGCGCTGTTCATCCGCGAGGCGATGAAGTCCTTGTTTTCGGCCGTCATCTTGCCCCGCTGCCGGGCGATCTCCTGGTACGAGCGCGAGAGACGCAACCGCGGGACACCGGTGTCGTTCAGGCAGACGTGGTAGCGGCTCTCGAGCTTCTCGACGATCAGGTCAGGCACGATGTAGGACTCGCCCTTGTCGGCATGACGGAGGCCCGGCTTCGGATCGAGGCGTGCCAGGGTGTCAGCGGCCTGCTGTGCCTCGCGCGCGGTCACGCCGAAGCGGCGGGCCAGGTCGTTCCATCGGTGTGCCACCACGTCGGCGAACGCCTCGTCCACCATGCGGTAGGCGAGCGTCCCCGACTCCCGCGCCTCGCGAATCTGCAACAACAGGCACTCCCGGAGATCGCGTGCCCCGATCCCCGGTGGGTCGAGCCGCTGCACCACAATGAGGGCCGCCTCGATTTCGGCCAGCGTGAAGAGGGTCACGCCCTGGGGGAGGACGAATGGCGCATCGTCCGCCGCTTCCTCTTCCTCGAGATCGAACGGGTCGGGCTCGTCCGCGCCGCCGGTGGCGGGGAGGTTGCTGAGCACCCACTGGTTGACCGATTGGAGGATCTCTTCGAGGGAGCAGCCCAGCCACCCATCATCGGTGATGTTGCCGACGATCTCTTCGGAGAGGAGTCGCTCACGGGGGTCCAGATTGAGCATCTGGAGTTGCTCCCCGAGGTAGTCGGCGAGACTCGCGCTGTCGACCGTCACCGGCTCCACGTACTCGTGGGCCTCGAACTGCTCGCGCGCGCCGCCGCTGACGTCGAAGCCGTTGAGGAGGATCTCCTCCCAGTCAACCTCGTCATCCTTCTTCGCGAGCTCCTGCTCCTCCTCGGTGGTCTTCTCCGGGGTCTCCTCCTCCTCGGGTTCCTCGAGCTCGAGGAACGGGTTACCGAGCAACTCCTGCTGGAGGTGCTGCTGGAGATCGAGCATCGGCATGTACAGCATGTCCATCGCCTGATAGAGGCGAGGGTTGATGCGGAGCTCCTGCCTGAGCCCCGTCTGCTGATGCAGTCCAGTCTTCACGCGGGCTGCTCCATGCGCGCTCGGAGGCGGGCGGTGAGGGTCGGGCCAAGATACAACTCCGCCACCCGGTCATTCCAGACCAATTCGCGCACCGAGCCGGCGGCCTTCACCGCGCCCTCGTGCATGATGTAGGCGCGGTCGACGATCTCGAGGGTCTGTTCCACGTTGTGGTCGGTGATCAGCACGCCGATGCCGCGATCCCGCAGCGATGCGACAATGGTCTGGATGTCGTGCACGGCGATCGGGTCGACCCCGGCGAAGGGCTCATCGAGCAGCATGAACTTCGGGCTGGTCGCGAGCGCCCGGGTGATCTCGAGCCGGCGGCGCTCGCCGCCGCTGAGGGTGTAGGCGCGTGCGGTCCGCAGCGGCGTGAGGCCCAGCTCCTCCAGCATCGCATCGAGGCGCGCCATCCGCGCGGCCTTGTCGAGCGGGAGCGTCTCGAGAATCGCCAGGACGTTCTGCTCGACGGTCATGCGGCGAAAGATCGACGGCTCCTGCGCCAGGTAGCCGATACCGGCACGCGCCCGGCGATACATCGGCTCCTTGGTGATGTTCTGCTGATCGAGGAAGATCCGGCCGCGATCGGGACGGATCAGGCCGGTGATCAGGTAGAAAGTGGTCGTCTTCCCCGCCCCGTTGGGACCGAGGAGGCCGACGATCTCGCCCTGGGCCAGATCGAGGGCCACGTCGTTGACCACGGTGCGCCGCCCGTAGCTCTTTCGGAGTCCTTCCGCGCGCAGGACGCTCATGGCCCCTCCTCGGGCCGCGCCGCAGCCGGCGGCGTCGCCGGGCGGACGCGTTGCATCGAGGCGCGCTCGAGCTGGACCCCATCGACCGGCTCGCGACCCCGGAAGGCGCGGACCTCGGCCACGCCGGTGGAATCGCCGGTCTTCATCAGCACGATGATCGTGTCGGCCCGGGTGTAATTGATGGTGGGCTCGAGGCGGCCATCACGCATCACCTCGCGTGCATACAGCGAGGTGGCATCGCCCGTGGCCACGATATCCACCAACCGCGTGAGGAGGGTGCCCGCGGAATCGACATCGACAAAGCGCGCGGTGATCCGGTTGCCGGTCATCTGGTCGCGAATCGGGGCCTCCGCGGCCATCGAGTCGGCGGCGGTCGTGTCACGCGCCGGGGCGAGGGTGTCCGCGGGCGGCACCAGGGTGCTGTCGGGTGGCATGGCCTCGCTCAGCGGGCTGCGGAGCATCCCGCGTTGGAACACCCGCAACTCCCGCAGCCGCTCGCCCGGCGTATCGACGGCGATCGAGTCGCCACGAATGTCGTACCCTTCGGCGAGCACCTGCGCAAGCGCGTCGCGGTCCCACGCCAGGGTCTGCGCGAGCTTCCCCTCCGTGAAGGCCAGCGCCACCGAGTCGGCGATGATGTCGGATGCCCCGTTGGTCACCCGGCCTTCACCATAGGCGCGCACCGCATCGAGGTCGTCCGCTCCACCGTCGAGGCCGAGCTGGACCTCGCGACCGATGACGGTGAAGGAGTCTGTGCCACGGCGATGCAATTGCGCCAGCTCGCCGCGGAGGATCGCCATCCGGGTGACGCCCGTGAGGTACAGGACCGAATCACCGAGCCCGCGGAGGGAATCGCGGGTGATCACCACGCCGCCCCATCCCTCCATGCGGGAGGAGCCCTGGGCACGCAGCCGGTCGGCTTCGATCACGTACGGCGCCGGGTCGACGCTGTCGCCCGCGGCACGGGGCACGGCGTAGCGCAGCGTGGGCCGTTGCAAGGCCGTGGTCTCGGCGGAATCGCGGATGCCCACCACGGCACGGTAGTGATCCACCCATGGCCCCGTCAGCGTGCTGCCGTTGGTCCGGTTGGTGGCGACCACGTTGCCCCGGGCCTGCAGCTTCTCGTCCAGTCGTGTGTACATCAGGGTATCGGCGGTGATGTGCACGTCTTCGTCCCGGTAGTACGCCCGGGTGATGAGCTGGACGACGTCCCCACTGAAGGATGCGAGCGAGTCGCCGCCAAGAAACACCGGCTGTTGCGCACAGCGGAGCTGGACATCACCGCCGGCAAAGATGTTCTCGTTGCCGGGAATCGGCACGTCTCGCACGAGGTCGCGGTCGGAGCGCAGCAGGACGATGTTGCAGCGTCGGGGCTTGGGGGACTGTGCCCCGAGCAGGGGGGCTGCGAGCCCCAGGAGCGCAAGTGCGGCAAGGAGGCGGCCGGTCACCGGGGCGCATCCGGCGTCTGGCCCGGCAGCACGATGCCGGGACCACGTTGCCGGCCCCGGGCGCGCGAGGTCTGCAAGCGCCGGAAGTCGGGGTCGGTGATGAAGCCCATGCCCGAACCGTCGCCACTGGGGGAGGTGAAGGTATAGGCGGTATCGGAGCGGATCTGGTTGGCGATCCGGTCGAAGATGAGGCGTTCGGTCTTCAGGACGCGTCCGCCCGGCGTGGTCGCGATGACGTTGCCTCGCGCGTCGAGGGTGCCGTCGCGCATCTGGTAGACGCCGGTCTCCGAGGTCACGACCGATGAGACTGCCCCGTTGGGCTCGTAGAACGTCATCTGTACGCCCTTGAGGTCGGCGAGCTGCCGCGCCTGGTAGATCCAGGCGGTGTCGGCGGCGATCTCACTGGTCCTGATGCCGTCACGGGTGACGATCGTGTGCATCGAGTCCATGACATAGTCGGACGTGTCGCTCGATGCGGCGCGCTTCGGTGCGATCCCCTGCGCGGTGCAGGCCGTGACCGCAATGAGCAGCAGGAGCAGGTGGCGGTGAATGGTCATGCCGCCCCCGCCCGCAGGAGATCATGGAGGTGGACGATGCCCACCAACTGCCCCGCCCCATCGAGCACCGGGGCCGCCACAATCGCCTGGCGTTCCATCTGTCCCACAGCCGCTGCGGCGAGGTCATCGGCCGACATCGTGCGTGGCGTCTGCGTCATCACGTCAGCGGCCGTGCACTCGAGGTAGTCGCCCTGTCGTTCCACCAGCCGGGTGAGGTCTCCGGCCGTGATCACGCCGACGAGGCGCTCCCCCTCGGTGATCGGCGCGATCCCCCGCCCGTGGGCCAGCACCACGACCACGTCGCGCATGCTTGCCGACGCCGGGAGGCGGTGGTCCGGTGGCACCATGACATCGCGCACCCGCAGCAGCAAACGGCGTCCGAGGCGACCGCCGGGATGCAGCGCAGCAAAGTCCTCGCGCCGAAAGCCCTTGTGCTCCAAGAGGGCCACCGCAAGGGCATCCCCCAGCGCCAGTGCCACGGTGGTGCTGGTTGTCGGGGCGAGATCGTGCGGGCACGCCTCCTCCGCGATGGCGGCGTCCAGCGTCACCCGTGCAGCGCGCGCCAGCGTACTCGTCGCGCCCCCGGTGATGGCGACCACCGGCACCTGCAAGCGCGCCAAGGCGGCGAGCAAGCCGGCGAGTTCATCGGTCTCGCCACTCTTGCTCAGGATGATCGCGGCGCAGTCGCGCGAGACGAGGCCGAGATCGCCGTGCAGTGACTCGATCGGGTGGAGATAGGTGGCGGGGGTGCCGGTGGAGGTGAGCGTGGCCGCGATCTTCTGGGCGATCATCCCCGACTTGCCGATGCCGCTCACCACCACCCGACCGGCAGCGGCCAGCAGCGCGACGGCTTCCGTGAAGCCCGCATCGAGGCGATTGCCCACGGCAAGCACCGCCTCGCCCTCGAGACGCATCGCCCGACGCCCGGTCGCGAGCGCGTCGCTCACTCTGCCGCGACCTCGCGACCGAGGTAGCGCGCAAGCGCGCCCTCGTATTCGCCGCGACTCTGCAGCAGGCGGGTGATCACCTCGCGCACGGCCCCATGACCACCGGCGGCGACGGTGACGTGGCGGGCGACCTGCTTCACCTCGTCGATCGCGTTGGCGACCGCGATCGGGAGCCCCACGCGCTCAAGCACGGGAAGGTCGGCCAGGTCGTCGCCGACGAACGCCATGTCGGCCCAGGTCAGGCCCTTCTCGGCGAGGAGGGCCTCGATGGCCGGTACCTTGGCCTGCGCCGAGACCTGGAGGACATCGGCGATCCCGAGCTCGGCACCCCGCAGCAGCGTGGCCTCCGACTCGCGTCCGCTGATCCATGCCACGTCAATCCCGGTGCCCCGCAGCAGGGCATAGCCCAAGCCGTCCTGGATGTCGAACCGCTTGAATTCGACGCGCTGGCCACCCACCGCACCGATGAACACCGCATTGTCGGTATGCACGCCATCGACATCAAAGCCGAGGAGACGGACGCGTCGCGCCGCGCCGAAGTCAAACATCGGTCGTCTCCCGGGCGGCGTGCCAGATCGCCATCGTGCGACCGAGCAGGGCATCGAGTCGATCGAGCGGCCACTGGGTGGCGGCGTCCGACAGCGCCTGCGACGGCTCGGGGTGCGTCTCGAGAAAAAACCCGTCCACGCCCGCGGCGGCGGCGGCACCCAGCAGGGTCGGAATGAATTCGCGCAACCCGCCACTCATCCCGCCGGCGCCCTGCCCCGGTTGCTGCACGCTGTGCGTGGCGTCATAGATCACCGGCGCCTTGGTGGCCGCCCGCAGCCGCGGCACATTGCGGAAATCGACAGTGAGGTCACCGTAGCCGAAGAACGTCCCGCGTTCGGTCACCGCTACAGACTCGCTGCCGCCCCCGCGCACCTTGTCGAGGGCGCCGGCCATTGCATCGGCCGCCATCCACTGCCCCTTCTTCACATTGACCGGCGTGCCGGTCCGCCCGGCGGCGATCAGCAGGTCGGTCTGCCGGCACAGGAAGGCGGGGATCTGCAGGACGTCCACCACCTCGGCCGCTGGCGCAGCCTGATCGGCCTCATGAATGTCCGTGAGGATGGGGAGCCCGCTGGCCGCGCGGACACGCTCCAGCGCTCGCAACCCGGCATCCATCCCCGGCCCGCGCGGTGCGTCGGCACGGGCCCGGTTTGCCTTGTCCCACGATGCCTTGAAGCAGATCGCGAGGCCGTGCCGGTCGCCCATGGTGGCCAACGCGTCCGCGACGCGGTGCATCACGTCATCGGACTCGATCACGCACGGTCCCGCGATCAGGAATGGCCCGGGGCCGAAGGCGAAGCCGCTCACGCGGTGGCCGTGGCCTGTGCCGGGCGCGCGGCGGCATCGGTGGTCCCGAACCGTCGCGCCACCGCAGCCCCGATGAACGCGGTGAAGAGTGGGTGCGGGCGGGTGGGCCGCGACTTGAGTTCGGGGTGGAACTGGCACCCCACGAACCAGGGGTGTTCCGGGAACTCGATCATCTCCACCAGGCCGCCGTCGGGCGACTGGCCGGAGAGACGGAGGCCATGCTCGGCCAGCACGTCGCGGTAGGCGTTGTTGACCTCCCACCGATGCCGGTGCCGCTCGCTGATCTCGGTGGTGCCGTAGGCCTCGGCCGCGCGGGACCCGGGACGCAGGCGGGCCGAGTAGGCGCCAAGGCGCATGGTGCCACCCAGGTCCTTCACGTCGCGTTGCGAGGCCATCAGGGCGATCACCGGGTCCGGACATTCCGGCGCGAACTCGGTGGACGTGGTACCCACCATCCCGCAGACGTGCCGGGCGAACTCGATGATCGCGACCTGGAGTCCGAGGCAGATACCAAAGAACGGCAACTGATGGGTGCGGGCCCAGTGGATGGCCTCGATCATCCCCTCGATCCCGCGCACCCCGAAGCCGCCGGGCACGAGCAGACCGTCGTACTCGGACAGGATCTCGCCGGCGACGTCGGCTGAGGTGAACCGGTCGCTCGAGAGCCAGTCGATATCGACGCCGACCTCGTGCGCGATGCCGCCGTGGAGCAGCGACTCGCCCACCGACTTGTAGGCATCATGCAGCTCGGTGTACTTGCCCACCACCGCGATGCGGACGCGGCCGCGCGGTGCCAGGATGCGCTGCACCATCGCCCGCCACGGGCTGAGGTCCGGCTCACGCGTCTCGAGGCCAAGGCGGGCGCAGACCTCGCGATCGAAACCCTGCTCGAAGAAGCGCAGGGGGAGTTCGTAGATGCTGCGCACATCGGGGCTCTCGATCACGGCCGAGAAATCGACGTTGCAGAACAGCGCGATCTTCCGCTTGATCTCGGCCCCGAGGGGGCGCTCGCTGCGGCAGATGAGCAGGTCAGGCTGGATCCCGACCTGCATCAGGTCGCGCACGGAGTGCTGGGTCGGCTTGGTCTTGAGCTCACCGGCCGCGGCGATCCACGGGACCAGTGTCAGGTGGACGAAGAGGGCGTTCTCGCGCCCGACGTCCTGGCGGAACTGCCGGATCGCCTCGAGGAACGGCAACGACTCGATGTCGCCAACGGTGCCACCGATTTCCACGAGGACGACGTCGTGCCCTGGCCCCGCGCGCCGGAGCGCCGACTTGATCTCGTCGGTGATGTGCGGTACCACCTGCACCGTGCCGCCGTTGTACTCTCCCCGGCGCTCCTTGCTGATCACGGTCTGGTAAATCCGCCCCGTGGTCACGTTGTTCTGCTGCGACAGCGCCCGATCGATGAACCGCTCGTAATGGCCCAGGTCGAGGTCCGTCTCCGCCCCATCGTCGGTCACGAACACCTCGCCGTGCTGGAACGGCGACATCGTGCCCGGGTCGATGTTGATGTAGGGATCGAACTTCAGCATGGTGACCGCGAGGCCGCGCTCCACCAACAACCGCCCCAGCGATGCGGCGGCGATGCCCTTGCCGAGCGACGACACCACGCCCCCGGTGACGAAGATGAACTTGGTGTTGCGGACGGCAGTCGTCATCGAAGGGCCTCGGCGAAATCGGGCCACCGCGCTTCCGCGGCAGCAAGGTCGTCGGGAGTGTCGATCCCCGGCAGCGCCGGGTGATCCAGGAAGGCAACACCGATCGCAAGACCGGCATCGAGGGCGCGGAGCTGTTCGAGACGCTCCAGTTGCTCCAGGCGGGTGGGCGGCAGCGCCGTCACCTGCCGTAACACGTCGGCGCGATATGCGTAGACGCCGAGGTGCTGCCACCACGTCGCCACGGCGAGGTCGGCAGCCTCGCGCACGAAGGGGATCGCGGCCCGGGAAAAATAGAGCGCCCGCCCATGGGCATCGCAGACCACCTTCACGCGCGCCGGATCGTCACGCAGCATCGGGTCGAGCGGCGCGGCGGCGGTCCCGATCGGATCACCGCCCTGGACCCGAGCCACTGCGCCGGCCACCGCGGCCGGCGGCATGAAGGGCTCGTCCCCCTGAAGGTTCACCACAATGTCATAGCCTCCGAAGGCCGGGAGGCCCGCCACCTCGGCCACGCGATCGGTGCCGCTCTCATGATGGCTGCCGGTCATGACCACCTCGGCACCATAGGGTGCGAGGGCATCGGCGATCTCGGGACTGTCGGTGGCCACCACGACACGATCGATGCCGCCCACCGTGAGTGCGCGCTGGTAGACGCGGGCGATCATCGGGGCGCCGGCCAGTGGCTGGAGCGGTTTTCTGGGGAGGCGCGTCGAGCCGACGCGGGCGGGCACGACAATCAAGACAGGCACGATGTAAGCTATGCGGTTACGCCCATCCTGTCAAAAGTCGTGCCGTGTGGAAAAAGCCGGACCTAAACGCTTGACAGGTAACCGATTACGGAACGATTGCCGCGAGCCGCAGGAAGTTGTCCAGCATCCCCTTCCCGGCGGGCGTGGCAACCGATTCGGGATGGAACTGCACGCCCCACACCGGCGCGTCCCGGTGGCGCACCGCCATGATCTCCTCTCCCGGGGCACGATCGCGGGTCCAGGCCGTCACGGCGAGCTCGGCTGGCACGCTGGAGGGTCGGATCACGAGGGAGTGGTAGCGCATGACCGGCAGTGGCGACGGCAGGGTGCTGAACAGGTCGGTCCCGTCGTGCACCACCTCGCTGGTCTTGCCGTGCATCAGGCGGTCGGCGCGCACCACCTCGGCTCCGAAGGCTTCCCCGATGGCCTGGTGCCCAAGACACACGCCGAGGAGCGGGATCCCGGCGTCGGCGGCCGCCCGGATCAGCGGCACGGAGATGCCGGCCTCCCGCGGGGTACAGGGGCCGGGCGAGATGACGATCGCGCGTGGTCCGCGGGCGATGGCATCGGCGGGGGTGAGCTGGTCATTCCGCACCACCTCGGGGAGGGCGCCGAGTTCCCCGAAGTACTGGACCAGATTCCAGGTGAACGAGTCGTAGTTGTCGAGGACGAGGAGCATGGGGGAAAGATAGGGGGACCGGCGGCTGCGATCGACGCCGCCCGGTCAGTGCGCCCGGGCGCTCCGGGGCACCGCCTGCGTGCGGATTGCTGTTCGAGCGGCCGGTACCAGTCGCGTTTCGTCAGCCCTTTGGCGAGTCGAGCCCCACGGCGTCAACTTTTGGGAAATCAGGAGACAGCAATGACCACGGAGACGACAAAAGCGGTGTATCGCCTGCAGAGTGGCCAGGCCGAAGTGCGCACCGTATTCCAAGGTCACGTCTGTTCCCGGGCGTTCTCGAAGTGAGCAGTGGATGCGATAGGCACCAGAGAGACCAGGGAGATGGGTAACACTCTGAAGCGGATCACATACTCCGGCGGCTGAGCGCCACCACGTTCGTCACGCCCACCGACCCATACCCCGAGAAGCGACGGTCAGATGCTGAAGTCCCATATCCTCCTGTTGATGCCACTGTGGATGCCGACGGCCGCTGTCCAGGCACAGCAGCCTGTCCCGGACGTCCGCGTTGACGAGGTCTTCGCCGCCTACGATCACTCCGACGCACCAGGGTGCGCCGTGGGGGTCTACCGCGACGGCCGGATCCTGTATGCACGCGGCTATGGCCTTGCCGATCTCGAGCGCCGGGTGTCCACCTCGCCCGCGACGGTGTTCGACATCGGTTCGACGTCCAAGCAGTTCACGGCCGCCACAATCCTGCTCCTCGAGCAGGAGGGCAAGCTCTCGCTTGATGACGACGTGCGGCGCTTCCTCCCGGAGTTGCCGGTGTACGACCGGCCCATCACCCTGCGGCACCTGCTCCACCACACCAGCGGCCTGCGTGACTACATCGGTCTGCTGCGGCTCGCTGGCATGCGGTATGACGATGTGACAACACCCGATGATGCGCTGCAGATGCTCGTGCGGCAGCGCGCCCTCAACTTTGCCCCGGGCGACGAGCACCTTTACAGCAACTCCGGCTCCTTCCTCCTGTCGCTCGACGTCGAGCGCACCGCCGGCCGGTCGCTCCGGGAGGAGGCGCGCGACCGGATCTTCGCACCGCTGGGCATGACCCACACGGCCTACCTCGACAGCTACGATGACGTGATCACGGACCGTGCCCTCGGGTATGAACCCCGCGACTCCGGCTACCGGACGGACATGCCCCGGTGGCTCCAACTGGGCGATGGGGCAGTGTTCACCACGGTGGAGGATCTGCTGCACTGGGACGAGAATTTCCGGACCACCCGCGTCGGTGGCCCGGCGATGCGCGACGCGCTCCTGACACGCGGGCAGCTGGCGAACGGTGAAGTGCTCAACTACGCGCTCGCCCTGATGCATGGCGAGCATCGCGGGCTGGCCACCGTCTTCCACGGGGGGTCATGGGGTGGGTACCGCGCCGAGTTCCTGCGGTTTCCCGAGCAGCGGTATGGGGTGGCAGTGCTCTGCAACCGTTCGGACGCGGACCCCTCGACGCTGGCAATGGCAGTGGCCGAGATTCACCTGGCGGCGGACACGATCCTTGATCTCACCCTCCGCAACGCCTCGGCCCGGTCGCTGCGTGCCGTCGGGGTGGACGAATTCCTCGGCGCCGGCCTGAGCCTGCAATTCACCCGAGATGCGTCAGAGAAGGTGACGGGGCTCCTGCTCAATCAGGGTCGTGCGCGCGGCATCCGGTTCGACCGGGCCGTCACAGGCCCCTGAGTCCTGCGACGATACAGCGGGCGGGCCGCAGTGTCACTGATGGCGCTGGGGCCCGTCGCGCGGTCTCGCGAACTTTCCTTGGAGGTACCACGTGGGCCGGCTTGACGACAAGATCACCCTGGCCACGGGCGCGCTCGGCGGCATCGGGCTGGCCCTGGTGTCGGCCCTGCAGGCGGAAGGCGCAGCGGTCTGGTCGACCGACATTCGCGATGAGGAGGGCGCCGCGCTGGTTCTGGATGGCGGGCTGTTGGCCGGGAGCGCCGCGACGCCGAGCATGCCGGAAGACACGTAGCCCGACGCTCCCTCACGGGCTGGCCGCCAGGCAGCGGCCCTTACCGGACGGCGGGCACCCCTGTGCCAAGACACACTCGGGTCACCCCATGACCAAGACGGCTTTCGTATTCACAAACTCCCGAACGCCGTACCCGCCGTGTTCGCGTCCATAGCCAGAGTCCTTGACCCCTCCGAAAGGCATCTGGGGGGTGGCGAGGCCAAAGCCGTTGATGAAGACCATGCCGGTGTCGAAATGCTTGGTGGCCAGTTCGACCGCCTTCGCCGGGTCCGCCGTCAAAATACCGCCCCCCAGGCCGTACAGGCTGTCATTGGCAATGCGCATGGCGTCTGTCGCGTCGACGGCGCGAATCAGGGAGGCGACCGGGCCGAACAGTTCTGCGTCGTAGGCCGGTTGACCAGGGGTCACCTCGGCGAGCACCGTCGCGGGGTAGTAGAAGCCGGCGCGGTCAGGAATGTGCCCGCCGCACAGGAGTGTGGCCCCTTTCGCCACGCTTTCCTCGACTTGCTTGTGGAGGTGCTCGCGTATGTCCTCCCGTGCCATCGGGCCGATGTGCGACCCGTCGGACATCGGATCACCCATCGTCACGGCTTTCATGGCCGCGACGAATGCATCGCGGAATTGGTTGTACACCGCATCCACTACGATGAACCGCTTGGCGGCGATGCATGTCTCGCCATTGTTGTACGTCCGGCCCTGGACGCAGATGGCGACCGCCTTCGCCAGGTCAGCGTCTTCCAGGACGATGTAGGCGTCATTCGAGCCGAGTTCGAGCACGGTCTTCTTCAGCGCTGCCGCCGCCTGCTGACCCACGATCCGCCCGGCGGCTGGGCTGCCGGTCAGGGTCACGCCGCGCACGCGTTTGTGCTTGATGATGGCGGCCGATTGGTCATGATCAATCAGCAACACCGAAAAGAGCTCTGCCGGGAGTCCCGCCGCGCGATAGATCGCTTCGAGCATCAGCCCGGTGCCGGTGACCGATTCCGCATGCCGCAGCAGGACACCGTTGCCGGCCATCAGATTGGCGATGGAATACCGGACGACCTGATAGGCGGGATAGTTCCAGGGCTGGATGCCGTAGATGACACCGATCGGTTCATGGGAGATCAATCCGTACTTGCCATCGCCGAGATCACGCTTCTCTGTGGTGAGGTGCTCCTTCGCGGTTGCTGCGGTGTAGTCACAGATCGCGGCGCAGAGGTCAATCTCGTGGTGGCTCTGGGTCAGGAGTTTGCCCATCTCATGGGTCATGAGCAGGGCCAGCGCATCCTTGCGGTTGCGCAATTCCTCCCCGATGGCCGTGATGATCGTCCCGCGATGCTCGAGCGACTGGTGACGCCAGTCGAGAAACGCGATGTGGCAATTCTCGACCACCCGCGATGCGACAGCATCGGACATCAACTCGTACGTATTGATGGTCTCGCCGGACGCGGGATTGATGGTTGCGAGTAGAGCGGTCATGGGTGGCCTGTATGTGGTTGTCGGGTCAGTGGTGGCGTCATCGCACGATCTTGCCAACAACGTCGCCGCGTGTGGGGGCATCGAGGGCGGCAAACGTGGTATCGCTGCCGCTGCTCAATGCTGTGAGGCTCGCCATATCGATGACCTGACGAAAGCGGACATCTTCATCCTGCATCCGTGACCAGGCAGCATCGATATCGCCGATGTCGACCATCTCAATCAGCGGTCGGATATGGTGCTTGGCACAGAGGGCGAGCACCTCGCGCGTTTCCGCCACGCTGCCAATCAAGGACCCGGCCAGCGTCAGGCGATGAAAGACCATTGGCGCGGGTACAAACGCCGGCACGGTGATGAAGTTCCCGATCATCGCCAGCACGCCGTTGGGCTGGATCAGGCCCAGGTACGGGGTGATGTCGTGTTCGTACGGGATGGTGTTGATCATCATGTCCAGCGATTGTGCCGCAGCCGTGACGGCGGCCTCATCCGACATGTCGATGACCTGGCTGGCACCGAGTGCCTTCGCTGCGTCTGCCTTGTCCGGGCTGGTGGTCAGCGCCACCACCTTCGCGCCCAGCGCGGCGCCAATCTGCACGGCCATGTGGCCCAGGCCACCGATGCCTGCCACGCCGAGTGTCTGCCCGGCTGTGAGGCCCCAGTGTTTCATGGGGGAGTAGGTGGTGACGCCAGCGCAGAGAATCGGTGCAGCTTCGGCGGGGGAGATGACGTCCGGGATCCTGACGACGAATTCCTCACGTACGATGATACCGGTGGAATAGCCACCATAGGACGTCGTGCCGTCCGGCTTCGCCGGGCCGTTGTATGTGAAGGTGCAGCCCTTGGGGCCGGCGCAGTACTGTTCGTCGCCCCGCTGGCACGCCTCGCAGGTCTGGCAGCTGTTCACCATGCAGCCGACGCCCACGATGTCACCGGTGGCGAAGGTCGACACACCAGCGCCGATCCGGGAGACGATACCGACAATCTCGTGGCCCGGCACGCATGGGTAGACGGTGTTGCCCCAATCGTCGCGAGCCTGATGGAGATCGGAATGGCAGACCCCGCAATGGGTGATGCTGATCTCGAGTTCTCCGCTGCGGACGTCGGGACGGTCGAATGATACCGGCGTCAAGGACGCGCTCTTCTTTGTCGTGCCAAATGCATACGTCTTCATGCTGATAGGCCCTCTGCTGCGGCCAATGGCTGAGCGCCGCAGTGATTGGTGAATGGATAGTCGGTGTAGCCGGTCCGGTCGCCACCGTAGAAGGTGCTGTGATCGGGCGCGGCGAGCGTCACATCGGCGGCCAGGCGCTCGGCAAGGTCGGGATTGGCAATGTACGGTCGGCCGAAGCAGACGAGATCCGCCCTGCCCTCGGCAACCGCATTGATGGCCATCGTCCGGTCGTAGCCGTTGTTGGCCATGTAGGCGCCACTGAATGCCCCGCGCAGTTGGGCCAGGTCGTCGGCCTCCATCGTGCGCTCGCCACCGGTCTCGCCTTCCACGAGGTGGATGTAGGCCAACCCGGCCGCCTCGGCATGACCGATGGCATGGAGATAGGTCTCGACGGGATGCTGCGGCTCTGCGCCACCGGCGTGCGAGAACGGACTGAAACGGACACCGAGTTGCTTGGGCGACCAGACCGAGGTCAAGCCGTCGAGGACCTCCTTCAGGATCCGCGTCCGGTTCTCGACGGAGCCGCCATACTGGTCCGTGCGGTGGTTGGAGGACGACCGAAAAAACTGGTCGAGCAGGTAGCCATTGGCCGCGTGAAGTTCCGCGCCATCAAACCCCGCCTCCTTGGCGCATTGGGCGGCCACCACATAGTCGTGGACCAGTCGTGGCACCTCATCGGTTCTCAGGGCACGAGGCGGCGACGTGGCCGCAAAACCGGTGGCGGTGAAGGTCTGTGCCTCTGCCACAATGGGAGAGGGCGCCACCGGTGACTGACCGTCCGGTTGCAGGGAGGTATGAGAGATGCGACCGACATGCCAGAGCTGCACGAAGATGCGTCCACCCTTTTCATGCACGGCGGCGGTGACGGCTTTCCAGGCTTCCGTCTGCGCGTGCGTGTAGATGCCGGGCGTGCGAAAATATCCCTTCGCCTCGGCGGATATTTGCGTGCCTTCGGTGATGATCAATCCGGCGCCGGCGCGTTGGGAGTAATAGTCGGCATGCATGGCGCTGGGTGTGTCGCCATCAAGATTGGCACGATTGCGGGTCAGAGGTGCCATCACGATGCGGTTGGGGAGGCGCAGGTTCCCCAGTGCCAATGGCGAGAAGAGTGTAGCGGCCATGCGGTGGTCCTGGTGAAAGAATGAGCACGCCTCAGAGTTGCTGGTGCCCTGACAGGGCCCGAACACGGGTGCGATGAATGCTGATGAGGTGGTGCACCAATGGGACGAACGGCATGGGACATGCTCGCACACGCGAGTGGCGCCCTCCACACCTCCATCCTTGGAGCCGGTTCCTCACACCGTCCAACGACCGATTGTTGGGACGCTGGTGCCCCGGTACCCTTCGGCAGTGATGACGCGAGTCCACCATGCAACACCCCTGACCGTGGGCACGCTGCGCTGCTGACGGCATCCGGGGCGGTATCACGCAATCCTGCTGGTACGGCGCCGGGCCAACCCCAAGGAGAATGGCAATGGCAGAGCTTCACGTCGAGCGAAAGGAAACCAACGTCTGGCCGTGGATCATCGGTGGTCTCATTGTGCTGGCGCTGGTCCTCTGGGTCATCTTCGCCGCAGCGGATGAGCCCGAGACGAGCGGGCTGGCGGAAACGGCCGTGGTCGCGACGTCTGACGCGTTCTCTGGCGACGACGGCACCCCGTCAGCAGTGACCGCCTTCCTGCAATTTGCCGACTCGCAGGCGACCACGGACGACGCCGGGCTCGCGCATGCGTACACGAGTACCGGAATGCAGCGCCTGGTCGCGACATTTGATGCGATCCACGAGCGCGAGCGCGATGCCGGGACGGTCTCCTCGGGCGACGTCGCTCCCCGACTGGCGACCATGCGCGCGTTGGCCGACTCGCTGCAGGCGAACCCGCAGTCAACGGAGCACGCGCGCCATGCACGTGAGGCGTTCCTGATCACGGCGGATCTGATGGAGCAGATGCGGCAGGGGGGTAGGGACATCTCACAGACGGCGGTTGCCGAGCTGCGGGGGATGGCCGAGTCGATCCGGCCAACCGTGCCGCTGCTCGACCAGATTGCGAACGTGCGGCGCTTCTTCGAACAGACGGCCGCGGCGTTGCGCTCGATGACCCCGGTCTGAGGGTGAGCGGGGTCCCATCAAGCGATCCATGACGCGACACGCCTGACACTACACGAGCGAGATCCACAGGACGCACCGTCCTGACCCTTTGTGACACACCGGAGGACGACATGCGCAACACACCAGACGACACGCGTCGGACAGCAGCGACGGGCAGCCGGGCCGATGCCACCGCCGGACAGCTCGCGCGGCTCAGTGACATGGATGACTTCAAGGTCGCCGATGGCGAGCCCGACATTCGTGGCTGGGATGTCAAGACGGCGGATGGGCAGAAGCTCGGCGACGTCGATGACCTGCTGGTCGATACCGCGACGTTGCAGGTGCGCTACATCGTGGTAGAGCTCGAGAGCGAGTTCGCGGCTGACAAGGACCACCGGCACGCACTGGCTCCGATCGGCTCGGCCCGGCTCGACGACGACGAGGACGACGTCCTCCTCCCGCTCCGCACCGCCGACATCGCGGCGTTGCCGCCGTACACGCACGGCGACGTGACCCGTGACTACGAAGTGCTCCTGCTTGAGCGCTATGGCGCCGCGGCGGGCCGCACCGGGAGCACGGAGCATACGGACGACTTCTACGGAAGCGACCATTTCGACGAGCGACGGGCCTTCGCCGGCCGGCGTGCCAAGGCCGAGCGCCCCGCCGACGACGACAACTCCTACCTCACCCGGTCCAGGTAGCCGGTGGCGGGATAGCCGGGCGCGATTGGCGCCCGAAAGGTCTCGAAAGCACCCCGACAGGCCACGCCTCCATCCTTGGAGCCGGTCCCTCGTGCCGTCCAAACGATTGATTGTTCGGGCGCAGGTGCGCCGGTACACTTCCGCCTGGTGCACTTTCTGACTCCCGACCTAGGCGAGGTTGCCCGATTGTCGACTCGCAGCCCATCCACCACGTCCGTCGGAAGCGAGGATGCGGAGTCCTCGCTCGGCGCGTCCGGTACCGCGATTGGCCAGCGATTGTGGAGCCAGGCCACGCTCGAGGTCCGGACGCCGGAGGCGAGAGCCGACGCGGCAGAACGGTTGGGGGTGCAGGTACGCGCTGGACTGAGCCGCTGGATCGGCCCGCCTGGTTACGATGAACTCCTCAGCAGGACACTCCACATCATGCGGGCGCGGCACCCGGCGATCGAATCGATCAACTCGATGGCCCGGGATGCCGGACGGCCTGTTGCCACAGAGACTCCAAACGGGCCCGCCGCACTGGATAGCGCGGTCGTCGCCCTGCTCGCGACCATGGTGGACCTGCTCGGCCTCATGGTAGGGCACCAGATGGCTGGGCACCTCCTCACCCTATCCTGCGCCGAACAGGGTGAGGCGGAGCGGCCCCTCGCACGAGGTACCGATGCCTAAGAAGCCCTCCCCCCGAAGCCTGCCGGCGTCGTCGCTGACGATGCTCGACACCGGCGTGCCCGGCCTGAATGAGGTACTCGGTGGAGGATTGCCGGCCTACTCCTTCAATCTCATCGCGGGCACCCCTGGCAGCGGCAAGACCACTTTGGCCATGCAGTGCATGTTCGGGATCGCCACCCCCGAACGCCCCGGGCTGTTCATCACGATGCTCGGGGAACCCTCGGTCAAAATGCTGCGCTACCAGCAGCTGTTCAGATTCTTTGATGCGTCCAAGGTCGGGTCGAGCGTGCATTTTCTCAACCTGAGCGAGGAGGCCCTCACCGGTGACCTCGACGCGATGCTGTTCCGCATTACCCAGGAGGTGGAGCGCCTCGGTCCCTCCATCATGGTGGTGGACTCCTACCGTTCCCTCGTCAAGGCCGCCGAGGCACCCGAGGGCTACGTTGAGCAATTCGTCCAGCGCCTCGCAGTGCACCTGGCCACCTGGGAGATCACCACCCTGCTGATTGGGGAGTACCCGGATCAGGAACTGCGCGACCCCGTCTTTACCGTGGCGGATGGAATCTTCTGGCTCTCCCAGGCCACCCATCGCAACTCGGTGGTGCGCCAATTTCAGGTGGTGAAGTCGCGCGGGACCGCTCCCATACCCGGCCTGCACACGATCCGCCTCGGCGAGGCTGGGATCCAGGTGTTCCCCCGCATCCCGACCCGTTTCGGCGATGTGCGCAGCCGCGGCCTCACCCGGCTCTCCACCGGCATTGCCGGCCTTGATGCCATGATGGGTGGCGGCATACCGGCAGGTGATTCGCTGGTCCTCGCCGGGCCCACCGGTACCGGCAAGACCACGTTCGCGATGCGGTTCGTCGCGGCCGGGCTGCAGGCTGACGAGACCGCGGTCATCGTCATCTTCGAGGAGCACCCCGAGGCGTATCTCGATCGCGCCCGGACCGTGGACGTTGACCTGCGCGCTGCGCTCACGGACGACCGGCTGCGGATCATCTACCTTCGCCCGCTTGACCTTTCCGTCGACGAGACCTTGGACGAGATCCGGGTCGCGGTGGCGGCCATCGGGGCCACCCGGGTGGTGATCGATTCGCTCTCGGGATTCGAGATTGCGCTGGCGCCGGGTTTCCGGGAGGATTTCCGGGAGTCCCTCTATCGCTTGATCGGCGCGCTGACGGCGCTCGGCGTCACGGTCTTCTCCACGGTCGAGGTCGTTGGGGAGAACGGAGCGGGCGCGCTGCGGTTCACCGGCTACCAGGTCTCGTTCCTCACGGACGACATCATCAGCCTGCGCTATGTGGAGATCGAGGGGCAGCTCCGTACGGTCCTGGTCCTGGTGAAGATGCGGGGTAGCCAGCACAGCCGGGACTTCCGGGCCTACGAGATCACGGCAACGGGGGTCCAGTTGCGGGAAACGATGCGCCACTACGACGCCGTCGCCTCGGGTACGCCGACCCGCCAGCTTCGGGCACCGCTGGAAGCGTTTCCTGGGCTCACCATGACCGAGACGCAGGTCCTGGAAGCCATCACCACCTCGGGTCCGACGACGTTACCCGAGATTGCGCGGACCACGGGACTGGACCCTGACCAAATGCCGGGACTCCTGGACCGACTGGTGCGACTGGAGTATGTGACCAAGTCGGGGTCCCGCTTCCTGCCCGCCACCAGCCCACCCGATTCATGATCGCCACGGCTGCACGTGCCAATACAGGGGCAGCCCTGCCCGGCGATGAATGGTTCGATCGGCTGGTGGAACTCACGCCGGATGGCATTCTGGTGCACTCCTCGGGCGAGGTCGTGATGGCCAACCGCGCTGCCGCCGATCTGGCCGGAGCTTCCCGCCCCGAGCAGCTCCTGACGCGGCAGGTTGATTCCCTGCTCGACCCTCCCTACTTGAAGGCGATTGAGGGGCAACTGCGTTCGGCCTCCGGAGTCCTGGCCATCGCTGAGCCGATCCGCGACACGCTGCACCGCCTCGATGGGGTGGATTTGCCGGTGGAGGTCCGGGCGGTGGCCTTCATGGGTCAGGGCCGCCCATCGGTACTGCTGGTCATCCGCGACATCAGCGACCGCCTCGCCACTGAGCGGACTGCCGGGATCATGGAAGAGCGGCTGCAGCAGGCGCAGCGCATGGAAACGGTTGGCGCGCTGGCGGGCGGGGTGGCGCACGAAGTGAACAACATGCTGCAGATCGTCCTGGGCTTCGGCGCCGTGCTGATCGATGATCCGAGGTTGCCGGCCGAGTGCCTGCCGGACCTACGCCAGATCGTGCAGGCGGCCAGCCGGGCCGCGACGGTGACGGCGCAGTTGCTCGCCTACGGCCGGCGGGCGGTCCATCGGCCCGCAACGGTCGATCTTCTCGCGGCGGTGCGCGACGCCGAGCCGATGCTGCGTCGGATCATGGGCCAGGGACAGCGGCTCCAGGTGCACGGCAGCGCCGCGCTGTATGCCTGGGTGGATCCGGACCAACTGGTGCAGGTCCTGGTCAACCTCACCCTGAACGCTACGGCGGCGATGTCCCCCGGGGGAGTCCTCACGATCACCACGGCGCCGACCGACCTCGAGGTGCCGCTGGACGCGGTGGTCGGGATGATCCCGGCCGGACGCTATGCGGTCGTCGAGGTACGCGACACCGGTGGAGGCATGGACACCGCGACGCTGCACCGGATCTTCGAGCCTTTCTTCACGACCAAGGAGCTGGGTCAGGGCACCGGGCTCGGGCTGGCGGCGACTCTCGGGATCCTGACCCAGAACCACTGCTACATCACGGTGAAGAGCGTGGCGGGCCACGGCAGCACATTCAGCCTGTACCTACCGGTCCGCGTGCCGGCGGAGGATCGCACGGACGATCCGGCCCCGCCTCCGGTGGTCGAGCCGATCATGCCATCGGGGGCCTTGGTGCTGGTGGTGGACGACGAGCCCGGCCTGCGGGCGAGTACGGCCCGGATGCTCCAAGGCGCGGGATACCGGGTGTTGCAGGCAGCGCATGGCGCGCAGGCGCTCGACCTGATCGGGCACCAAGTGACTCCGGACCTGGTGCTGACCGACCTCATGATGCCGGGGATCAGCGGGACCGAGCTGGCGGAGCAGGTGCATCGGCGCTGGCCTGCCCTCCCACTGGTCTTCATGTCGGGGTACTCGGCGACGGTCCTGACCGCTGACAGCTACCCGGGTGTGCCGGGCCCGCTGCTGCAGAAGCCCTTCACCGTGCCGGAGCTGCTGGCGGCAGTTGAGCTGGCGCTGGGTACCAAGGCGCCGTAGGGGGACGCGTCCCGCCAGGGCGGGCCGATGCCATCGCCTTGCGGCGCATACCCCCGGGCCAGTAGACTCGGTGCGTGAAACGTCACCACGGAGGGGCCTCCCGCGGTGCCGTCCCCCCCGCACGGAGTTCCTGCTATGGTCACGGAACACGATAGCACGCCTCCTGTGCCGCCCGCGGCCGCTGCCCGGGCCGACGGGACCCCTGACCCCAATCCCGTCGCGCTGGTACTCATCGAGGACAATCGCCTATTGCGTGAAGGCCTTGCCGCCTTGATCACGACCGAATCTGGGTTCACCGTGCTGGCCGCCTCGGCGGATGTCGATGAGGCCATCGGGGCAATCCGGGAAGGCAACCCGGACGTTGTCCTCCTCGACGTCGACCTCGAAGATCACGATAGCCTGGGCGTGACTGCCACGATCCACGGCGAGGTGCCCGAAGCCAAGGTGGTCATCATCGGCCTGCTGCCGGTGCAGGACGATGTTGCCGCCTACGTCCGGGCCGGCGCGTCGGGGTTCGTCATGAAGGACGCCTCCCTCGAGGTACTCGTCACCACTATCCGCGCCGTGGCCGGCGCGGACCAGGTCCTGCCCGACGCACTGATCGCATCACTGTTTACCGAGATCGCCAGTACGCCCCCGGTCCGCACGGCGTCGCAGGAGTGTGCCGTCCGCCTGACCCCGCGGCAGCAGGAGGTTGTCAACCTGCTCGGTGAGGGCCTGAGCAACAAGGAAATCGCGAGCCGGCTGCACATCGCAGTGCACACGGTCAAGAGTCACGTCCACAATGTGCTGAAGACGCTGGAGCTTCGTTCCCGCCTTGAAATCGTGGCCTTCTCCCGCTCCATCCGTCGCGACTAGCACACCGCCCCACACGCCGTCCGCACCTGTCGATTGCGCCCCGCCGCGTGTGCCTTCTCCGGCACCTGCTCGGCATGTCTCGGGCGCGATCGGTGGCACTACCCCCGCGGGTGGAACTTCCGGTGCACGGTCCGGAGGAAGTCCCGGTCCACGTGGGTGTAGATCTGCGTGGTGGCCAGGTCGACGTGCCCCAGCATCTCCTGCACCGCGCGCAGATCTGCCCCCCCCTCCAACAGGTGCGTCGCAAAGGAATGCCGCAACGTGTGCGGCGTCACCGTCTTGGTGATGCCCGCCCGCTCGGCATGCTTCTTCACGATGCCCCAGGCACCCACCCGCGAGAGTGGGTTGCCGCGAGCGTTCAGCAGCAGGCGGTTTCGGGAGGTGCCCCGATCGAGTGTCGGACGCAGGGTCGCGAGATACGTGGCAAGGGTGGACACCACGGTGCGGCCCACCGGCACCAGGCGTTCCTTGCTCCCCTTGCCGAAGGCGCGCACGAGCCCATCCTGGAGGAGGAGGTCGGGCAGCGCCATGTCGCAGAGCTCCGAGACCCGGAGCCCCGCGCCGTAGGCCAGTTCCAGCAGGGCGCGGTCCCGCCACGCCAATGCATCATCCAGCGTCGGCGATTCGAGCAGCCGATCGGCCTCCGCGACCGAGAGTGTCTCCGGCAGCGTCCGCCACTTCTTGGGCGTCTCAAGCCGATCACTCGGGTCCCTGGTGACGAGCCCTTCGGCTGCGAGGAAACCGAACCAGGTGCGCACCGCGCTCACGTGCCGGCGAATGGTTGCACCGCTGAGTCCGAGGTCCTTGAGCAGGAAGACAAAGTCGCGCAGGAGCTTCGTGTCGATCGCGACCGGGTCGCGCACGCCGCGGCTGATGCAGAAGTCGAGCAACCGGGCGAGGTCGCGCTGGTAGGCGGCAATCGTGTGCGGGCTGTGCCCGACTTCCAGGGAGGCATGATCACGAAACGCCGGGAGATGAAAGGCCGCGGCGACGGAGCCGTCCGGATCGGCGATGCTCATCGCGCCGACCGCCGCGCCACAATGTCCCGGTAGCGGCGGTGCCGCCGATACTGCCGCCCCCCCCAGACGGCGATCGCCACCACCAGCAGCACGGCCCCGATCCCCGCCGCACGGTTGACCCCACCGAGGATCGCGACGACCTGGTCCCAGCGCTCGCCCAGCGCCGCCTCACCGTACACAATAGCTCCG
>JBBQQJ010000012.1:0-25813 GCA_038216165.1 Gemmatimonadales bacterium | reverse complement strand
TCTGTGACCGGTGCTTGACACTGGCTTTCGGGGGGTTCATATTCTGTCGTCCCGGCGAATCGCCGGCATTTCCGTAGCGCACAATTCAGGATTTTCTGGCTGGCCCTGGTGGCTGGCCCCCCGACGTCGTTCGCGGCGTCCCGGTGTGTCCCCCGCAAGCGCGGGTGCCGCATCACAGCAGGATCCAGATGGACGCCGCGTCCCGCGCGGCACACAGCAGGAGACCGATCGGTGCCGCCCGGTACCGGGGGTCAGTACGAAGGAGCGGCTTTTCCCGTGCATCTCGCCTTCGGAGGACTGTTCGATGAATCAGAGTTGTGTAAGGGCCCTCGCCCGCGTGGCGCGAGCAATCGCGCTGGCGGCGGTGGTGACCGGCCTCGGCGCTTCGGCGCTGGCAGCCCAGGGCGCCACCGGTAAGCTCGAGGGACGCGTTTTCGATCCGAATCAACAGCCGATCGCCAACGCGCAAATCGTGATCGAAGGAACAGCGTTCGCCACCACGGCCAACGCGCAGGGTTACTACTTCTTCAACAACGTGCCGGCCGGTGTCTACAACGTCCGCTTCGCCTACATCGGCTACAAGGCCGTGCGGGTCGACGGCCAGCGCATCATCTCGGGCCAGACGATCACCCTGGATCGCACGCTCGAGCCGACCAATGTGGAGCTCCAGGAAATCACGGTTGTCGGCGCGAACAACGCGCTGGTACCGCGCGACAAGGTCACCTCGAAGCAGCTGGTCGACGGTGACTTCACGGACAATCTCCCGGTCGACCGTCTGGGCGCCGTCTTCGCGCTGCAGCCGGGCGTCATGGCCAACACCAGCGGCACCTCGCTGTCGGTGCGCGGTGGCCGGCCGGACGAGAACAACACCTACATCGACGGTGTCCCGGTCCAGTCGGGTAACCGTGGTGGTGGTGGTGGCCGTGCGCTGCCGACGCTGCAGATCGGCACCAACGCGTTCGAGGATGCCTCGATCACGACCGGCGCCTCCTCGGCGGAGTTCGGCAACGCGCAGGGTGGCGTGATCGCGATCACGACCCGGACCGGTGGTCAGCGCTTTTCGGGCAACGTCGGCTACGAGACCGACGAATTCTCGGGGCTGCGCAACTCCAGCGCGTTCAACCGGATTCAGGCCTCACTCGGTGGCCCGGTCATGAAGGACCTGACGTTCTTCGTGGGCGGTGTGCTCGAGGGGACCCGGAGCGGCAACGCGGGGTACCGGGGCTGGGAGACACCCACCTGGGTGCCGGTCGGGGTGGACACCACCTACACGATCGCCCGGACCACCAGCGCCACGTCCGACTCCGTCCGACTCCCGGTCTACAACTATGCCGTGCTGACCGGTGACTGCGATGCCCCGTGGGTGGCTGGCGCCGCCACCGAGGAGATCCGGAACAACTACGGTTTTGATTGCCTCCAGAATCGGACGACGTACTCGCCGAACTCGAGTGTCCAGCTCACCAGCAAGCTGAACTACTCGTTCGGTCAGGGTTCGCGACTCGCGCTCTCGTTCATCGGTTCGCGCAACCTGAACCGCGGCCAGCGCGGCACGGACGCCACGGGGGCGACGACCAACACGAACAACGTCGCGATCCTGAACTGGAACCAGGTGCTGTCACGGTCGTCATCCAACGCCCTCGCGTTTGATGCCTACCTGTCGTACCAGTGGGACCGCTCCATCAACTCGGTGCTGACGCCGGAGTCCGAGGAGAGCACCCGCAATCCGTTCGGCGGCTTCCTGCTCAAGGGCTTCGACTACCAGCTCGGCTTCGACGATTTCCCGGTCAATGACGAGCTGATCAACAACTTCCGCACCCAGGCGGTCGAGAATCCGATCACGCTGTACGATCGCTTCCAGACGCAGCAGTACCTGGGTCAGCCCGGCTTTGGCGGCTCTGTGGGCAACCCCGGCAGCGTCGGCGGCTACGGCGGCGCACCGGGCACGCTCAACACGGCGTCCGAGAACCGTTTGATCGCCCGAGGCAACCTCGACTGGCAGGTCGACCGCTACAACCGCATCAAGATCGGCGGCCAGTACGTCGACTCCGAGCTGGGGACCTACAACGTCGGGTCCACTGCCCAGTTCTTCGGCGACATCTATCTCGCCCGTCCGACGTCGTACAACTTCTTTGTCGAGGATCGTCTCGACCTCGGGGACGTCGTCCTCGTGGCCGGGTTGAGCTACGACTACTTCGACGTCGGTGCGGACAAGTGGGCGGATTTCCCACGGATCTCATCGCACCCCGACTTCAATCCGGACGACCTGAGCAATCTGCTCACGCCGTACACCAGCCATAACTACCTCTCGCCGCGCATCCAGGTCGCCTTCCCGGTGACCGAGCGGACGAACTTCCGGCTGTCGTACGACCAGAAGGTGCAGTCGCCGGACTACTCGGTGGTGCTCCGCGGGTCGAACACCGACCTCTCGATCACCAACACGAACAACAACTACGGCACCGACCTCGACTTCGGCAAGACGATCCAGTTCGAGTTCGGCGTCTCGCATGCCTTCAGCGACGACATGGTGCTCGACGTCACGGTGTACAACAAGGACAACCTGGCCAACGCGGCCGGTCGCCTCATCGGCGTGATCGATCCCCGCCAGAACAGCCGGGTGGACCTCCGCCTGACCACGAACCAGGACTTCGGCAACACGCGTGGTCTGGACATGCGCATCGATCGCCGGATCGGCAACATCTTCAACGGCGTGATTGCGTACTCGTATCAGGACGCCCGCAGCACCGGTTCCGACCCGTACTCCTACATCAACTTCGGGTCGCGCATCACCTCGGCGGTCACCGGCAATGCCGCACCGCCACCGCAGGCCGCGCAGCCGGTCGGCTTCTCCCGCCCGCACAACATCACCGCGCAGTTCGCCTTCAATTTCCCGGCGGACTTCCAGCGCGGCTCGCTGGTCGGCGCGATCATGAACCGGATGAACCTCACCGGCACCGCCCGGTACTCCTCGGGCACGCCGTACACCCGCTGTGATGCCTCGCTCGATGACGACCTTGCGGTCACCTCGGGCGGCGTCTGCAATACCCTGGGCGGCGACTTCAACGCCACCCGTCGGCCGTCGTTCAAGAACGTCGACCTGCGCCTCACCAAGGGCTTCCGTCTCGGCGGCCTCGACCTGACCGCGTATGCCGACGCCCGGAACGTCTTCAACATCGAGAACGTGCTGAACGTCTTCTCGCAGACCGGCACCACCGATAACCAGCGGTTCCGGGACAATCTGTGGCGCGCTGACTCGACCAGCTTCGCGATCAACAGCAGCTTTAACGGCCTCCGGCTTCCGGACGGCTCGATCGACCTGCCGAACAGCGATGCCGAGTGTGCTTCCTGGCGGACCACCGGTGGCAATCCGTCGCCGCCGACCTGCTACTTCTTCCGCAAGGGTGAACAGCGCCATGGCGATGGCGATGGCATCTACACCCTCGAAGAGCAGCGCCGGGCCTCGGATCTTGCCCGGATCAACACCTTCCATATCTCCCGCTTCGCGGGAACCGGACGGCGCGTCCGTCTCGGCATGGAAGTCAATTTCTGATCGATGATCTGACCACGACGGTGGGCCGGGCTTCTGCCCGGTTCCCCGCCGCGGACGACCGCATCCATACTCGCGAGGTCGCAATGCATGCTCTGCGTGGTAAGAGGGCCCTGATCGGCGCGCTGTCGCTGGCGCTGGCAGTGCTCACCATGACGCCCACCACGGCGTCGGCCGGTCCGGAGCCGGGCGCCAAGCGCCCGACCGACGGCAAGTACCGTCTGTTCGCCGGCAATCTCGGCGCCATCACGATCAACCGGCTCTACTACGGCCTGAACACCAAGGGTGAGGTCGGCGTCGACTCGCTCAACTCCTCCACCATCGGTGGCGGGTTCTGGCCCAAGGGCACCGGCAACCAGTACATGTTCAATTCCGGCCTGCAAGTGGCCGGCATCATTCAGGGTACCAAGCCCAACAACCCGTGGGCCGGCGATACCACTGGCGGCATGTTCTTCGACGCCTCCGGCGGTCGCCAGCACGGCACCCCGTTCTCCGAGCTGTACAACTCGAACAGCCCGGTGGACGTGGCCAACTGGCCGCAGGCGGCCTTCGTGCCGCAGGGTGACTTCTCCGAGGAGATCTACGACCCACTCCTGCGCGGCCGGCTCTCGGCCTCCCAGGGTGACGTCTGGTGGCTGAGCTCGGAGTTCGACCCGGGGCTGAACGCCGCCCGTCCGCACCCGCTCGGCATTCTGGCTGAGTACCGTGTGCTCGGGTGGAACTATCCGTCCGGTAACGAGGACATCCTCTATCTGGTGATCACCTTCTACAACATCACCACGACCAACCCGGCGGCCTACGCAGCATATCGCCCGGGCATGCGGGAGCTGCTCATCCAGGCGGCCAACCAGTTTCACGCGCAGAACAACGCCACGTTCAACGTGAATCTCCCCGCCGAGGGCTACACGATCGATCCGTTTTACGCCGCCTTCGCGGCCGATCCGGACGTCACGAACTCTGCCGGCGTGAACTACTCGTCGGTGAACCTGCCGTTCGCGATGGGGTACGCCTACCACGCCGACTTCCCGCGTGCGGCCGGCTGGACCTTCTCGCCCACGATCTTCGGCGCCCCGTTCTTTGCGGGTTCCGGCTTCGTCGGCATGAAGTACCTCAAGTCGCCCACCGGTCCGGGTGAGATTCAGCTTTACTCCAACACGACCAACGGTGGCGCCTTCCCCGACCCGAACTCGGCGGTGCGTCTCTACAAGTACCTGTCCGGCACGATCACTCCTGCCGACGGCGTGAATTGCAATCAGGGCGACCCGCTGGTGAGCAGGATCTGCTTCGTCACCCAGGGCAACCCGGCCGACGTCCGTCTGCTGCAGTCGTCCACTGGCCTCTCGCTCCCGGCCGGCGATGCGGGTTCGATCGTCATTGCCTATGTCCACGCCGCCCCGGTCCAGATTCCGGGCTACACCGGTGGCACGCGCGTCGGTCCGGGCGATCCGCTCCGCCTCTCTGACGTGACGGCGCTCTCGCAGGGTGCCAACCGGGTCGACTCGATCGCCGGCTTCCGTGGTTACAGCGATGCCAACCAGGACGGTATCGTCGAACAGGCCGAGTTCACCGTCGTGCCCGGCTCGCTGTACGGCAAGTCGCTCACAGCGCAGACGATCTTCGAGGGGAAGTTCCTGCTCCCCTTCGCGCCGGACGCGCCGGACTTCTTCCTGATCCCGGGCAACGGGCAGGTCACCGTGCTCTGGCGGCCGTCTGCCGCGGAGACCGGCGGCGACCCGTTCTTCGAGGTGGCCTCACAGGCGACGACCGTGCCGGCCGGCGGCGGTGCCCCGGTGCCGAACCTCCTGTATGACCCGAACTACCGGAACTTCGATGTCGAGGGCTACCGGATCTACAAGGGCCGGGCCGATACCCCGACCTCGCTCCGCCTGGTGGCGCAGTACGACTACTCCGGCACCACCTTCCGCGACTATCGCGGTCAGGTGGTCTCGGATGCCATCGGCGCACGGTGCGCGCCGGAACTCAACCTGACCACCACGTGCAGCGGCTTCTTCTCGCCGGTGGTGCAGGGCCAGCCGTCTACGCTGTTCCGGAGCTACAACATCGGCGAGAACTTCGTGCAGGTGCGCTTCGGCGACCGGACGCTGCTCGCCACCGGGGACGTGATCAATCTGGTCACCGACACCGCCGTCACCGGGCAGAATAGTGGCTTCCCGGCGCTCACCAACAGCGGTGTGCCGTTCGTCTTTGTGGACAACGACGTCCGCAACGGCCTGACCTATTTCTATGCCGTCACCGCGTTCGACGTCAACTCCGTCACCTCCACCGGCGCGGGCAACACCTCGCTGGAGTCGGCGCGGATCACCAAGCGCACCTCGCCGCGCTCCTCGGCCGGCAACTACTCGAACGAGGCGCAGACCCAGTCGGGCGTCTTCGGGCGGAACGGCCTGTTGACGGACAACACGGCCCAGACGCTTGATCCGACCACCGGCAAGTTCACCAAGCGGGCCCCCCCTTCCAATGGCGCCTCGGTCTCGCTGACCGCCTTCGTCAAGGAGCTTCTGGTCGGCTCGGGTAGTGTCTCGTACTCGCTTGACTCGATCAAGGTGGTGTCGTTCGCGGGCGCCTCGAGTGCCACGGCGGACTACTACATCTCCCTAGACTCGCCCCTCGGCACCACCAAGATCACCGAGCGGCGCGTACAGAGCGGTACGACCGCTTCGGGCAGCAGTGGGGGCTCGTTCCCTGCGCTGGAGGCTGACCCGGCCTTGGCCGCGCGGTACAACGCGCCGACGGGTGGTGCGTTCGGGATCAGCGGTGCCTACGCGGCGAGCTGGCCCGGTGGCTATTATGCCAACGTGTCACCTCGTGGTTGTGTCAACCACGCGGCGGGTTTCTCCGACGCCACGGCCTGCGGTTACAACGGTGGCCGGTGGTTCGCCGGCGCCAACGAGACCAAGAATGATCCGAACGCGACCAACCCGGACCGCTTCAACACCTTGCTCGATCGCGTTGACTTCAACAACTCCGGCGAACTGCCCGGGGTGAAGACGATCTTCCAGGCCCGCTCCTACGACGACTACACGTCGGCGTGGCGCGATGTTGAGGCGATCCTGAACCACTTCTTCTCCGCCGGCGACTTCCGGGTCTACTGGGGTGAGGCCGGCAAGGTGGATTCGGTCATCGACCTGACCCACGACGCGGTGGTGCCGTTCTCGCCGCGCCTCGGCCCGACCTGGGGCATCTTGAACTCCAATGCCACGCAGGTCGCGGGGTACCAGGACCTCCGGCTTGAAATCACGGCCAGCGACATCGGTTGTGTGGAGCCGCTCCGGACGCTCAACCCGGCAGGCCTGAGCTGCACCGCTCCGGCGGCGCAGCTCTCCGAGACGGCCGTGCCGTTCGCGGTGACGTATGCTGCGCGCGCCGCTGGCAACAGCGTCGGCAGCTACATCGATCAGCGCACGTCGCCGGCGATGGGTCCGGGCTTCCTCTTCTACATCAAGGGGAACTCATACCTGATGGAACTGGACGGCGCACTGCCAGCTGCTGGCACGCAGTGGACGCTGCGGACGTATGTCGGCGCGATCTCGGGCGGCCTTGGCCGCGCGAATCCGACGACCCGGTTCCCCTACGTCTACACGACGCAGAACCAGCCGCGGCCGTTCAATGTCCTCGGAGCGAGCGTCGGCTTCTCGTTCGACGTCTCGAACGAGGTGTTCGCCTCCACCGACTCCACGCTCGCGAAGGTGCACACGGTGCCGGATCCGTACTACGTCACCAGCGCCTTCGAGGCGACCACCGTGAGCAAGCAGATCAAGTTCGTCAACCTGCCTGCGCAGGCGACGATCCGGGTCTACAGCACGAGTGGCGTCCTCGTCCGGATCCTGAAGCACGAGACGGGATCGTTCAACGGCGAACTGACCTGGGACGTCCGGAATCGGAACAACCAGTTCGTCGCCAGCGGGGTGTATTTCTATCACGTCACGGCGGAAAACGGTGAAACCACCGTCGGCCGCATGACCATCGTCAATTACGCGAACTAGTCCCCGACGTCGGGTTGGTGGGGTCTTCGGGCTCCACCCGCCCCTTCAGGAGAGAGACGCATGCATCGCTTCATTTCGCCTCGGCTCGCCCTGTCGGCAGCAGCGCTCGTCGGCCTCGCGCCGATGGTCGCCGCCGCCCAGCAGGACAACGCCGACAACACGGCCTACGGCACCACCACGGCCGAGTTCCTGCTCCTCGGGGCCAATGCCCGAGGCACCGCGCTGGGCGGGTCCTATGTCACCATGGCCACCGATGTCGGCGGCCTCAACGCCAACCCGGCCGCGGTCGCCTTGATGACCCGCCCGGGCGCCCAGTTTTCCCAGTATGACTACGTCGCCGAGACGAAGCTCAACTGGGGCGCGGTCGCCTTCCCGTTCGGTGGCGGCACCCGCACCATCGGCTTCCAGCTTGGCACCTTCGGTTTCAGCGACCAGCCGGTGTACACGGTCCAGAACCCCGAGGGCACCGGCGAGGTCTATGACGTATCGGAGACCTTCGCCGCCATCACCCTGGCGCAAAACTTCTCCGACCGCTTCTCGGTCGGCATCACGGCCAAGGGCGTCTTCGACCAACTCGGCCAGGTGTCGGGCTCGGCCGTCGCGCTCGACTTCGGCACCCACTTCCATTCGAATCTGAATGGCAAGCCGGTCCGCTTCGCCTTCGTGCTCAGCAACCTTGGCACGCGGATGAATTACGATGGTGACAAAATCCGTGTCGTGGCGCCGCGCGAGCAGCTCCCCGGTGAGGATCCGATCACCGAGGACCTGCAGCCGGCCGTGTACCGCACTACCCCGTTCTCGCTGCCGACCACGTTCCGCGTCGGTCTCTCCTATGACGTGATCGCCTCGGGCAACAACCGGGCGACGCTCATGGGCGAGTTCAACCAGCAGAACTCCAACAAGGCCGGCTACGGCTTCGGTGCGGAAGTCGCGGCGAACCGCCTCGGCGGCAGCAACTTCGGCCTCGCCCTGCGCG
This sequence comes from Gemmatimonadales bacterium, assembly GCA_038216165.1. Classification (GTDB taxonomy): domain Bacteria; phylum Gemmatimonadota; class Gemmatimonadetes; order Gemmatimonadales; family GWC2-71-9; genus Palsa-1233. The sequence continues at coordinate 17,289 of JBBQQJ010000012.1, read as the reverse complement.
GCTCGTGGAGTGCGGCTCCGGCCAACTCCTACGAGACCGACTTCTTCGGGGTGGGTGTCGACAAGGAAGACGACGAGAAGCTGCAGGGACTCGCGGTCGGCGCCGGCCTGATGTACCAGACGGCGACGTTCGCCCTCGGCTTCGATTACGCCTACAAGAACATGGGCCTGCTCGGCGACACCAACTTCTTCACGGTGTCCCTCGGCTGGTAAGGTTGGCCCCCTCCCGCCACATGGTGGGAGGGTCCAGACCCAAGGATTGATGACCACGATGCTGTTGCCCATGCTGTTCTCGCTCGCCACCCTCGGTGCCGGCCCTGTGCCGGCCCCGGCTCCGCCGAAGTTGGCGGTGCATGCGGTGCGCTTCTTCTCTCCGGAGGCGAAGCTGACGAGCGTGCTGGCCCTGCTCCAGGTGCCGTATGCCCTCACCGAACCCGGCGGCGACCGGATCGCGTGGGAGACGACGGTCGAGGTGCGGGACGGTGGTGGGACCACCCTCTTCCGGGAGGCCTGGATGTCAGGCGCTCCGGCGGAGTTCCGGGTCCCGGAGGCGTACGGCCTGGAGCCGCTCGCCTTCCCGCCAATGCCCGCGGGCAAGTACATCATCATGGTAACGGTGAAGGACAGCGTGTCCGGACGCACCGCCTCGGTGGAAACCGCGGTGGAGGCATTCCGGGAGGCGCCGATGCTCTCCGACCTCCTGCTCGCCTCGGCGATGCGGGTGGCCGAGGGTGAGGATACGGTCACGGCGCCGGGCGAGGTGGCACGGGGCAACCTGCGCTTCCAGACCACGCCGGAACTGACCCTCAATGCCCTCACGCCGTTGCTGGCGTTCATGATGGAGGCCTACGTGCCGGCGCAGGTGTCGGCCTCCACCAAGCTCGAAGTCCGGGATCTCTCGGGCATCGTGCTCCTCGGCCTGCCGGCCTTCACCCAGATCCTTCCTGCCGGTGGCGGGGTGATCCGGGGCGCGTTCCCGCTCGATGGCCTGGGCGAGGGGCGCTACCAGTTGGCGGCAGCGGTCACCATCGATGGCAAGACGGTCGTGCGGGTGTCCGAGTTCGGGGTGGGCAATCTGGAAGCGGCGATGGCGCGTGACCTGGCGATGCGCAATGCCGGGCGGGCGCTGGATGAGGTCTACTTCACCAACATGAATGAAGACGAGCTGGATGCCGCCGCGGCGGTCCTGGAGATCCTTGCGCCAGGCAACGAGCTGGCCGTTTACAAGGCAACAGGGGACGGGCGCCTGTCCATTTCGGCCAAGCGCCGGTTCCTGATCGAGTTCTGGCAGAAGCGGGATCTGAACACCACCACGGACGCCAACGAGGCGCGCATCACGTTCTATGACGCGGTGGAGTATGCCAATCAGGAGTTCGCCGAAGCGGGCCGGAATGCCCGCCCGGGGTGGAAGACTGATCGGGGTCGCATCTATGCGCGTTACGGCGCGCCAGACGAGCGGAACCGTTGGCAGAGTCTCGGCAATGCACCGCCGGTCGAGGTGTGGCGGTATACCCAGGGCCGGATGCGCTTCTATATCTTTGCCGATCGCACGCGTTACGGCCTCTACTCCCTCATGCGGTCCAACGACCTTGAGGAGCCGGGGCAGCCGGGGTGGGCAGAAATCGTCACGCCGGAGATGATCACGCGGAACATCGAGCCGTTCCTTGGCCAGACGTTCTGCCGTTTTTCCAGCGCCACCGTGGATTCGCCCACGCTCTTGTGCAATTAAACCGGTGTCACCGGACACCTACTCAACTCTGGTGAGGAGCAGCGCTATGAAGGGACTGATTCGTGGGGTAGCAAGTGCGGCGGTCGTACTCGGTGCCACGGCATGCACCGACGACTACAGCATCGACTTCGGCGGCGCCCCGACGGCCGTGCAGGCATCACCGGAAGTGATGTTCATCAACTCCGGTGCCACCAAGGAAGTTTTGGTGCGCCTGGTCAATGATCGCAACCAGTCGGTGCCGGCCGAATACACCGTCAGCAACGTCGGTGCCGGCCTGACCGTCACCTATGACGCCACCTACCGCCCAGAGTGGAGCTCGACGGACCCCGTCCTCGAGCCGCCTGCGGTGAAGATCCAGCAGCGGTACACCGTCACGGCCAACATCCCGACCGGCGGCCAGCGCACCTACACCCTGACCTCGGGTGGGATGTCCACCACCGGTACGGTCTACGTGTTGCCGACCAACATGGGGGCATCGCTTTCGGCCACCGCGCCGGCCCTGGGTGAGGAAGTGACGATCACGGCACCGGAAGGCCAGAGCTTCACCGCCACCGCGACGGTGGCCTTCGAGACGGGCGGCGCCCCGATCATCACCAACCGGACCGCCAAGTCGATCACCTTCCTGCCCCGCCCCGGGTCGACGGGTGCTGCGACGGTCACTGGCGTGACGCTCGACTACGCCCCGACGCTGGCTGCTCGGACGCTGAGCTCGACCAACGCGATCACGGTGCCGGCGGTGACCGGGATCCCGGCCGTCGTTGCCGCTGGTGGTGTGCATGTGGCCCGCACGGTCACCGCAACCGGCTTCAAGTTCCTGCCGACGCTCGCGGTACGGGTCGGTGACTTCACTGCGATCACGGTCTCGGTCGCTCCTGACAGTCTCTCGGCTCAGGTCATCTTCCCGGCCGGCATCAATGCCGCCACGGCGACCTACTCGAATGTGATCCTCGGCTTCCTGCCCGAGGTTCCGCTCCAGAACATCCCGGCCACCACCACGATCACGACGGCCACCACGCCGTACAATGGGGCCAACCCGGACGGCAGCGCGCTGGTGATCAACGCCAACGCGCCCGGCGTCGCGCTCACCGTGCGGGACACCTGGATCAACTTCGGCGCTGACGTCCTCGGCTTCGGCGGGAGCAACAAGTTCTACCGTCTGGTGTTGCCGTCGACCGGCAGCCGGACCTATACGCTCAACTGGACCGCCGACGGCACGGGTGTGGTTGGCGACTTCGACTTCGCCGTCTGTGATGACGCGCTTGCGGCGTGCCCCGTTGCCCGCCTGACCGCGGCTCGCCCGGAGACTGGTTCTGCCAACCTCGCCGCTGGTAACTGGTGGCTGGTGGCGGCGCTCTTCCTCGACGAACACCCGGGCATGCTGACCTTCACGATTCAGTAGGCTTCGCTCCATCTGTCGGATCACGCGCCCCTCGCCGAAAGCATTCGGCGGGGGGCGCCGTGCGTTCGGTGGCCACCTGGTTGTGGGTACCTGTGATGCCAAGGGGATCCCCACGGTCCTCGGGGGAAGGTATCTTGCGCGCATGATCTCGATGCTTCGCTCAAGTCCGCACGCGGTCGCCGGGGTCCTCCTGCTGGCATGCACCTCCCGCGCTCCCGATCCTGACATGCTCCGGCCGGTGAGTCGTGACTCCGCTGGCGTGGAGTTGCTGGAACACAACGGCACCGCACTCCAGTCATTGCCGCAGTGGACGATCGACACCACGGCACCCGTGGCGCTCATCGGACCGCGGGCAACGGCACCGACCGACGTTTCGGGCATCTTCGCGTTCACCCTCCTCGCCGATGGGTCACTGGCAGGCTTTCACCGGCGGGAGGCAGCGGTTGTCACGTTCCGTTCCGACGGACGGGAGATCGCCCGGTACACCGCCAGTGACTCCTCGGGCGGACCATTCGGCCTCTTTCTGTCTCTCGCCGACGTCCACGGTGATTCGCTGGTGGCCAGCGACATCACCAACAATCGCTTTGCGGTGATCACGCCATCCGGTGGCATCGCGCGATGGGCACCCGCCGTGTTGCGCGATGGGCGGGATTTTTATGCTGTGGCAGGGCGCCTTGGGGATGGCAGCTGGTTGCTGCGGCCAGGGTACGTGACCGTCGGAGGACCGGTCCGGGCCGCGGGGGCGTTACCGGCACGACGCGCGGCCCTCCCGCTCGGGCGGGTCCGCGCGGGCGCCGCGGAGACGGGTTTCGATACCCTCACGATGGTGCCGGGGATCGAGATCGTGCGTGCGCCCCTCCTGACGGACCAGGGGGTGCAGTATCTGGATCTGCCGGCGCACCTCGGGGCGCGATCTCACGTCGTGCGATGGGGGGATCAGGCGGCGGTGATCACCAACGAGGATTGGTCGATCCAACGATTCGATGGTGCGGGTATCCTGCGCTCGATCGTTCGCATCAATGCGCCCAAGGTGGCGGTGACCGACACGCTTCGAGACGCCTTGGTCCCGGGGTACCGCTTGGCGGCGGCGCGGCGGTGGGCCGGGCACGTCGATTCCGTGCGCCGCGTCAGCGAGATCGACTCCGTCGTCGCGACCTTGCCCTTGCCGGACTCCATCGCGCCCTACGAACGCATGCATCTCGCGCCAGGCCGGCGGCTCTGGCTCCAGGAAACGCAGCTCACCCCAACTGACCCGGTGCGGCTCATTGGCTTCGAGCTGGATGGTCGCCTCGTTGGGCGGCTGGTGGTGCAGCTACCTGAGGGGGGCGAAGTCGCGGCGATGGGCGATGATCGGATGGTGATCCGCGTCACCCTCGGGGAACGGCAGAGTTACGTGGTGGTGTACCGCATCAGACCACAGTGAACCGAGAACCGAGCGGTGGGTCGTTGCCCGCCGTTCGCTGTCAGCGCGCCACCTCGAGGGCGGCGGCCACGTCGTCGTCACTGCGGAACTGGAGCTGGAAGAGCCGGGCGTAGACCCCACCGCGCCGCAATAGCTCGGCATGGGTCCCCTCCTCGATGATCCGCCCGCGCTCCAGCACGATCAGCCGGTCGGCCCGCTGCACCGTGCTGAGGCGGTGGGCGATGATCAGCGTGCTGCGCCCCACGAGCAGCCGTTCCAGCGCCACCTCCACCGCACGCTCGCTCTCGTTGTCGAGGGCGCTGGTCGCCTCGTCCAGAATCAATACGGCCGGGTCCTTGAGCACCGCCCGCGCAATCGCGATGCGCTGCCGTTGGCCGCCCGTGAGCTTCACGCCGCGCTCACCCACGCGGGTGGCGTACCCCTCGGGCAGCGCCGTGATGAACTCGTGTGCGTTCGCCACCGTGGCCGCGGCCTCGACCTCCTCCTCTGAGGCGTCAGGGCGCGCGTAGGCGATGTTCTCCGCGACGCTGCCGCTGAACAGCGCGGGCTCCTGCGGCACCACCCCGATGGTGCGCCGCAGGTCGGCCAGGCGCAGGTCGCGCACGTCATGGCCATCGAGGGTGATCGCCCCCGACTCCACATCCCAGAAGCGCGGTAGCAGCGAGGCGATGGTGGTCTTGCCCGAACCGGAGGGGCCCACCAGCGCGACCACTTCGCCCGGGGCAATCCGGAACGACACCCGGTCGAGCGTCGGGCCCCCGTTGGTCAGGTCCGCGTGGTAGCGGAAAGTGACCTCATCAAAGACCACCTCGCCACGGACCGGGCGGGGCAGGGCGGTGGCGTCCGGAGCATCGGCGACAGTGGTCGGCGTCTCGAGGAGCTCGAACACCCGCTTGGCTGCGCCCACGGCCTCCTGATAGGCCGAGAAGAAGGCGGCCAGCGCCCCGATCGCGGCGGCGATGCTCACCGTGTAGAGGAGGAACGACACCAGCGAGCCGGGAGTGAGCGACCCGGCCAGCACGAGCCGCCCCCCCATCCACAACACCGCCGTGACGCCGGCAAAGGTGGTGAAAGTGATCGCGCCGAAGAACATCGCCCGCACGCGCGCCCGGTGCAGCGCCACCTGGATCACCTGCGAGATGCGCGCCCCGTATCGGGCACGCTCATACGGCTCCTGCGCGAAGCCCTGCACCACCCGGATTTGCGAGAACGCCTCCTCCGCCAGCGCTGTGGACTCGGCCACCTCGTCCTGGAGTGAGGTGGTCATCCGCTTGAGCCGCTTGCCGAAGAGCATCGCCGAGCCGACCACCACCGGCATCACCCCGAGCGCGGTGAGCATCAGCACCGGCTGCATGTAGGCGAGGATCGCCACGCCGCCCACCAGTGCGAGGAGCTGCCGCGACGCCTCGGCGATCTGGTGCGAGAGGATCCCCTGCAACAGGCCGATGTCCACGGTGAGCCGGGAGGTCAGCTCACCGGTGCGCCGGTCGGCAAAAAAACCGGGTGGCATGGAGAGCAGCTTGGCGAAGAGCTCGCGCCGGAGCCCGGCCACCGCCCGTTCGCCGGTGGCCGAGAGCCAGTAGGTCTGGATGTAATTGAGGACGGCGGTGGTGGCGAAGATCAGCAGCAGCCCGAGGGCGATCTTGTCAAGGACCGCGCGATCGCCCTGAACGAACGCCGCATCGAGCAGATACTTGACCACCAGCGGGAAGGCGAGCGCCAGCACCGACGACAGTACCAGCGCAATCGTCGCGATGGCGAGGCCGCCCCGGTAGGGCTTGACCCGCGGCCAGAGCCGCAGGAGCTGGCCGGGGGCCGGGAGACGCCTGCTCAGCGGCTAGTGCTCGGCATGCGGATCCGTGGTGGCGGCGGGCTGGATTTCGCCGAGCGGAAACACCTCGCCGGGGGTGTCGAGAATGAGGTAACGGATCGGCGCGGCGGGCTGGCCGAAGGGCATGTAGCGGTCGACCGCCATCGCCACGAAGAGCAGGGCCAGATACGAGAGCGAATACTTGTAGAGCTTCCACGTGGTCGGCGTGACGCCGTCCTCGCGGTAGATCGCCCAACAGAGCTGGACAAAACGGAGCCCCAGCAGCGTGGCCGCGACGCCATAAAAGAGCCCCGACACCCCGATGACGGCCGGCATGATCGTGAGCGGGATCAGCATCAGCGTGTAGAGCAGCATCAGCCGCTTGGTCTCCGGAACGCCGTGGATGTTCGGCATCATCGGGATGCCGGCATTGCCGTAGTCGCGCTGCTTGTTCAGGGCGAGTGCCCAGAAGTGCGGTGGGGTCCAGTAGAAGACGATCGCGAAGAGATACATCGCGCCGAGGTCCACCGAGCCGGTCATGGCGGCCCAGCCGACCAGCGGCGGGACTGCCCCGGCCGCGCCGCCGATGACGATGTTCTGCGGGCTCGAGCGCTTGAGCCACATCGTGTAGATCAGCACGTAGAACAGCAATCCGCCGAGGGCGAGCCAGGCGGAGATCGGGTTGACGAACATCCAGAAGAGGGTGAAGGCGGCCGCGCCGAGGGTGATGCCGAAGAGGAGCGCCGCGCCGGCGGGAATCCGTCCGGAGGGGACCGGGCGGAGCCGGGTCCGGCTCATCCGGTCGTCGATGTCGCGGTCGAACCACATGTTGATCGCGTTGGCGCCACCGGCCATCAGGTAACCGGCGAGGGTCACCCAGCCCACCAGCGCCAGCGTGGGGACGCCTGCCGGGGTGATGAACATCGGGGCGATGGTGGTGACGAGCAGCAGCGAGATGATGCGCGGCTTGGTCAGCGTCACCAGATCGGCGACCAGGGACGGGGCGCTCACGACGACATCGCTGTCGCGGACAACCTGGGACATCGGGGCAAACCCTCTCGACCCCTAGGAACTGGGGTCTGGTAGTGTCACTTTTCCAAGTCCCGAAGATAGCCGAGCGGGGAGCTCCTCTCAAGACGATTCCCCTCGCTCGGGGACGCGGCTGCGCCGCGCTTGGGTGAGGGGTGCGGGGGACCACGGCACCATGTGCTTTTCCCCCGCACCCCCCACCCCTCACCCCTCACCCGCTCCGGAGCCCTCCGAATGACGTCATCGGACGAACGCCTCCCCCGGACCCTTGGCCTTTGGAGCGCCGTGGCGATCCTCGTGGGGATCACCATCGGGAGCGGGATATTTCGTGTGCCGGCGCGGATTGCCGAGTCGCTGGGCTCACCCAGCGCCTTCCTGCTGGTCTGGGTGGTGGGTGGGGTGATCACCCTCACCGGTGCCCTGGCGATCGCCGAGCTCGCGGCGATGTACCCCCGGAGCGGTGGGATCCTGCCCTACCTGCACGAGGCGTGGGGGCCGTTCCCGGCCTTCGTGGCCGGCTGGGCGGAATTGACCGTGATTCGCGCCTCGGCGGCAGGCGGGATCGCCACGATCTTCGCGGAGTATCTCGGGCGATTCGTCGAGCTGTCGCCGATGGGCACCCGGTACGCCGCGGCGACCCTCATCGTATCGGTGGCGCTGCTCAATTGGCTGGGGGTGAACTATGCCGCCAAGCTGATGAACGTCACCACCCTGCTCAAGTATGGCGCGCTGATCGGCATCGTCCTCTTCGCCTTCGGCACCGGCACCGGGCAGGCCGCCAATTTCACCACCACCGAGACGATGGCCGCGGTGGGGATGTCGGCCTTCCTCACCGCCCTGATTCCGGTGATGTGGACCTACGACGGCTGGTCGAACCTCGCGGCCATTGGCGGTGAGGTGAAGGACCCGGGCCGCAACATGCCGCGCGGGCTGCTGATCGGGACCGCGGCCATTGTGGTGATCTACCTGCTCATCAACGCCGCCTACCTTTATCTGGTGCCGATCACCGAGATGCCGGGTGTGCCGCTGGTGGCGGCGACGGCGGCCGAGCGGATTCCGCTCTTCGGGGCGGCGGGGGCGGCGATCGTCAGCGGCATCGTGATGCTCTCCTGCTTTGGCGCGACCCACGGCTCAATCATGACCGGGCCCCGCATCTGGTTCGCGATGGCCGACCGGGGGCTCTTCTTCAAGGGGCTCGCCCGCATCTCGCCGAAGTACAACACGCCGTCGGTGGCGATCTGGGCCGCCGCCACGGTGAGCGTGATCTACGTGCTCCAGAACGACTTCGGGGCACTCGCCGACAAGTTCGTCATCGGGTCGTGGCCGTTCTATGCCCTCGCGGTCGCGGGTGTGTACCGCCTGCGGCAGACGCGGCCCGACGTGGCGCGCCCGTACCGCACCTGGGGCTACCCGATCACGCCGGCGATCTTTCTCCTCGCCTCGATCGGCATGATGTGGAACGCGGTGGCCACCGACCGCTCCGGCACGCTGGTGACCTTTGCCGTGATCGGCTCCGGGATCCCGGCGTACTTCGCGTTCATGTGGTGGAAGCGCCGGCAGTAGGCGGCGAACGGCGAACAGCGAACGGAGAACGGCGAGCAATCGTTGGTCTCCGGCCGAGATTTGTGCCGTCGCCTGTTTGACCAGAGGGTGACTGCTCTCCTGCACCTTGATCGCTCCCCTCACCTGGAGCGATCCGATGGCCCGCGTCCTCGTTCGTCTCACGCTTGTCCCGTGGGCGCCCCCGCCGGTCGTTCGGCGCGTGGAGGGCGAGCAGGTGGCGCCCTTCGGGCGCTGGCTCCGCGAGCGCATCGCCTCCACGGCCCTCGACTGGCCGAAGATGGCGTTTCATCGCGTCCACCTCACGCCCCGCAGTCTCGAATTGGTGGTGATCACTCCGGCAGCGGCACCGGCGCTGCCCGGCGCCCTGCTTGTTGCGCGTGCGGTGGCCCGTGAACTGGATCTTGCGGCGCGCCGCACCGGGTGGGTGCGCGGGGCGCTGTGGACCGACATGGGACTCTGGGTGAGCGGTGAGCGGCGCTTGGTCAACACCGACCAGTGACCGTTCGCTGTTCGCCGCCTAGCTGCGTGCCCGCACCATCAGCACAACCGCCAGCACCAGGAAGATGGCGTTCATCGACCACGCGGCGGTGATCGGGTCGACGAGATCCTTGCCGCCGATCGCCTTCATGATCTGGGTGCCGGTGAGGTACACCAACGTGGTGCCGAGGGCCATGGCGAGGCCGAGGGCGGCGCCGGCACGTGGGGCGGTGAGGGCAAGTGGGGCGCCGAAGAGTGCCACCACGAGGCAGGCGAACGGCACCGCGTAGCGCAGCGGATAATCCACCGCCATCTGCCCCGGGCGCACCCCGGACCGGCGCAGCCGGGCCAGATGGTCGCGCAGCTCATGGGCGCGCATCTCCTCGGCCTTGGTCCAGGCATCCATCATCGCTGCGGGCGGATCGTTGAGCGCCGGCACCCGGAGCGCATCGAAAGTCACTGTGGTCACCGTATCGTGGGCCGCGAGGAGGTGCGTGGCACCGCGAAGGAAGGTCCACGCGCCGGTGCTGTCACTCCAGCGGGCGGTGTCGGCCGCCACGATCCAGCGGGCGCCGGTGGTGTCCACCGGGCTCTCGGCGAGCACGGTGAGCAGCAATTGCGGCCCGCGCTGCATCTCCTTCACGGAGAGCGACCAGCCGGCCTCGTTCTGGAACGCGAAGCTGTAGCGGACCTGGTCCCTCGGCGAGGCCTTCTCCTGGTGGAGCTCGAGTTGGCGCGACGTGCTGACGGCCGCGAGCTCCTGCAGGTAGAAGTTGGCCGGGACGGCCAGGGCGGCGAGGACCATCATCGGGGTGATGAGCCGATAGAACGACACACCGCCGGCCTTCGTCGCGGTCAGCTCGCTGTGCCGCCCCATCGCGTTGAGGGTGAAGACCGTCGCGAACAGGATCCCGGCCGGGAAGAGCATCGCCATCTCGGCGGGATACCGCAGCAGACTGCCGACCAGGATATCGCGGGCGGGAATGTCGCGACTGGCCAGGGGACCGAACGTCTCCGACAGCTTGATCAGGACGCTCACGGCGGGGATGCCAAGCGTGGAGAGGAGGAAGGTCCCCAGCCACTGCGTCAGCACATAGCGATCGAGCGTGCCCCCGAGTTTCACGCGGCGTCCCCCCCCCTGCGCTGGAAGAGCTGCCGCAGCGCATCGAGGATGCCGGCCGACCGCGCCGTTCCCATCTCGCGGTTGGCCGCGGCCACCGCGGCGAGGCCGACCAGCGTGAACAGCAGCACCGGGGCGTACATCGCCACCGGCGCGCTCACGATGCCGCGATCGGCGAGGTTCTCACCCCCAATGAGCAGGATGTAGAACATCAGGAAGATCACCAGCGACCCGCCGATGACGAGCCCGATACCGCTGCGCGGGTACTTGAGCGCCAGCGCCACGCCCACCAGCACGAAGCAGAATGATGCGAGCGGCAGCGCGAACTTCTTGTGGTACTCGACGCCGAACTTCCACACCACGCTCTGGGCGTCGCGCGACTGGGCCCGCATCCCATTGATCTCGTTCACGGAGCTCACCAGGCCGTCGCCCGGCGGCCCGGCGCCGGCCTGCGGCAGACCGGGCAGCGGGTCCACCAGGAAGCCGGGGTCCAGCCCCGGGAGCGACTCCACGGCGGCCTGGTCCGCCGGCGCCATCTCCTGGGCGGCCAGCGACTCCTTGGTGAACCGGAGGCTGTCGGGGAGCTGGAAGCGGGGCCGCTGGCGTTCGGGCGCCTGGACCGGCGCTTGGGCGGCCGGGGGACGTGGTTCCTGCGCCGCGAGCGAGGCGGGGAGGAGGGCGCGCTCCAGCAGCCGCTGCACGTCCCGGTAGGCTCCGCAGTGCGGCGCCTGCTCCGGGCGCGTGGGGATCGACGGCGGCGGCAGCGCCGGGAGGCTGGCGAGGTGTCGGAGGTCCCGACGGGTGAGCAGCTCGCGCTGCCGGCGGAGGTCGTCCCGGCCCCACCTGGCGGAGCTGATCCCGTCAAGGAGCTCGCAGCCGCTCTTCTCGCGGTCCCCTCGCTCCACCTGTCCCTCGCGACGCTCGAGCTGGCTGGCGACGTCGCGGATTCGGATCCGGTTCTGCGCGAAGGCGGTCCGCTCCAGCTTGTTGGCCTCGAGCAGCGAGATGTCAACGACCTCGCCGTGCCACAGCGTGAGGAGGAGGTCGACGCCATTTGCGGAGGTGGCCATCCGGCCGCTGTCGGCATGGATCACCCGGTGGGTGTCGTAGCGCCCGAGATCCCAGATCGTCACTCCGCGCATGTGGCCCCCCTCGGCGGCGATGTCGTCGGCGCGCAGCACGTAGGTGGTGGGCTGGAGCCGGTTCATCTCCATCGGCCGGAAGGCGAGGGTGGGCTGGAGGCGGGCCACGTCGGCGCCGAGGGTGCGGAAGCGGGTGTTGCTGATCGGAACAAGTTGATCGAAGACGAAGAAGTTGAGCACCGTCACCACCCCTGCGGCGATGAGGGTGGGGCGCACCATGCGCCAGACCGAGACGCCGTTGGCGTACATCGCCATCATCTCGAGGTCGGCGGCGAGGGTGGTATAGGCGTAGAGGGTGCCGACGAGGACCGCCATCGGCATCGTCAGGGTCAGCAGGGCGGGGAGCGCGAGGACGATCGCCTCGAGCATGACCTCGAAGCCGAGTCCGCGCCCCCCGAAGATGTTGATCAGGTTGGAGAGCTGGTTGAGAAGGAGCAGCCCGGTGAGCGCCAGCAGCCCCCAAATGAAGGGGGCGACAAAGGTGCGCAGGATGTGGCGCGACAGCAGGCGCATCGTCGTCCGGTTGTGGGGTGCGCCGGGGGGCGCGTAGGTTTGAGGTCCTCCGAACCCTTGCAAGGTAATCGCCCGATCCCCCGCTTCGCGGCGCCACGATGTTTTCGCCTCGCACTTGGCCTCCTGCTCGCCATGCCCTTCGGGGCGGCGCTCACGGCCCAGGTCGGCCCCGATTCTCCCCGGGCGCGGCTCGGCCTCGGGCTGGGTGCACTCGACACCCTGCTCCACCTGGAGACACCGACGGCCCTCCGGGCGGCATGGGCCGGGGTGCGACGCTCACCGGTCCGGGTGGGGCTACGCTTTGACAGCGTCGCCACCGTCCGGGCGCTGGCGTCGGCCGAGGTCGATCGCCACGCCCGGCTCCTCGACCGGCTCTACCGCCGGACCCCCTTCGCCGATGCCCTGGTGGGGGCGGGGGAGCCGGGGGCTCCACGGCGGGAGGGGATGTTCGGGCTGGATGCCGATGTGGTGGACCTGCGCCTCGACGGCAACATCCGGCTCGAAGTGTCGACGGAGCGCTTCGCCAACCTTCGGTGCACCACCGCGCAATTGCAGGACCCGCTGGCCGGCTGCCGGGCGCGATTCACCCCCCCCCGGGTCGACAACGTCATCCAGTTGCAGGCCTCGGGGATCGTCGGGCGACGGTTGCGCATCGACATTGACCTTGATACCGAGCGCGATTTCGCGAACAACAACACCATCCGGGCCTACTATCAGGGACTCGAGGACGAGGTGCTGCAGCGCGTCGACATCGGCACGGTCCAGTTTGCGCCGCCGCCCTCGCGCTTTCTGACGGCAGGAATCCCGACCAACAACTTCGGCATCAGCGCGTCGGTGGAATTCGGGCCCCTCACGCTGGGCGGCCTCGCCGCCACCCAGAAGGGGAGTGTGGTGGCCGAGCGGAGCTACCGCATCGGCGACCAGACGGTGCAGGAGCAGGAACGGCTGGCCCGCGACCTCGACTACGAGACGGGCCGGTTCTACTGGGTGGCCGACCCGACCACGCTCCCGGGCTATCCGCAGATTGACGTCCTGACCATTCGCGATCTCGTGATTCCCGTGGGGGTGCGGCCCACCAACGTGCGGGTCTACCGCTACCGCGCGGCGGCGGGCAATGTCGGGACCAACCCGAACCTCGGCGGCATCGCGGCCGTCGCCGTCAACCTCGCCGGCATCGCGCCGCAACAGGTCGGGCCGCTCGCGTGGGAGTTGCTGGTGCAGGGGGAGCAGTACTGGCTCGACCCCTCGGGGCTCTGGTTCGTCCTGGCGACCAAGCTCGACCCGAACGATTTCCTCGCCGTCAGCTACGAGCGCGGGGACGGGACGCGGGTCGGCACCTTCCCGGCGGCCAACAACCCGGCGCTGGCTGACTCGCTGCTGCTCATCGTGGAACCGAATCGCGGGCCCGACGCCGGCACCTTCCGGCACGGGATCCGGAACGCCTACCGCGTGGCCGGCAGCGATCTCGCGCGCGCCTCCCTGCAGGTGGCGGTGCTGGTCAACCGCTCGGAACGCCCGCCGGCGGGCGTGGCGACCTGGCTCACCCTGTTCGGGCTGGCGGTCCCGACCGATCAGGCGATCTTCGACATCGACAATCGCCTCTTCCCGCGACCGCGCGACCCCAACGCGACCGACGTGATCCGCGACCACTTCGTGCTCTTCCCGTCGCTGGAGCCCTTCGCCGACGCCGGCCGCGTGCCCGATCCGGTCCAGCGCAATGACTCGCTCTATCGGACACCCGAGTACCTGCTCCTCACCCAGGGGCCATCCTCGAAGTTCCAGCTCCGCCTCGAGTACACGGCGACCGGGGGGGGGGATCGTTCCACGGTCAACCTCAATGCCCTCCAGATCCGCGAGGGCACCGAGCAGCTCTTCGTCGAGGGTCGGCGGCTGGTGCGCGGGCTGGACTATTCGATCGGCTACCAGACCGGCATCGTCTCGTTCCTCGATCCGGAGGGGCTCTTCGGGGGGCGGAGCGCGACGCTGACGGCGCGCTTCGAGGAGCGTGGGTTCTTCGCCGTCGCCCCGACGAGCATTCTCGGCCTCACCGCCCGCTGGCAGCTTGGTGCGGCCGGCGGCATCAACCTCATCGGGCTCTACCAGCGCGAGGCCACCGCCTTCAACCGGCCGCCGCTGGGCTTCGAGCCCACGGCCTCGCTGATCGGTGGCGTGAGTGCCGACTTCCGCTTCAACATGCCGGGCATCTCCCGGTTCCTCGGGCGGATGCTGCCGGGCGGGATGAGTGCCCCGTCCCGGCTCGACCTCGACGCGGAGATCGCCTTCTCGCGCCCCGACCCGAACCGGTCCGGGGAGGCGACGCTGGAGGAATTCGAGGCTGACCAGGGGATCCCCATCTCGCTGCGCGAGAACGCCTGGCAACTCGGCTCCCGTCCGGCGCAGCCCGACGGGGTGGAGCAGTTCGGCTTCGGGGCGGGGTTCGACTCCACCCACGCCGTGCAGCTCGTCTGGCAGAATCTGATCCCGGACGGTCAGGGGGGGGCATTGCAGCTCCGCCCGATCGACATCGACACCAACATCGTCATCCAGGGCAGCGCCACCGCCACGCCCGAGACGGTGATGTACCTGACCTTCCACGCCGACACCGCGGGCGGTGTGGTCGGTCGGGACAACAGCTCGCGCTGGTCGCAGCCCCGCATCGACTTCGCCCCGCGCTGGCGCTCGATGGTGACGCCGCTGTCGCTCACCGGGGTCGACCTCTCGCGCAACGAATTCCTCGAATTTTGGGTGTTCGAGTCGGCGTCCCGGCCGATCGGCACCAGTCGGCTGCAGGTGATGATCGACCTCGGCACCGTGAGCGAGGATGCCCTCGCCCTCGCCCCGACCACCTTCACGCTCAACGGACAGGACACCACCTACACTGGACGCCAGTATGTCGGGGCGGGCCGACTCGACACCGAGCGCTCGCCCACGGGCACCTTCAACGCCTCGACCGACGACATCGGCATTCTCGGCGACCGGCCGTCGCTCCAGCTGCCCGACGGCTCGTTCGCGGATGTGGCGCTCTGCCGTCGCACGCTGACCAACCTCGTGGAGGTCTTCCCCTGGGGCGACCTCGGCTCGCGCTGCAGCGCGGGGAACGGCGTGCTCGACACCGAAGACCTCGACGGCGACCTCCTCCTCAATGCTCGCGGGCCCGGGGAGGACGCCTTCCGCTATGTGGTGGATCTCACCGACCCACGCTACCGCGTCCGCACCGGGGTCACCGGCGCGCGCGATCCGAATGACTCGACCCGGTTCGCCGGCTGGACGCTCTATCGGGTGCCGCTGCGCGAACCCGACCGCCTGATTGGCCAGCCCAACATCCGGCTCGTCAAGCATCTGCGCCTCACCATGCTCACCCCGCCCGACAACGGCACGCCCGACCCGGTGGTGCGCTTTGCCCTGTCCCGCATGCGGCTCGTCGGCGCGCCGTGGGTGGCACGCGCGGATCGGCCGATCATCGGCCTCAGCGGGTCGCTCGGCGAGCCGCGCGGGCGGGTGGGGGTGAGCAGCATCTCCACCGAGAACATCGAACTCGGCTACACCTCGCCGCCGGGCCTGGGCAGCAACATCAATCAAGTCGGGGCCGGCCGCGAAGGCATCGGGCAGCAGGTCAACGAGAAGTCGCTGCGGATCGTGGTGGAGGACTTGCGCGCCGGGGAGCGGGCCGAGGCGTACAACCGTTTTGTCTCGGGGAGCCAGAACCTGCTCGCCTACCGACAGATGCGGGTCTGGGCGCGCGGTCGCGGACCGGGCTGGGACGATCGGCAATTGCGCGCGTTCGTCAAGGTCGGCTCCGACGACCGCAACTTCTATTACTACGAGGCACCAGCGAGCACCCAAACCTGGGAGCCCGAGCTGGTGGTGGATCTCGAACTGTGGCGCCAACTCCGGACCGAGGCCGAGGGGTCGTTCCTCCGCGGCGATCCGCCCAACGGCGCTGCTCTCTGCGGCGGTGACCCCGAGGCGTGGATCGCCTGCCGGGATGGGCACCTCGTCCACCTGCGCGACCCGGCGGTCAACCCACCCAACCTCGCTGCCGTCCAGGAACTCGCCACCGGGATCCGCCGCGTGAGCGACGGGCCTCCACTGGCCGAGACCGAGCTCTGGGTGGACGACATCCGGCTGTCGTCGCCGATTGCCGAGGTCGGTATGGCGATGGCGCTCTCGGGCCGCCTGCAGGCCGGCGACGCCGGCGAGGTGGCGCTCAGCTACATCTCGCGCGACGGCCAGTTCCGGCAGATCGGTCAGGCGCCGTCGTACCGCAGTTCCAGCACCTTCGCCGGAGCGAGCACGCTGCAGCTCGGCCGCTTCCTCTCGCCGAGCCTTGGGCTGGTCGCCCCACTGACCGTCACCCACACCCGCACCTCGGTGCGTCCGGAGCTCCTGACCGGGTCGGACCTGCAGACCAACGAACTGGATGGCTTCCGCCGCCCACGGAGTACGGCCACCAGCATGGCGCTCACGCTCCGACGCACGCGCCAGGATGGCTCGCTCCTCGTCCGCGGTCTCGTCAACCCGATCACCCTCACGGGGAGTTTCGCCAACGGCATGTCGGTCACCGAGTACAGTGAGGCCACCAGCAACAACTGGAACACGGCACTGGTCTGGCAGCTCAATCCCCGCCGCCTCGAGCGCTCCCTCGGACTCGGCGGTC
Source organism: Gemmatimonadales bacterium (assembly GCA_038216165.1). Classification (GTDB taxonomy): domain Bacteria; phylum Gemmatimonadota; class Gemmatimonadetes; order Gemmatimonadales; family GWC2-71-9; genus Palsa-1233. Next base: position 428 of record JBBQQJ010000012.1, on the reverse strand, counting down.
TGGTGCGGCCGCTCCCACGCTGGCTCCGCGAGAGCGAGGGTGGGCAGGGGATCGCCCGGGGGAGCCTGTCGCTCCTGCCGAGCGCCCTCCGGTTCGGCACGGCGCTCTCGCGCCAGGCAGGGGAGTTCACGTCATTCGCCGTGCCGATCCGCCGCCTCGTCGACACTGCCGTGGCCCCGGTGACCTCGCTGCAGCACCTCTGGCGGTCCGATGCCAGCATCAACTGGCAGCCGCTCGGCATGCTGACCCTCAGTACCGGCTGGCAGAGCACCCGTGACTTGCGCGAGTATCCCGACTCGACGGCGCTCGGCCGCCTCGCCGGGGCCGAGCGCCGGCAGTTGCTCGGTATCGACGCCGGCGTCGAGCGTGGCCGCGGTGTGTAATCGACGGTCACCCAGGCGCCCCGCATCGCCGCGGGGGTCCGCCCG
>JBBQQJ010000011.1:0-26800 GCA_038216165.1 Gemmatimonadales bacterium | reverse complement strand
TAGGGTAATCTCGTAGGAATAGAAAACTTGACGGTCACGTACTCATATCCGAGACTTCTCACGCCTCCCTAGAGCCGTCACCACATCTGTAGACCGAATGAAGGAGCACCATCCATGGGCCGGATCATCGGAATCGACCTCGGCACGACGAACTCCTTCGTCGCGATCGTGGAGCAGAGCCAGACGGGCAAGATCGACGTCAAGATCATCCCGAACTCGGAGGGCGCGCGCACCACGCCGTCCGTCGTCGCCTTCACCAAGGACGGCGAGCGACTGGTGGGTCAGGTCGCCAAGCGGCAGGCCGTCACCAACCCCAAGCAGACCATCTTCTCGATCAAGCGCTTCATGGGCCGCCGCGCCGACGAAGTGAAGGAAGAGGCCTCACGGGTCCCCTACCCCGTCAATGACGGCGCCAACGGGCTGGCGGCCGTCGAGATCCAGGGCAAGAAGTACACGCCGCCCGAGATTTCGGCGATGATCCTCCAGAAGATGAAGCAGACCGCGGAGGACTACCTCGGCCACTCGGTGGACAAGGCGGTCATCACGGTCCCGGCCTACTTCAATGACTCCCAGCGGCAGGCCACCAAGGATGCCGGCAAGATCGCCGGCCTCGAAGTGCTGCGCATCATCAACGAGCCCACCGCGGCGGCTCTCGCCTACGGCCTCGAGAAGAAGAAGGACGAGAAGATCGCCGTCTTCGACCTCGGCGGCGGTACCTACGATATCTCCGTCCTCGAACTCGCCGACGGCGTCTTCGAGGTCAAGAGCACCAATGGCGACACCCACCTCGGCGGCGATGATTTCGACCAGAAGCTGATCGACTGGCTCGTCGCGGAGTTCAAGAAGGACCAGGGAATCGACCTGTCCAAGGACCCGATGGCGCTCCAGCGCCTCAAGGAGGCCGCGGAGAAGGCGAAGATGGAGCTGTCGAGCACCACGCAGACCGACATCAACCTGCCGTTCATCACGGCTGATGCCTCGGGCCCGAAGCACCTCAACCTCCCGCTCACGCGGGCCAAGTTCGAGCAGCTCTGCGAGGACCTGATCCAGCGCACGATGCCGCCGATGGGGATGGCACTCAAGGATGCCGGGCTCAAGCCGAGCGATATCGATGAGGTGATCCTCGTCGGTGGGTCCACGCGCATCCCGAAGATCCAGGAGATCGTCAAGACCTTCTTCGGCAAGGAGCCCAACCGCTCGGTGAACCCCGACGAAGTTGTCGCCATCGGCGCCGCGATCCAGGGCGGCGTGCTCGGCGGCGAGGTGAAGGACGTCCTGCTTCTGGACGTGACGCCTCTGTCGCTCGGCATCGAGACGCTCGGCGGCGTGGCGACCGTCCTCATCCCGCGCAACACCACGATCCCGACCAAGAAGTCGGAGACGTTCAGCACCGCCGAGGACAACCAGACCACGGTCGAGATCCACGTGCTGCAGGGCGAGCGGCAGATGGCCCAGGACAACCGGACCATCGGCAAGTTTCAGCTCACGGGGATGCCGCCCGCCCCGCGCGGGATGCCGCAGGTCGAGGTGACCTTCGACATCGATGCCAACGGCATCCTCCACGTTTCGGCCAAGGACAAGGCGAGCGGCAAGGAGCAGAAGATCCGGATCGAGGCGTCAAGCGGGCTCTCCGACGCCGACATCGACACGATGGTCAAGCAGGCCGAGTCGAACGCCAAGGCCGACCAGGAACGTCGCGAGTCGATCGAGAGCCGCAACCAGCTCGACGGCTTGGTGTACAAGGTGGAGAAGGACAGCAAGGAGTGGGTGGACCGGCTCGCGCCGGACACCAAGGAGTCGCTCGACAAGACGGTGGAGGCGGGCAAGGAAGCCCTCCGAACCGGCGACCCGGAGGCGATCCGTGCAGCACTTGACGGCTTGAACGTCGCCTATTCTGCAGCGGGGGCTTCGCTGTACCAAGGTGCCACCGGTGGCACCACGGCCGAGACACCGGCGGGTGATGCCGGCGCGGACACCCCGGCACCGGACGAAGCGGTCGAGGCCGATTACGAAATCGTGGACGACCCCCCGAAAAGCTGACCGCGGCGACGGAACCGCCAGGCGGGGCATCGCTGTATTATCAACGAGTGCACTGCAGGGCCGACCTCCATCGGGGGGTCGGCCCGCCGGATTGAGTACCCCTGAAGGATGACATCATGACGACGCATGCTCGCAACTGGCTCAAGTTCGGCTCCCTCGTGGGGCTGGCCTTCGTGCTTGGACTCTTTTTCGCTGGCCTCCTCAACCTCCCGCAGGCCGGCCTGGCGCAGGATCGCGACCGCGGTGGGCGCGGGAGCGGACAGACCATCGTGCCGGTCAGCGCGCCGAGTCTCCCGGACGCGCGCCCGCTGGCGGAGTTGTCTGAAGCGCTCTCGTCGGTGGCCGAAGCGGTTCGCCCCTCGGTGGTGTTCATCGAGTCGGAGCGCCCCGCTGGCCAGCGCAGCCGGCGGCTCCCCGAGGGGATCACCGTGCCACCGGGGATGGAGCCGTTCTTCCGCGACCAGCCCGACGCACCGGGCGGGGCACGCCGCCGGCTCGAAAGCGCCACCGGCTCGGGCTTCGTGGTGTCGGCCGACGGCTACATCCTGACCAACCACCATGTGATCGACGGCGCCACCCGCGTGCGGACCCGGCTCCTCGACGGCCGCATCTTCGAGGCGCAGGTGATCGGCAGCGACCCGCGGACCGACGTCGCCGTGCTGAAGATCTCCGCCACCGGCCTCACCCCCTCCGCCCTCGGCAACTCCAGCCAAGTCCGCGTGGGCGAGTGGGTGCTGGCCATCGGCAATCCGCTGGGCAGTGACCTGACCTTCTCCGTCACCCAGGGCATCGTCAGCGCCAAGGGGCGCGGGATCGTGGCCGATCCCAACAATCGGCGTGACCAGGACATCACCGACTACATCCAGACCGACGCCGCCATCAACCGTGGCAACTCCGGCGGTCCGCTGCTCAACGTGCGCGGCGAGGTGATCGGCATCATCTCCGCCATTGCCTCCGAGACCGGCTACTTCGCGGGCTATGCCTTTGCCGTGCCGATGGACCTCGCGCGTGCCGTGATGAACCAGATCATCGAACGCGGCCGCGTCGATCGCACGGCTCTGGGCGTGTTCGTGGCCAACGTCACGCCGGAAGATGCCCAGTACCTCGGGCTCGACTCCATCGAGGGCGTCCGGGTGCAGAGCTTCTCCTCCGACGACTCGCCCGCCAAGCGGGCGGGGCTCGAGCCAGGCGACGTGATCATCAGCGTCGACGGTCAGCCGGTGCGCTACGTGGCCCAGTTGCAACAGCTGGTGGGGTTCCGCCGTGCCGGTGACGAGGTGCGCCTCGAGATCGCCCGCAAGGCAGGGCGTCGCGAAGTCACCGCCCGGGTGACCGCCATCCCGGAATCCGCAGCGGAGCGCGCCGCCCGTGATTCGGCCGAGGCGGTGCGCAGTGCCGCGCCAGACGCGGCCCCGGTGACCAATCGCCTGGGGATCTCCGTTGAGCCGGTCACGGCCAGCCTGGCGCAGTCGCTCCGGCTGCCGGCTGGGACGCGCGGCCTGATCGTGCGATCCGTCGCGCAGCTCTCGCCCGCGGCCGATCGACTCTACGGCAGCGAGACGGTCTCGCGCCCGGACATCATCACCGCCGTGGAGGGGAAGCCGGTCCGCACAGAGGCGGAGCTGCGCGCGGCGCTGGCCGACGGCAAGAACGGCGTGGCGACCCTCACCGTGATGAACCCGGAACTCGCGGGGCAGCATCGCGTGGAGCGGATCCGGCTCCTCCCCGAGTAGCGAGGCACCGCGCCATCATGCCACGACGCCCGCCGGCTGCAGCAGCCGGCGGGCGTCGTCGTGTGGGGGTCACCCGGCGGCAGCTACTCCTTGGCCGGGACCTGAAATCCCTGCTTGGTGGCGGTCTCGTCGAGGTAGGTCCATCCCCACCCGACCACCTTGCCATCCGTCGCAACCACCGGGCTCATCTCCCGCCATCCGATCGAATCGCCCGCCGCCGCGTCCTTGCGCGGATACATCATCAGCTCCCAGTACTTGCCGTCGGCCAGATAGCTCGCGCTGGTGTGCGGCGCATCGGCAGCCATGAGCACGGCGAGCGAGTCCTTGTCGATCCCGACCGAGAGCTTCTTGAGCCGAGCATCGCCACACGCCGTGAGCGACAGGAGCGTGAGGGCAGCGAGGACAACTGGGGAGGATCGATGCAGCATGGAACACGACCTCGAGATGGTGGGATGACAACGGGCCACCCACCAGTGAGGCGGGGACGGCCGTAACTTAGCGGCCGGTGCGGCGAATCCCAACGGCCGATTGGACGAACCGCGGCCCATCATCTAGCTTGGTGGGGCGGCGAGCGTGGCGGAACTGGCAGACGCGCAGGACTTAGGATCCTGTCCCGCAAGGGGTCCGGGTTCGACTCCCGGCGTTCGCACTCCGCACACCCTCCCCGTTTCCCGACACTGCCCTTCCTGGAGGTCGCATGGATACCGCCGTGGTGCCGTGGCTGGATGGCGTGGCCAGCACGATCAGCAGTCTCGCGTTTCTGCTCCTGATCGTGGTCAACGTCGCGTTCGCCATTGCGGTGACCCGCACCCGCTCCCGGGCGCTCGTCGATCGCTGGACCAAGCCAGTGCTGGTCGCGGATGTCGCGCTCGTTGCCGCGCTCCTCGGCGCCCCGGTGGCCGCCGCCGCGGTCCAGCTCAGTGCCAAGGCGGTGCATGCCGTGGTGCGTGTGCCGATCGCAGCCATCAGCGCGGCGCGCAAGTAGCCCTAGCGACGTCCGGCGCGCAGCAACGCGAGGCGGATGGCGTCAACGAGGAGCTGCAGGTCGTCGAGCTTGCCGAGGAGGGGAACGCCGAGCTGTTCGATGGGGATGTGCACGCCCGGGTCGTGATTCGCCCCGGTCAGAAAGACCACCCGCTCCCGCAGGTCCGGCGCGATCACGACGAGCTGCTCGTAAAACTCGAGCCCACTCATCTCGGGCATCAGGACGTCACAGACCACGGCGTCGGGCCGCTCGGTGCCCTCGGGCGCGATCGCCCGGAGGGCCTCGCTGGCGCCCATCGCCTCCACCACCTGGTGACCACTGCGCTCGAACAGGGCCCGCAGGACCCGGCGCATGGATGCATCATCATCGACCACAAGAATTCGAGCCATGCGGCAAGCAAGGTCCTCCCCCGGTGGGCGTCAAGGGGAGGGTCGGATTTGACCCGCCCGGTCAACGACGGGTAACTTTCCGGGCTATGACTGAAATCACCGTCGAAACCACCGCGCAGGACGTCGCCTCCCGCACCCTCCTCGTGACCGTGCCGCTCGAGCGGCTGGCCGTGACCGAGCGCAAGGCGACCCGTGAATACACTCGCCAGGTCCGGCTGCCGGGCTTTCGGAAGGGCCATGCCCCTGAGCCGGTCGTCAAGAAGAAGTTCGGCGCCGAGATCAAGCGCTACATTCTCGAGGAATCGCTCCGCGAAAGCTGGGCGCAGGTCCTCGACGGCGGCGAGCTGCAGCCCACCGCCGAGCCGCAGGTCACCAACATCACCTACGAGGACGGCAAGCCGCTGGTCTTCGAGATGGTGGTCGAGGTGCGGCCCGACCTGACCCTGGCCACCACCGGCGGCTTCGCCCTCACCCGCGCGCTCGAACCGGTGACGGACGCGATGATCCAGGAGCAGCTCGACAAGCTGCGCGAGCAGCGTGCCACCTGGCGGCCGCTCGAGGCGGTGCAACCGAAGACGGGCCAACTCGTCACCGTGAGCGTGGTCACCCTGGAGGAGGGGAAGGACCCCTCCCCCGGGCAGCCCTACTCGCTGGTCCTCGGCGACGGTCAGGCGATTCCCGACCTCGAGGAGATGATCCTCGGCCTCCAGCCGGACGCGATGGCGGAGGGCGACGTGCGGCTCCCGGACGACCACCCGGATCCGGCGCGCCGGGGTGAGGTCCGCCGGGTGCGGGTGACCCTGCACGAGGTGAAGGAGCAGGTTCTGCCGGACCTCGATGACGCCTTTGCCAGCGAAGCCGGGGAGTTTGCCACCGTCGCGGAGCTGCAGGAGGGGATCCGTGCCGACCTCACGGCCGAGGCGATCCGGTCTGCCGACGCCAGCGTGCGCCAGCAGGTGGTCGAGCGGCTCGTGGAGGCCAATAATGTGCCGGCGCCGCGGACGCTGGTGGGGCGACTGATTCGCGGGTATGCCGAGTCCTACAAGATTCCAGCCGATCAACTGGAGGGGTTCGCCTCGTCGTTCCAGCCGGTGGCCGAGATGCAGGTGAAGCGGGAACTGGTGCTCGACGCCGTGGCGACGGCCCAGAACCTGCACGCCACGGAAGCGGACCTCGATGCGCGGATCGCCGAGATGGCGGCCGCCCGGGGGATGGAACCAGGGGCGCTCTGGGCCCAGCTCGAGCAGCACAAGCGGCTCGGGGAGTTGGAGCGGCAAGTCACCGAGGAGCGGACCTTCACCTGGCTCCTCGAGCAGTCCACCGTCACAGAGGGGAAGGCGTGAGCCACGCCGCATTGTATCCACCGTATATCATCGAGCGGTCCAGCCGCGGCGAGCGCACGTACGACATCTTCTCGCGTCTGCTGATGGACCGGATCGTCTTCCTCGGTGCGGGCATCAACGACGACGTGGCGAACATCATCATCGCCCAGTTGCTCTTCCTCGAGTCGGACAACCCCGACAAGGACATCTACCTCTACATCAACTCGCCGGGTGGCGTGGTGTCGAGCGGCATGGCGATCTACGACACGATGCAGCACCTGCGGGCGCCGATCAACACGATCTGCATGGGGATGGCCGCCTCGATGGGGTCGTTCCTCCTCGCCGCCGGCACGCCGGGCAAGCGGGCGGCGCTGCCGCACTCGCGGGTGATGGTCCACCAGCCGTCGGGCGGTACGCAGGGCACCGCGGCCGACATCGAGATCCAGGCCAAGGAGATCCTCTACCTCCGCGGCAAGATGAACGACCTGTACGCGAAGCATACCGGGCAGCCGGTGGAGCAGATTGAGCGCGACATGGAGCGCGACCGTTTCATGAGCGCCGAGGAGGCCAAGGAGTACGGCCTGATTGACACGATTTTCACGCCGCGCAAGGACGCCCCAACGGCGTCCTGACGCTTGACCGGGGACGGCAACCGACCGCCGCCCCCGCCGCCCCGAGGTGGCCCGACGATGTCCAACGACAAGCATCTCCGCTGTTCGTTCTGCGGCAAGAGCAAGGACTCGGTCCGGAAATTCATTTCCGGCCCGTCGGTCTACATCTGCAATGAGTGCATCACCCTCTGCAACGAGATCCTGGCCGAGGACGAGGAGCGCGAGACCACCGACACCTCCCGTCCGGTCCCGACCCCGCTCGAAATCAAGACCACGCTCGATGACTACGTGGTCGGCCAGGAACGCGCCAAGCGCTCGCTCGCGGTGGCGGTCTACAACCACTACAAGCGGATGAACGCCGGGCCGCGGGTGGACGGCGAGGTCGAGCTCGAGAAGTCGAACATCCTGATCCTCGGCCCCACCGGCACCGGCAAGACACTGCTCGCGCAGACGCTCGCGCGAATCCTCGACGTGCCGTTCACGATCGCCGATGCCACCACGCTCACCGAGGCCGGCTACGTCGGCGAGGATGTCGAGAACATCCTCGTACGGCTGCTCCAGGCCGGCGACTTCAACGTCGCCGACTGCGAGCGCGGCATTGTCTACATCGACGAGATCGACAAGATCGCGCGCAAGAGCGAGAACCCGAGCATCACGCGCGACGTCTCGGGCGAGGGCGTGCAGCAGGCCCTGCTGAAGATCCTTGAGGGGACCGTGGCCAGCGTCCCGCCGCAGGGGGGGCGCAAGCACCCGCAGCAGGACTACATCCAGATCAACACGCGGGACATCCTCTTCATCTGCGGCGGAGCGTTCGACGGCCTCGACAAGATCATCGAGGCGCGGCTCGGCCGGCAGCGGATCGGCTTCGCCCACGCGGCCGGGACCGGCAGCACGCCGGTCGCGACACTCCCGGGCCACCTCTACGACGCCGTCGAACCGGACGACCTCCTCCACTTCGGGATCATCCCGGAGTTGGCCGGTCGCCTGCCGGTACTGGTGCCGCTCCAGTCGCTGGACGAGGACGCGCTGGTCAAGATCCTCACCGAGCCGAAGAATGCGCTGGTCAAGCAGTACCAGCGGCTCTTCGAGTTGGAGGGGGTGCGGCTCACCTTCGCGCCCGAGGCCCTCCGCGCCACGGCCAAGAAGGCGATCACCCGCCAGACGGGCGCACGCGGCCTCCGCGCCATCCTCGAGGGGGTCATGACCGACATCATGTATGACCTCCCCACCCGACATGACGTGCGCGAGGTCGTCATCACCCCCGAATCGGTGACCGATGGGGCCGCCCCGTTGGTTGTGACCGAACGGGTCCGGCAGAAGAAGGAGGCGTGAGCAGCGCGCTCGCCGCCCAGGAGATCACCTTCGTCGGCTCCTTCCCGGATCCGCGCCATCCGCTCGACCCGCCGCTGCCCGAGTTCGCGTTCGTGGGGCGCTCCAACGTCGGCAAGTCGTCGTTGCTCAATGCCCTCGTCGGCCGCCGCGCCCTTGCGCGCGTCTCGCAGACACCGGGCAAGACCCAGTTGCTCAACATCTTTCGGCTGCCGTCGCTCTACCTGATCGACCTGCCCGGTTACGGCTTCGCCCGCGCCTCCAAGGGCGAGCGCCAGACCTACCGCAAGTTGCTCGAGCGGTTGCTCACCACGCGGACGTCGCTGACCGGCGTGGTCTGGCTGCTCGATATCCGCCACGCCCCCTCGGCCGACGACGCGGAGTTTCACGCGCTCCTCACGGCGTCCGGCCTGCCGGTGCTCGCGGTGCTCACCAAGGCCGACAAGCTCACGCGGAGCAAGCTGGCGCCGGCCGTGGCCGCGCGGGCCTTCGAGCTGGGGCTGGAAGCCGACCAGATCCAGTGGGTATCGTCCGAGACCGGCGCCGGGATTCCGGAGCTGGCCGAGGCGATCATGTCTGCTGCCCAGGAGACCCGATGAAACCCGCCGCGACCCTTCGTACCCTTGGCCTTGTGCTGGGCCTCTCCGCGTGCGGCGCCTCGCGCGCCCCGGCCCAGGTGACGCCCCCCCCCGCCGAGCAACCGGCCGGCGAGGGCGCCGTCGATCCGGCGCTGCCGCCGGCGGGGTTCGGGCAGCTCAACCAGGAAGCGATCACGCTCCGACTGCGGAGCGGCCCGCTCGAGATTCGCGTGGTCCCGCTCGACCAACGGGTGCTCCGTCTCCTCTCCAACGACGGCTACACCTCGCTGCAGACGCTGCTCGCCTCGCAGCAGGTGCAGATCGACTCGATCGCCCAGCGGTCCGGGGTGCGCCAGCCCGGCATCGCCCTGGTGACCTTCTTCGCCACCACGCCCGGCACCCGGTTCGACCCGCAGCTCCTCACGCTGACCGTCCGCAACCGGCTGCTCCGGCCGATCGGGGTCGTGCCGCTGTCGCCCGGGATGTCGGCCCAGCAGCTCGACGTGCGCGACGCGGCGACGGGGCTGTTCCTGCTGGAGGAGCCGATCCCGGTGACGGAGCCCTTCTCGGTGGGCTACCTGGGGGCGAGTGCGGACGACTGGGAGCGGCGACTGGGGCGGCTCGACGCCGAGCGTGGCCGGATCCGCGTGCGGGCACAGGGGGCAGCGGGGGGGGCACCGTGATGGCGCGGCTCCCGCTCCGCCAGCTCGCGCCCGACGCCGGCACCCGGGCCCTCGGCGACCGCTGGCTGGCCGACCTCGACGCCGCGCTCGACGCCCCCGGAGCCGACTGGCCGGCCGTGGTGCGGCGCACCCTGTTCGAGCTGGCGTATCCGGGCCAGGGGACGTGGGACGAGCGCCTGGCCGACCCGACCCTTTCCGACGGCTCCCGATTGGCGCTGCTGGCCCTCGACCCCGCCCAGATCACGCTCGAGCCCGAGTACTACGCCGACGTGGACCCGGTCCGCTTCGCGCGGGTCAAGCCGCTTCTCTGGCTCTGGTACTCGTTCGACCGCCTGCCGATCGGTGGGCAGCATGTGGCGCTGGGCGTGGAGTTCCGCCGCCTGCTGGCGCCGCGGATCTTCGCCCGCGTGGGGCGTGGCTTCAAGTGCTTCCAGCACGTGGAGTTCTCGTTCGGCTATAACCTCGAGGCGGGCGACGACGTGGTGGTCCACCGCCACGTGCTCCTTGACGACCGCGGCGGCATCCTGCTGGGCGACCGGGTCTCGATCGCCGACTATGCCAATATCTATTCGCACACGCACAGCATCGTCGAGCAGGTGGACGTCACCACGCTGCGCACCGTGCTCGAAGACGACGTCCGCATTACTTACCACGCCACGGTGCTCGCCGGGGTGCGGGTGGGGACCAACGGGATGGTCGGCGCGCAGGCGGTGGCCACCAAGGACGTCCGTCCCTATCACGTGAACGTGGGAATCCCGGCCAAGAGCATCCGGGTCAAACCGAACGCGCCGGCGGCGCTGGTCCGCACCGCCCGGGTCCCGTCCGCCCCGGAGGCGTGACCCGTTCGTGACGCAGGGGAGGCCAACCACAGCGCCCCCTCCGAGATTGTGACCCATTCGTTGCACGATCCGTGACGCAATCGTCACGCACCGACCCCATTGTAGGCGCGGCTGGACCCGGGGTGGCCCGATGGGCGGGCATCTCCGGGACCGGATTGCATGGGACGGTCTCGATGACGGTTGGTATCGCACGATGGATGGTGGCACTCGGCGCGCTCGCCCTGTTGCCGGTGGCGGCGAGTGCGCAGGCCCTGACCGGTCGCCTGATCGGCAAGGTGGTCGATGGTGACGGCAACATCCCGATCGGGGGCGCTCGCCTCGAGGTCGTGGGGACAACGCTTCGCGCCAGCACCGCCGTCGACGGGCGCTACTCCATCTCCAACGTCCCCGCCGGTCCCATCACCCTGCGGGTGCGGATGATCGGCTACGCCCCGACCACGATCACCGGCGTGAACATTCTGGCCAACGACGTGACCACGCAGGACGTGGCGCTGCCCACCCTCGCCGTGGAGCTGCAGGAGCTCACGGTGACCGCGGCCGCCGCCCAGGGCTCCGTCGACGCCTCGCTCGACGAGCAGCGGAACTCCGTGGCGATCGTCAACGCGATCTCGGCCGAGCAGATCGCCAAGAGCCCCGATGGCGATGCCGCCGCCGCGGTGCAGCGCGTCAGCGGTGCCACCGTGCAGGACGGCAAGTACGTCTTCGTCCGCGGCCTCGGCGATCGCTACACCACCGCCTCGCTCAACGGCGCCAGGATCCCGTCGCCGGAGCCGGAGAAGAAGGTGGTGCCGCTCGATCTCTTCCCCGCCGCGCTGCTGAGCGGGATCACCACCAGCAAGACCTTCACCCCTGACCAGTCCGGTGACTTTGCCGGGGCCTCGGTGAACATCAAGACCCGCGAGTTCACCGGCAAGCGCTATCTCGCCTTCTCGGTCTCGACCGGCTTCAACAGCACGGCCACCGGGCAGGATGCCTTCTTCTCGCCGGCGGCCTCGCGCGACTGGCTCGCCCTCGGGGCCGGTTCGCGCCAGCTCCCGGGTGCCTTTGCGAACACCGACTTCTCGCAGAACCTGCCGAGCGCCCAGGCCAACGGCTTGGTCAACTCGCTGCGCAACACCTGGTCGCCGCGGTCCCGGTCCGGCTCGCCCAACGGCGGGTTCGGCCTCACCCTCGGTGGCAACATCCCCACCGGCGGGACCGGGATCAGCTACCTGGTCTCGGGCACCTACTCGTACACGCAGGAAGTGCGCGCCAACCAGGTGCGCGCGCTGGCCGCGGCGCGACAGGGGAGCGAGGCGGAGGAAATCGACCGCTATGACGGCGTGACCGGCCGCAACAGCGCGCTGTGGGGCGGCATCTTCAACCTCAGTACCACTTTGGGCAGCAACACCAAGGTGTCGCTCAACAACACGTACAACCGGACCATGGACAACGAGGGGCGCCGCGAAGTCGGCTTCTCCGAAAACCTCGCCCTTCCGCTACTGGTGCAGCGCCTGCGCTACGTGGAGCGGAACATCTACTCGAGCCAGCTCGCCCTGCTCCACACTCTGGGCGGCGGGCGCCACACCATCGAGTGGGGCGTCACGGCCTCGGGCGTGTCGCGCCAGGAACCGGATCGTTCGGAAATCGTCTATTCCCTCGATGACGAGGGCCGGGCGAGCTGGTTCGGCTTCTCCAACGAGGCGGCGGTGCGCACCTTTGCCGACCTGCGCGAGAACGGCATCGAGGCCAATGCCAACTGGCAGACCAGGCTCGGTGGCAGCGCGTTCGTGCGCGTCGGCGGCCTCTACCGCACCATCGATCGCGACGCCGACAACCTCTCCTACTCGATCTCCCTCGCGCGCCCGCTCCCCGGGGACGGCGGCGAGGCGGCCCCCGAGGAGATCTTCGACGGCCGCTTCAGCGGCGACGATGACACCTTCTTCCGCGTGGTCCCGCTGGCGGCGGGCGGCTCGTACACCGCCTCCGATCGCCTCGCGGCCGGGTATGCGATGGTCTCGCTCCCCCTCGGCTCGCAGTTCGAGTTGATCGGTGGCGCCCGCTATGAGACGTCGCGCGTCGAGGTCGCCTCGCGCTCCTCGGCCGGTGAGCCCTCGCTGGCGACGCCGGAGTTCAACGACCTGCTGCCGGCGCTGGCCCTCACCTGGCGCGCCCGGCCGGACATGAACATCCGTCTCTCGGCCACCCAGACGCTGTCGCGCCCGGAGTACCGCGAGCTGTCGCCGATCCTCTTCCGCGAGGTCATCGGCTTCGACAATGTCCGCGGCAACGCCGACCTCCAACGTGCCCTGATCCAGAACTACGACATCCGCTGGGAGTTCTATCCGAACCGCGGCGAGATCCTCAGCGTGGGGCTGTTTGCCAAGCAGTTCGACAACCCGATCGAGCGGGTGTACCAGGGCACCTCTGGTACCCGGATCATCAGCTACGTCAATACGCTTGGCGCGAGCAACTACGGCATCGAGCTCGAGGCCCGCAAGGGACTCGGCATGGTCAGCGCGTCGCTGGCGTCGGTGAGCGCCTTCGCCAATGCCACGGTCATGAAGAGCCAGATCGAGATCGACCCGAATGCCGGTTCGATCACCAACAGCGAGCGCAAGATGGTCGGCCAGGCCCCGTACGTGCTGAACGCCGGCCTCACCTGGGCACACCCGCGCAGCGAGGCCTCGGCCACGGTGCTCTTCAACCGGGTGGGCGAGCGGATCACCGACGCTGGTGAGCTGCCGCTCCCCGACGTCGTCGAGCAGCCGCGCAACGTGCTCGATCTCTCCCTGCGCCTGCCGGTGTTCAGCACGCTCAGCGCACGCCTCGACGCCAAGAACCTGCTGGATGCACCGTACAAGATCGTGCAGGGCAGCGTGGTGCGGGAGAGCTACCTCGCCGGCCGCGTGTTCAGCGTGGGCTTCAGCTGGCGGCAGTAGCCGCACCCGGGATGTGACCGGATCGTGACCGCACCTTTGCGGAACGCCGACACCCGTGGCCTTTCTTTGGCCCCGAGTGTCGGCGTTCTGCCGAGCAGGACCCAGGACCATCAACTTCACCACCAGGGGATCCAGATGAATTTCGGCTTTCGATCGCTCACCCGGACCGCGCTGCTTGCCGCAGCCGTGACCGCGAGCGCCTGCAGCAGCGACGACCCGGGTCCGATCCTGCCGCCGGCCAACCCGGCGCCGACCGGGCTGGCCGCGGCCGCGACCGGCCAGACCACCGTCAACGTGACGTGGACGGCGCCGACCACCGCCGCCACCACCTTCGTGCTCCAGCGCGCCACGGGCGCGCAGGGCGCGTTTGCGCAGGTCGCCACGCCGGCCGGCGCCGCGACGTCGTACGCCGACCAGGGACTCACCGCCGCCACGCAGTACCGCTACCGCCTGGCCGCGGTCCGCGCCGCGGGCACGTCGGCCTTCTCGGCCGAGGCGAGCGCCACGACCCAGGAGGAGCAGGGCGGCGGCGGCGGGAACCTCGTCGAGGTGACCACCGACATCACCACCAACACCACGTGGACCGCCGACAAGGTCTACCGCCTCAAGGGCTTCCGGAAGGTCGCCAACGGCGCCACGCTGACGATCCAGGCCGGCACCAAGATCGAGGGTGACTTCGAGACCGTCGGCTCGTCGCTCTTCGTGCTCCGCGGCGCGCGCCTCGTGGCCACCGGCACCGCGGGCGCCCCGATCGTGTTCACCTCGTCCCGCGCGGTGGGCCAGCGGCAGCCCGGCGACTGGGGCGGCCTCATCATGATCGGCAACGCCCGGATCAACCGCACGGGCACCGTGAATATCGAAGGCACCGGGACGTCTGCCGACAACCCGCTCATCGCGTACTCGGGCGGTGACAACGACTTCGACAACAGCGGCTCGCTGAGCTACGTGCGCGTGGAGTTCGCCGGCTTCGGCCCGGCGCAGGACGCCGAGCTCAACTCGTTCACCCTGGCCGCCCTGGGCAGCCAGACGCAGCTCCAGTACCTGCAGGCGCTGGCCGGCCTCGACGACCACTTCGAGTTTTTCGGCGGGACCGCCGATGCCAAGTACCTGGTGTCGTACGAGTCGGGTGACGACCACTTCGACGCCTCCGAGGGTTTCCGTGGGCGTATGCAGTACCTGATCGCGTTCCAGAGCAAGCTGCTCGCCCCGCGCGCCGGTGCCGGCAACGTCTCAAGCGATCCGCAGGGCATCGAGAACGACGGCTGCGGCTCCAACGCCGGCGGCGGCTGTGACCTCGGCTTCAACTCGACGCCGCTGACCATTCCGGTGTTCGCGAACTTCACGCTGATCGGCACCGGCCCGGGCGTGGTCGGCACCGGTGGCAGCTACGGCATGGTGCTCCGTCGCGGCGTCGGCGGCCATTACGTCAATGGCATCGTGGCGCGCTGGGTGACCGGCATCGGCTACCGCGACGCCCAGACCAAGCAGCGTGAACTCGAGGGCGTGTTCTCGCTCAAGGGCTTGTACGTGGCCCAGACGCCGACGCTGTTCCAGGCCGGCCAGCAGACGTATGCCGGCCCGGTGGACGACATCCAGCACGAAGCCGCCACCACGGCCGCGTCGCTGTTCACCGCGCTGCCGACCAACCCGTCGGCCGCGGCGGACTTCGATTGGTCGCTCGCCGCAGGGGTGGCCCCACGCACGGGTGGGCTGGCGATCTTCAGCGGTGACCTCGGTGCCCGCGCCGCCGGCGCGATCACCGGCACCACCTACCGCGGTGCGGCCGATCCGGCCGGGCCGAAGTGGTGGCAGGGCTGGACCACCTACGCCAACAACTGATCCGTCGGTTGCTGGCAGCAGCACCACGAGCATAGTGTGGGGGGGCCGTTCGATCCGGTGCAGTTGCCGGACCGGGCGTCCCCCCCACCATTTTCCTGTCGCACTCCGTACGCTTCTACGCACCCGGATCCCTGCCATGCGTCTCTTGCCCCTCTGTGCCCTGCTTGTCGCCGCCTGCGGCACCGCTTCCGACCGCGCGGCAGCGCCGATCGACCCCGAGCGCCCATGGCGCAAGGCGGGGGATGCCGTCGACTCGATCTTCCCGATGGAGGTGATGGTGGCGCGATTCCGCCAAGGGGTCGACAGTGTCGGGGCATTGCAGGGGGGGGCAGCCGACCGGGAGGCCCTCGCCCGTCGGTTCCTCGCCGCCGTCAGCACCGGCGACTCCACCGCCCTCGTCGGCCTGCTGGTGAACCGGCGAGAATTTGCGTGGGTGCTCTTCCCGGATCATCTCTACGCCCGGCCCCCCTACGAACTGGACCCTGCGATCCACTGGCTCCAGATCCAGGCCTCATCAGCCAAGGGGATGGCCCGGGTGCTGGAACGCTATGGCCAGCGGCCGCTCGCCTTCGAGCGCCTCGCCTGCGAACGCGACACGGCGCAGTTCGTGAGCGGACCAACCGTGGCCTGGGCGCCGTGTACCGTCACCTACCGCGGCAACGACAGCACGCTCACGCGACGGCTCTTCGGCACGATTCTCGAACGCGATGGGGCGGCAAAATTCTTGGGGTACGCCAACGACTTCTAGCCGAGGGGAGGCGCCTCCGGCTGGATGCCGCGCGTGGGCCACCAGCCACGCAGCTGCCGTCGGGCCTGCCAGGCCACCACCACACCCAGCAACACGGGCAGCCCATTGGCCCACCACCGCCACGCCAGCAGCAATGCGACATCGCCTTCGAGCGCGCCGACCGCCCCGCCAAGGAAGCCGACCTCAACCGCCCCGACACCCGCTGGTGTCGGGACGACGAGCTGGCCATAGGTCAGCAGGAACGATCCGAACCAGACGACCGTCGCCTCCGGCGCATCCGGACGCATCAGGACGAGTGCGGGCAGCAGCGCCGTGCGCGTCACCATGTTGATGAGCGAGAGCGGAATGCTCGCGAGGAGTGGACCGGCCGGCATCCGACGCCAGCTCGTGCCAAAGTGACCCAGGAAGTGGGCCCCCCTCCCGAGTCGCTCCCCCCACCGCCCAGCCCAGACACCAGCGACACACAGTACCGCCACCAATCCGGCGAGCACCGGCCACATCGCCGCAACGCGGTCGAGCAGAATCGGGGCGGCGGTGGCCCACCACGCTGGAGCCGCCACCGCGGTGAAGATGACCGTCGTCACCGCCAGCAGCGGCCACGCCACGGTCACTTCCCAGGTGATCACGGCCAGCGTGAGGGGCATCGGCACCCCAGCCAGCGACATCCCGGCGATACGCGCGGGTTCCCCCGCGATGCGCATCGGAGAGAGCGCGGCCCCGGCATCGGCGAGCAGATTGGTGCGCAGGGCGTCCATGATGCCGAGCCGGTGACCGGCTCCCCCCGCCAGCCACCGGAGGCGCCAGCTGCGTGCGAGCAGGTCACACGCCACGAGCGCCGCACAGGTTGCATGGGCCAGCCACATCCCGCTCACCGCAACAACTGCCGATAGTACGCGAAGAGCCGCGTGAAGGCGACCTCCCAGGTATGCTCGGCCTCGACAAATGCGCGCGCCCGGGCGCCCTCCGCCACGCGATCGCCACCCAGCGCACCAAGGATCACCTCACTCAGCGCCTGCGCATCGCCCAAGGGGGCGAGCGCCCCTGCACCCGACGCGCGCACCAACTCCGCTGCCGCCCCGTGGTCCACCGAGACGACCGGAACGCCCGACGCCAGCGCCTCACACACGGCGAGTCCGAAGGTCTCGAACGGCGCCGGCGACACGTACAGGTCGCATGCCGCGAGCAGGTCCGCCAGGCGGTGACGATCCGGCTCGTGTGGCTGCATGATGACACGCTGCCCGGCGGCCAGACTCGCGAGACGCGCACGCTGTGGTCCGCCGCCGACGATCACCAGCACCGCACCGGTCTTCCGTGCCACACCCGGCCAGGCGTGCAACAACATCTCGACCCCCTTCTCGGCCGCCAATCGACCGACGAAGCCGACGAGCGGCACTCCCGGCTCGACACCGAGGGCGGCACGGATCGCATCCGCCCCATGGCGGCGTGCTGGTGTGAAGTGCTCGGTATCCACCCCCAGCGTCACCCGCTCCACTCGCTCGACACCCCATCGCGCCAACTCGGCGGCGGCAAACGCCGATGCGGCGAGTGTCACGTCCATGCGCTGACCGAGGTGGTGTACGTACGCTCCGACCGCGCGCACCAGCGCAGCGCGTGGTGCCCCGGCGCGCGCGAGATCGGGGGCGATCAACCGCGGCAGGTTGCTGTGGTAAAACCAGGCCACCACACCTCGGTGCCGCTCGCGCGCGCGCGACACGGCCCAGGGGACCAGGTACGCTGACCCGATCTCGACGATGTCCGGCTGCTCGTGCGCGATGATCCGCGCAACGGAGCGGGTGGCGAGCATCAGGCGGTAGGAATGGAACGGGATGGCGGGCCCACGCAGGCGGTAGGTGCGGTCGCCGGGGGCATCCACGATGGCGTCGCGTGCTCCAGGCACCACAAGGGTGCGCCGGAGGTCACCCGTGGCCCGGATAAAGCGTCCCTTGGCATCAAGGTAGGTGCGGACCCCACCGCTCCCCTCGCTGTAATACTCGGAGATATCAAGGAGCGCGAGCGAGGCCTCGGGTCGCACCACGGCCGGCAGGGGAGCTGCCAGCGCGCTGCGCTCCCCCGCCAACCGGCGCACCCCCCAGCCTGGGGACCCGAGGGTAGGTTCAGGCGGCGCGGTCACTTGCCGAGAGCTGCATTGCGCGCTGGTATTCCGTGACGACCCCGTCGAAGATCGCCTCCCAGTCGCGCTGTCCCGCCGTCTGGAGTGCCCCAGCGGCCAGCCGCGCGCGCAGCGCAGGATCGCCGAGCAGCGCGTCCAGCCCCTCGGCGAGTGCCGGGGCGCTGTCGGGGGTCACGACCCAACTGTTGGCCCCATGCACCGCGAAGTCCAGCACTCCGCCGGCACCCACCGCCAGGGCAGGGAGACCCGAGGCCATTGCCTCCAGGAGCACGTTCCCGAAGGTTTCCGTGCTCGAAGGAAAGGCGAAGCAATCCGCCGAGGCATAAATGGCCGACAGCTCCGCTCCCGTGCGGACGCCCGCGAGCACCACGCCCCGTGGCACCTCCGCCCGCAGTCCCTCCTCGAGCGGCCCCGTCCCCACCACCACCAATCGGGCGTGCGGATGGCGGACGGCAATCTGCTGCCACCCCTCGAGCAGCAGGTGCAGATTCTTCTCGGCCGCCAGACGACCCACGTAGAGCACCATCGCGTGGTCCGGGCGTATGCCGAGCGCGGCACGAGCCTCCTGCCCCCGGTGGGCCGGCGAGAAGGCCTCATGATCCACACCCCGGCTCCAGATTCCGGTATGGCGGACGCCACGCAGCTGCAGGTGCCGTTCGTACTGCGGCGACGGGCAGAGCACCCGCACCGCATGCCCGTAGAACCAGCGCAGGTAGCGCCAACCGGCCGGCATCAACCACTCGAGGTGGTAGCGTCCCGCGTAGCGTTCGTAATCGGTGTGGGCCGACGCAATGATCGGCACCTCATGGACCCGCGCCAGTCGCAGACCCATCCCGCCCATCGCGAATTCGGTGGCCAGGTGCACCACGTCGGGACGGAAGGCCCCGAAATCATCGCGGATCGCGGTCCAGTCCGGGAAGCCCCACTGCACATCAGGGTAGAGAAACAGCGGCCGAGAGGGGGCCCGGTACACCTGGGGATGGTCCACTACACCGGCCGGCAGCTCGTACGCCGCCGTGTACACGCGCACGATGTGGCCCCGCGCCTCGAGCGCCGCGACCAGGCGCTGGAGCACCAACGAGACACCGCTGACCATCGGCCAGTAGACTTCGGAGAAGATGGCGATGCGCATGCCCCAAGATCATGACCACACGTCACGATCGGGAGATACAGACGACACGATCGTGCGGCGGCTCGGTGACGCTCAGATCAGGGCGCCGAGCACGATGACGGTGATCAGGGCGACGCCCTGCCCGATGACGACGTCACCGGGATAGTGGACCCCGAGCACCACCCGGCTCCATCCCACCAGGAGTGCCGCACCAAGCAGTGGCGCCGCGAGGCCGGGAAACGCGAGCCCATAGCTGAGCGCCACGGCGAGGGCAGCCGAGGCATGCCCGGAGGGCAACGAGAAGCGATCCGGACAGGGAATCAGCGGCGTGGTCGCTGGGCGCTCCCGATGGACGCCGCGCTTGATCGCCTGCACCACGAGGTGGGAGATCGTCAAGGCCAGCGCCGCCCGGGCACTTGCTGTCCGCGACCAGACGCCGGTGAGGAGCGGCACCAGCACCGTGGCGATGGTGACCACGGCCCCACCAACGTGGGTGATCGCAATCCATCCCCGCCGGCGCCAGATGGGATGCGACGCCGGCAAGACACACCGATGGAGCAGGCCCCGATCGTGGCCATCGAGGGCGCGGACGACGCGCACCGCGGCGGTCACGCGGCCACCTGGGCGGGGACCGCGGCCTGGCGAGGCGGGGCGAAGGCTTCCCGCAGCGGCCGTCCGTGCCAGTCGGATGGTGGTGTGATCCCCAGCACCCAGGGGATCGTGGCGCAGACATCCATCGGGGAACTGCCCACGGGCAGGCGGCCCGGTACCACGCCGCCGCCACCAACGACAATCGGGATCGTGAGGTCGTCCGGATGGGCGCTGTCGTGGTCATTCACCACCGCCCCCCCCCCCCCTGGTCCGCGAGGACGATCACCACCGACGTCGGGTCCGCCAGCACCGCTGTCTCCGCCAGGAGGCGGCCGACCGCATGATCGAGCTGCATTGCGGCACGGGCATATCCAGCCGACATCCATCCGTGGGCGTGGCCGGCCAGATCCGCATCGGGCCAGTGCAGGTAAAGCACCCCGCGGCGGACCTCGGTCAAGCCGCGATGCGCCGCCGCAAGGATGCCCGCGGCATCGTGCCCCGCGAACGTCGCCCGCACCCCGAGGCGCGCGGCGATCGTGCTCCCGATCGTCCGGAACCCGAAGGGCAGGGATCGCATGTAACCCGCCATCGGGAGGCGATGGCGGGCGAGCAGCCTCGGCAGCAACGTCAGTCGCTTCCCGAGGCTCGGCAGGAAGCCGTGCTCGCTCCGGATGCCATGGACGCCCGGCGGCACTCCGGTGAAGAGTGAGGTGAGCGCGGCCGCCGTGGTGCTCGGCTCGACGGTCCGGCCCACGAGAGTGTGCGCGCTGGTGTGGAGCAGCGACCCGAGATGCGGCAGCGCGAAGCGCTCCACCGCGTCGGGGCGCAAGCCGTCGAGCACCACCACGATGACGCGCGAGACACCCTGCAGGGCAGGCATGGCGACCTCCGGGGCACGAGAAGTCTGGCTTCCCCGACAAGCTGCCATCCGTTTGCCACGGCCCGGCGACGATCATGTCCGCGCTCTGTCTCAAACCGCGAGCGGGTCCTCCGCGGGCGTCGTGCTGGAGAGCGCCTACGCGGGAGGTCGGACCGGGACCCCGCGCGCCCGCAGAAAGCGGCGCGCGTCGCCGATCGTCGTGCCGTCGAAGTGGAAAATAGACGCCGCCAGCACGCCATGCGCCCCCGCCTCGAGCGCCTCCGCGAGGTGGGTCACGTTGCCCGCGCCACCGCTGGCGATCACCGGAATCCCCACCGCCTCGCTCGCGACCCGGGTGAGCTCCAGGTCGAAGCCACTCCGGGTCCCGTCGCGATCCATCGAGGTGAGGAGGATCTCGCCCGCACCGCGCCGCTCGAGCTCCTGGAGCCAGGGCATCGCTTCCAGCGCCGTCGGGTCGCGCCCCCCGGTCACCACCACCGTCCAGCGCCCGTCGATCCGCTTGACGTCCACCGCGGCCACCACGCACTGGGTGCCGTAGGCGTCGGCGAGACGCGTGATCAGGTCGGGATCACGCACGGCGGCGGTGTTCACGCCGACCTTGTCGGCCCCGGCCCGGAGCGCCGCCCCCGCGTCAGCCACCGAGCGAATCCCCCCCCCAACAGTGAAGGGGATGAAGATCCGTTCCGCCACCGCCTCCACCATCGCCAGCGTGGTGCTGCGCGACTGGTAGCTCGCGCTGATGTCGAGGAAGACCAGCTCGTCAGCCCCCTCGGCGTCGTACCGCGCGGCCTGTTCCACCGGATCACCGGCGTCGCGGAGGCTCTCGAAGTGGATCCCCTTCACCACGCGGCCGTCGGCCACGTCGAGGCACGGGATGATGCGGCGGGCTAGCATACGCGCAGCATGTCCTCGACCGGACCGGCATGGCCCGCCCCGAGCATCCGGATCGCGTCGTCGATGGCGCGTGCCTCGCGCGCCCAGGCGCACCGCCGGCGCGCCTCCGTCGGCGAGAGCCACGCCGCGGCGTCATGCTCGGCGCTCAACACCGGATCGATGCCGTCGGCCACGAACGCCACGAACACCGGCACCACCGCCACGGTATCCGCACCGTGCTGATAGAACAGCTCGACGCGCGACAGGTTGTACAGGCGGAGCGCCGTGAAGCCGGTCTCCTCGCCAAGCTCGCGCTGTGCCGCCTCGGCGGGGCGCTCGCCCGCCTCGATGTGACCGTGCACCGCCTCCCACGACCCGGGACACCGTCCGCCCGGCGCGCGACGCAGCAGCAGCACCTCCAGCGAGGGGCCGCGCTCGCGCAGCACGTACAGGTCGATCAGCGAGACCGCAAGTGCGGTCATGGGCTCCACCGTGCGAAGCCATCCAGCAGCGCGAGGCCCGCCTGCTGCGACTTCTCGGGATGGAACTGGGCCCCGAGCACGTTGTCCCGCGCGATCAGTGTGGCAAAGGCGCCGTCATAGTCGCCGGTACCGAGCACGTTGTCGTCGGGCACATCCACCGGGTGGTACGAGTGCACATGGTAGTAGAAGGTCCCCTCCGCGCCGAGCAGCCCCGCCGTCACCGGATGGGCGCGCCCCGCGGCGGTGGGCAGCACCTTCGCCCATCCCACGTGCGGCACATGCAGCGTGGTGCGGAAGCGCGCGATGGTGCCGGGAAGGAGGCCCAGCCCCGCCACGCCCGGAGCCTCCTCACTGGCGCGACAGCAGAGCTGCAGGCCGAGACAGATGCCCATGACCGGACGCCCCGCGGCGGCGACCTCCTGCACTGCCGCGCCGAGCCCGCTGGTGGCCAGATTGGCACTGGCGCGCGCGAAGTGTCCCACCCCGGGCAGCAAGACCCGATCGGCCGCGCGGACCACGGCCGGATCGTCGCTCAGGCGGGCCGGATGACCGGTGGCCGCGAGCGCCCGGGCCACCGAGGCCAGATTGTTCACCCCGTAGTCCACCACGACGATCACAGCACGCCCTTGGTTGACGGAACCCCTTCGACCCGCGGGTCGATGCTGGTGGCCATGTCGAGTGCGCGGGCGAAGGCCTTGAAGGTCGCCTCCACCACGTGATGCGCGTTCTGTCCGCGGATCAGGTCCACGTGGAGCGTGAGCCCGCCGTGCACCGCCACGGCGCGGAAGAACTCCGGCGTGAGCGCCACGTCGTAGTCGCCCAGCATCTGCCAGGTCGGCGGGTCGGCGTGCCATGCGAGGAACGGCCGACCGGAGCAGTCCACCACGACCCGCACCAGCGCCTCGTCGAGCGGCACAGTCGCCTCGCCGTAGCGGCGGATCCCCGCCCGATCGGCGAGCGCCGCAGCGATCGCCTGCCCGAGGGCGATGCCCGTGTCCTCCACCGTGTGGTGGCCGTCCACGTGCAGGTCCCCCTCGGCCTGGACCACGAGGTCGAAGAGCCCGTGCCGCGCCACCGCGTCGAGCATGTGATCAAAGAACCCGATCCCCGTCTCGAGCGAGCGCTCGCCCGTGCCGTCGAGATCGAGGCGCACCCGCAGCTCGGTCTCCGCCGTGATGCGTTCGATGGTGGCCTGGCGACTCATGCCGTCCCCTCGTGAATGGTATCGAACGCGGCAATCACCGCGTCCATGTCGGCCGTCGTGCCGATCGAGATCCGGAGGCACTCCTCCAGCCCGGCGCCGGCCGAGACATCGCGGACCAGGATCCCGAACTCGTCGAGCAGGCGCCGGAAGAGCGCCGTGGCCGGAAGCTGTCGGCTCCGGACGAGGAAGAAGTTGGCGGCACTGTCGAAGACTTCCAACCCGGGGAGGTGGCGCAAGGCGGCCATGGTCCGCTCACGCTCCGCCACCGTGCGGGCCACCCGCTCGTGCATCAGCGGGGCATGCGCCAGCGCGGTCGCGGCGGCCTCGAGCGTGACGAGGTTCACGTTGTAGGGGAGCTTCGCCTTGGTGATCTCGCGCGCCACGGCCGGGTGGGCAAGGAGGGCACCGAACCGCAGGCCGGCGAGCCCCAGCGCCTTCGAGAAGGTCCGCAGCACCAGCAGGCGAGGGTGATGCGCCAAGAGCGGGACCGCGCTCTCCCCGCCGAATTCCACATAGGCCTCGTCCACCAGCACGAAACCATCGGTGGCCTCCAACACCCGCTCGACGTCCCCCCGCGTGACCGCACTGCCCGTGGGGTTGTTGGGGGTGTTGAGCACCACGACCCGCGCCTCCACGTCGCGGGCGGTGGCCAGCATCTGGTCGAGCTCGTAGCGATAGCCAGGGCCGAGGGCGACCGGGTGGTAGCGCGCGCCGAGCACGGCAGCCATCAGCCGATACAACGAGAAGGTGGGCGCTGGCGCCACGACCGCATCATCGCGATCGAGGCTCACGGCCATCGCGGCCTGGATCAATTCGTTCGATCCATTGCCGACCAGGATGCCGTCGGGATCCCACCCGTAGTGGTGGCCGAGTTGCGCGAGCAGTGGGCGCGGCGTGAACTCGGGGTACCGGTGCCACGGCTGGGCCGCCACGCGGGCCAGAATCTCGGCCTTGAGCGCCGGGTCGAGGTCCTCGGCGGCCTCGTTCTGGTTGAGCTTGTGCCGGGCCACCGGGGCGGCGAGGGTGTAGGCGCCCTGAGCCCGGACAGACGGCTTGATCAGGTGCAGTGCGTCCTGGGGGTCGGCCGAGGTTCGGGGGGGGGACGTCACGACCGGGGGCGGGCGAGCAAGGCTTCGAGCCGGGCGGAGAGGGCGCGCGGGCGGAACGGCTTGGTGAGAAAGTCGCTCGCCCCGAGGCGCAGGACACGCACCTCGTTGTCCTCGTCCCCGCGGGCGGAGAGAACGATGATCGGCAGGTCCCGCGTCGCGGGCCGGGAACGGAGCTGGGCAAGCACGGTGTAACCGTCCACGTTGGGCAGGTTCAGGTCGAGCAGAACGAGGTCGGGCGCATGGCGATCCACCTGTTCGAGTGCTTCCGCACCATCCCGGGCCTCGCACACCACGTACCCCTCCTGCTCCAGAAGGTCCCGCACCACCCGGCGCAGGGTGTCCTCATCCTCCACGAGCAGGATCGTCGCCCGGGCGTGTGCAGGCACTTCCAGAGGCACCGGCGCGTCGTCATCGACGAGTTCCAGATTGGCGAGCAGCTCCTCGGGCCGGGGGGGCGGCGCGGCAGGACGACGGGGCTCCCGGCGTCGCTCCACGATGCCGCCGGCCGCGCCCGGCAGCTGGAGGCCATCGGGGAT
Source organism: Gemmatimonadales bacterium (assembly GCA_038216165.1). Lineage (GTDB taxonomy): Bacteria > Gemmatimonadota > Gemmatimonadetes > Gemmatimonadales > GWC2-71-9 > Palsa-1233. The sequence goes on along the minus strand of JBBQQJ010000011.1, from coordinate 1,866 downwards.
GCGTCGCTCGGGCGCCGGCGGGTCCGTCACGCGCAACAGCTCCTCCACCGACGAGTGGCCGTCGAGCACGTGCCGCAACCCGCACTGGAAGAGCGAGAGCATGCCGTCGGCCCGGGCCAGCTCCGCGATCCGATCGGCGGGCGCCCCGGTGCCCACGAGACGCTCGATGTCCGGCGTCATCCGGAGGATCTCGACCAACGAAAAGCGCCCCCGGTACCCGGTCTGGCTGCACTGGAAGCACCCGATCGCCTGCCAGATCGTCGCGCCGGGCGGGATGAAGGGTTGCACCCGCAACGGCAGCGTCGCGGGATCCTCCGGCGCGAGGCAGGCGGGGCAGAGTTTCCGCATCAACCGCTGGGCGATCACGCCCCGCAGCGCCGCGCCAATCTTGAAGGCCTCGAGCCCCATGTCGACGAGGCGCGTGACGGTGTTCGGGGCATCGTTGGTGTGGAGCGTCGAGAGCACCAGGTGGCCTGTGAGCGAGGCCTGCACCGCCACCTGCGCCGTCTCGAGGTCACGAATTTCGCCGACCAGCACCACGTCAGGGTCCTGGCGCAGGATCGAACGGAGCGCGGTCGCGAACGTCAGGCCCTGCTTCTCGGCCACCTGCACCTGGACGATGTTCTTGCCAAGTCGATACTCGACCGGATCCTCGACGGTGACGATGTTGATCGTCTCGCCGATGATCTCGCGAATACAGGCGTACAGCGTGGTGGTCTTGCCCGACCCGGTCGGACCGGTGCAGAGGATGATCCCTTCCTTGTTGTGCAGCAAGGAGCGGATCACCTCCCGCTCATCCGGATACATCCCGAGCACTTCCAGCGCGAGCGTCGTCGCTTTGGTATTCAGGATCCGGATCACGACCTTCTCGCCGTGGGTCGCCGGGAGGGTCGAGATCCGGAGATCCACCGGGGAGCCGTTGACCGCGACGCGGGCGCGCCCGTCCTGGGGTCGCAGACGATCGGCGATGTCGAGGCCAGATATGATCTTGATGCGCGACACCAACGGAATCCCGGCCTTCCGCGGGATCGTCATCGCCTGGCGAAGCACGCCGTCGATGCGGTAGCGGACCGTCACCGCGGCCTCACCGGACTCGATGTGGATGTCACTGGCGCGCGCGTTGATGCCATCGGCGAGCAGGACGTCCACCAGCTTGACGATCGGACGCGAGCCCGCCTCGGCAGCGACCGTGGCGTCGTCCGTGTCGTCCTCATCTTCCTTGATCGATTTGATGTCGAGGTCATCCATCCCCTCGATCAGCTTCGAGACGCCGTCCAAGGCCGCCTGACCGTAGATCTCGTCCAGCCGCGCGCGAATGCTCGGCGGCGAGGCGAGTGCCATCCGGATCTCACGCCCGGTGGCGAAGGCGAGCGACTGCTCCGCCCCGACATCAAACGGATTGGCGGTGCCGATTTCCAGGACGCCGTCGTTGGCACGCAGGGGGACCACCGCATAGCGTCGGGCGAGCGGTTCGGGCAGCGCCTCCGCGGCCTCGCGGCTGGAGGTGCCCAGATCGGCGATCGGCAACCGGCAGCGCGCGGCGAGCACTGACAACAACTCCGCCGCCGGGAGAACCTTGTGGTCGAGCAACGCCTCCCAGAGCGAGACGCGATCGGCAGCGTCGGGCGGACGAAACCGTTCCACGGTCCCCTCCGGCAGGATGGGACCGAGGATTGCTGTCAGCCATTCATCGGTGAATCCGCTCACGGGCACTGCTCCTGGTCGGGGGTACCGGGACTCGATACGGGCGAAAACTAGGCCAGCGGCGCGGACCGGCCAAACGCATCACCCCCGCACGGGTCACAAAATGGGCCACCAAACCGGATGGACGTCCAGCACCACACCAATCGCACCCCCCGACAACGA
>JBBQQJ010000010.1:0-27109 GCA_038216165.1 Gemmatimonadales bacterium | reverse complement strand
CGCACGCTGCTGCGTCCCGCGCACGACGCGCCGGACGGGATCGCGCTCCGTCGGGAAGCACTGCCGGATGCGGCGGAGGTGCTGCACGAGAGCTACCGCCGAGTGGGGGGGCCGTGGCAGTGGCGTGATCGTACCGACTGGACAGTGGCCCACTGGGCCGAGTTGCTCGCGATGGACGGGGTGGAACTCTGGACCGCGCGTGCCGGCGAGGTGCTGGTGGGGTTCGGTCTGTTGCTGACTCGCGAGACGGAGCGGGAAGTGCAATATTTCGGGCTCGTGCCCGAGTGGATTGGCCGTCGGATCGGTGGCTGGTTGCTGACCGAGGTGTTGCGACGTGCGTGGGCTACCGATCCCGCCCGGGTGGTCCTCAATACCTGCTCGCTTGACGGTCCGGCCGCATTGCCGAACTATCTGGCCCGGGGCTTCACCGTTGACCGCGAGGAGCAACAATGGCGGATCCTGCCGGTTTGAATCTCGCGGACCTGCGGCGCGACTACGCGCAGGCGGAGTTGGACCTCACCCACGCGGCTCCTGATCCCCTCACCCAGTTTCGCCAGTGGTTCGCCGAGGCCGAGGCGGCGGCCGTGCTCGAGCCCAACGCGATGACCCTCGCCACGGCCGATGCCGCCGGGCGGCCGAGTGCCCGGATCGTGCTGCTCAAGGGGCTCGAGGGCGATGGGTTCGTGTTCTTCACCGACTACCGCTCGCGCAAGGGGCAGGATCTCGCGGCGAACCCGCAGGCGGCGCTGGTCTTCCATTGGGGACCGCTTGAGCGTCAGGTGCGCATCGCGGGCACGGTTGCGCGACTCGACCGTGGGGTGGCAGCGCAGTACTACCACAGCCGCCCGCGCGACTCGCAACTGGGCGCGTGGGCTTCCCATCAGAGTGCCGTGCTGCCTGATCGTGCGGCCCTGGAGGCGCAGGTGGCCGAGGTGACGGCGCGCTTCGCGGGGGGGGAGGTGCCACTCCCCGAACATTGGGGGGGCTACGTTCTCGTGCCCGACGAGGTCGAGTTCTGGCAGGGTCGGCCGAGCCGGTTGCATGATCGCATTCATTACACCCGTCTTCCGGAGCATGCATGGCGTCGAGACCGACTCTCGCCCTGATCGCCGTCCTGGGGTTGCCCACGGTCCTCTTGGCGCAGGCACCCCTTCCGCTCGACCTCCCGACCATCATGCGCGGCGCCGAGACGGTGGGCCGCGAGCCCGCCGGTATCCGCTGGACGCCCGACAGCAAGTGGATCCATTTCTCCTGGCTGCCGCCGGGCTCCGACTGGCGGGACACCAGTGAGCCGTATCGGGTCCGCGCTGCGGCAGGGGCCACCCCGGAGCGGCTCACACGTGCGCAGGCCGATTCCGTCGCGCCGCTGCTCGCCGATGGCCTACGCACGCGGGACGGCGCACGAAAGGTTGTCTCGGCCGGGGGGGACCTCTGGGTGGTCGAACTGCCGAGCGGCCGCCTGCGTCGCCTGACGCAGACCAGCGGCAGTCTCCAGCTGGCGGGGCTGTCGGCCGATGAGCGACGATTCTTCTACCGCGACGGCAACAACCTCTTCGCCTGGCGTCTGGCTGACGGATTTGTCGAGCAGCTGAGCGACATCCGCCCCGGCCCCGCACCGGACACCACACGCCGGCTCGCAGCGCAGCGCAGCGCACTCGAGCGCGACCAGCGCGAACTGCTGGAGGTGATCCGCGATGAAGCCCGCGCCGACAGCCTGCGCACGTTGCGGCAGGCGGAGCGCGATGCCTTGGCGCCGCCGCGCGTCTACCTCGCGCGGGAGGAGCGGTTGCGCACGGCGGCGATCTCGCCGACCGGCACGCACGTCCTGCTCATCACCATCACTGCGGCGACGGCTACCAAGACCACGATCGTTCCGAACTACGTCACCACCAGCGGTTTCACCGAGGACATTCCCTCGCGCACCAAGGTGGGGGATGGGCAGGGGAAGTCGCGCGTGGGGCTCCTGACGCTGGCCACTGGCACCGTGCAGTGGCTGCGGCCGTTGCCGGGCGACTCCTCGGGCGTCTACGCGGGGGTCGGCAGCTGGGGATGGAACGATGCTGGCACGCATGTGCTGGTGAGCGCGGAATCGGAGGCGAATGATCGCCGCGTGGTCACCCTGGTGGCGGCTGCCACCGGCGAGGCGACGCCGATCCTCACCCTCACGGACAGCGCGTGGGTGGGTGGTCCCTGCGGCGGGTGCGGCGGTTGGCTTCCCGGCACGCGGGGGATGTGGTGGGTCAGCGAGGCCGACGGCTGGGCCCACCTGTACGTGGCCGATGTCGCGGGCGGCACCGTGCGCCAGCTCACCCAGGGACCGTGGGAGGTGCGCCAGGCGGGTGTGAGTGATGACCGCACGCATTTCGAGCTGCACACCAGCGAGGGCTCCAATCACGAACGCCACTACTGGACGATGGGCCTCGACGGTCGCAACAAGGTGCGCCTGACCGGTCCCAGGGGGGGGCACCAGGTGACCCCCTCGCCCGACGGTGGATTCCTGGCCGATGTCTTCTCCACCAGCAACCGGCCGCCCGAACTCTACCTCCAGCCGGCGCGCCCGCGGGCGGCCTCATCGCCGCTGACGACCTCACCGACGCCGGAGTGGCTGGCCGGCCAGTGGATCGCGCCGGAGATCATCACCATTCCTGCAAGCGACGGCGGGCTGGTGCCCGCGCGCATCTACCGCCCCGAGCAGCTGGGTGTGCGCGCCAACGGGGCGGCGGTGCTGTTCGTGCACGGGGCAGGGTACCTGCAGAACGTCCACGAATGGTGGTCATCGTACTCTCGCGAGTACCAGTTCCATCACCTTCTCGCGAGCAAGGGCTACGTCGTGCTCGACGTCGACTACCGGGCCTCGGCGGGCTACGGCCGCGACTGGCGCACGGCGGTCTACCGCCACATGGGCGGTCGGGACCTCGAGGATTTCGTGGACGCCTCGCGCTGGCTCACCGCCACGATGGGGATCCCCGGCGACCGGATCGGGATCTACGGCGGGTCGTATGGCGGATTCATCACCCTGATGGCGCTGTTCACCCGGGCGGAGTACTTCGGCGCGGGCGCCGCGCTGCGGTCGGTGACCGATTGGGCCCACTACAACCACGGCTATACCTCGCGCATCCTCAATGCGCCGCAGGACGACACCACGGCCTACCGACGCTCCTCCCCGATCTACTTCGCCGAGGGGCTCGAGGACCCGCTGCTCATCGCCCACGGGATGATCGACACCAACGTGCATTTCCAGGACGTGGTGCGTCTGACCCAGCGCCTCATCGAGCTCGGCAAGGAGCGCTGGGAGCTGGCGGTGTATCCGGCGGAGAACCACAGCTTCACGCGTCCCGACTCATGGACCGACGAATATCGCCGCATCCTGGAGCTGTTCGACCGCTGGTTGCCGGCGGCGCACGGCACGCGTGAGTAGCGCCTCGCGCGAGCGAACCGCCGGCGTGCGCGCCGCACGGACCGGACTCCTGGTCAATGCGGGGCTCGCGGTGGGGAAGGGCGTGGCCGGCGTGCTCGGCCACTCCTTCGCGCTCCTCGCCGATGCCGTCGAGTCGCTGGCGGACATCGTCGGGTCGCTGGTGGTCTGGGGGGGGCTCCGGCTCTCCCTGCAGGCGGCGGACGACGATCATCCCTGGGGTCACGGGAAGGCGGAGCCGATTGCCGCCGCGATCGTCGGCGCGATGCTCCTCCTGGCGGGGGGGGGGATCGTCGCACAGGCGTTCCGGGCCGCACTGGTCCCCCACGCTGTGCCCGAGGCGTGGACCCTCGGCGTCATCGCGCTCGTGGTGGTCCTCAAGGAGACGCTCTTCCGACGGGTGCGGGTGGTGGCCGATGCCCTCGGCAGCACGGCCGTCGCCGCCGATGCGTGGCATCATCGGGCCGACGCGATCTCGTCCGTGGCCGCCTTCGTGGGCATCGGGATCGCGGTGATGAACGGTCCGGCGTGGTACTGGGCCGACGAAGCCGGGGCGGTTGTCGCGGGCGGGATGATCGGCCGCAATGGCTGGCGCATCGTGCAGCCGGCGCTGCACGAGCTGATGGACGGCACGCCCGATGGCGCGCTCCTGGCCGCGGTGGGTGCCGCCGCCACGCGCGTCTCGGGGGTGTGTTGCATCGAGACGCTGATGGCCCGGAAGGTCGGCACGCGGTATTTCGTGGACCTGCACGTCACGGCCGATCCCGACATGTCGCTCCAGGAGGCCCATCGCCTGAGCGGCATCGTGAAACGGGCCATTCGAGACGCGGTCCCCGAGGTCGAGAACGTCCTGATCCACATGGAGCCCTTCGAGGACGCGGGGGCGCAGCATGACTGACCCGTTGGTGCGGGAGGTGGCGGCGCGACTGGCGGCGCTGGCCCCCGCCGGCGCGCCCGTGCTGGTGGCCGTCTCGGGAGGCCCCGACTCGCGGGCGCTGCTCGAAATGCTGGTGCAGGGCCGCTCGGTCCTCGCGCGCGACCTCGTGATCGGGCATGTCGACCATGGCATCGCGGCCGAGAGTGCCGCCGTAGCGGCCCAGGTTGCGGAGGTGTCCCGGGGGCACGGGGTCCCGTATCGGGTCGCGCAGCTTGCACTCGGGGGCGAGGCGAGCGAAACCACCGCGCGCCGGGCCCGCCGGCGGGCCCTCGAGGCGATGGCCGATGACGCAGGTGCGGCGGTGATTGCGCTGGGGCATCACGCGGACGATCAGGTCGAGACGATCCTGATGCGCCTTCTGCGGGGGAGCGGGCCGGCCGGATTGGCGGGGATGGCGGCCACGGCGGGTCGGTACGTCCGCCCGCTGCTCGACTGGCCGCAGGCCACCTTGGCCGCCTGGCTGACCGATCAGGGCCTCTCCGCCCATCAGGATCCCGCCAACCACGATCCTCGCCACCTGCGCTCGTGGCTGCGCCAGGAGCTGCTGCCCCAGCTCGACCGGCGGTTGCCCGAGGTTCGGCCCCGGATCCTCGCCGCCGGGCGGCAGGCGGCTGAGGCGCGTTCGGCGTGGGCGGCCGTGCCGGAATTGCTGCCGGCGCTGGCACTTCAGCACGAGACGGAAGCGCTTTCCGTTGCCGCCCTCCCACTGTGGGGGTATCGTTCGGAGGTTCGGCGTGCGTTGCTGGCCGCGCTCGGACGGCGGCTGGGGGTCAGCATTGGAGCCCGGCGAGCGGCCGCCATCGAGCGGCTCCTCGCCTCGGGGCGTTCGGGCCGGGTGGTGCGCGTCGACCCCCGGCTGGACGTGGAATTGTCCCGGGACCGGCTGTTCCTGCGTCGGCCAACCGCCGCGACCGCTGACGAGGTGCCCCTCCCGGCGGAGGGCACCGCCGCTCTCGGACCGTGGCGGCTGGCCTGCCGGCCGGATCAGGCGGCGGCCCTGGCTCGCGCTGAGGCGACGACCTGGTTCACTCCCGGTGCCCTCGCCGCTCGTCCGTGGCGGCCCGGCGACCGGATCCGGCCGCTGGGGGGGAGCGGGTCGCGGGCGGTGGGGCGGATGTTGCGGGAAGCCGGGGTGCCGCGCGGACGCCGCGCGGCGTGGCCGGTGATTGTCGGTCCCGTCGGAGGTGACGCGACCATTCTCTGGGTGCCGGGTATCTGTCGCGCAAGCGCGCGGACGCCCGCGGAAGGGACGGAGGCACGGCGTGTCGACTGTACTCTCGCCTGAAATGAGGCGCCGCGCCGGGGGGCGCGACCTGCACGTCGTGCTCGATGAGGCCACCATCGCGGCCCGGGTGCGTGAGCTGGGCCAGGCGATCACCGCGGCCTATCCCGACGGCGAGCTGCTTGTGCTCGGATTGCTGAAGGGAAGCGTCATCTTCTTCAGCGACCTGGTGCGCCAGATCGACCGACCGGTCCATCTGGACTTCCTGGTGGCCAGTTCCTACGGGGCCGGGATGGTGAGCAGCGGCACCGTACGACTGCTGTACGACCCCGAGACACCGCTCGAGGGGAAACATATTCTCCTCGTCGAGGATATCATCGACAGTGGGCGAACCATGCAGCGCCTTCTGGCGTTGTTGAAGAACCGGGCCCCGGCCTCGTTGGCGGTGTGTGCCCTGCTCGACAAGCAGCTCCTGCCGGAGCCGATCCCCGAGGTGCGGTGGGTCGGGTTTCCGGCGCCTCCCGCGTTTCTGGTCGGCTACGGGCTCGACCATGCGGAGGATTTCCGACATCTCCCGTTCATCGGTGACCTGATCTGATGGCAGACCGCAATGCTCCGCGCCCCCCGAGCTCCGGCCTCGGCACCCTCTCGAAGAACCTCGCGCTCTGGGCGCTGGGGATCGTGATCGCGATCGCCCTGTTTCAGGTGATGTCCAAGCAGCGCGCGCCTTCCGAGTTCACCTACTCCGAATTTTCGCGCCAGCTCGAGGGCGGCAACGTCGCGGCGGTCGAGGTAGTCGACGGGAAGCTCCTGCGGGGCGAATTCCGCACGCCGATCGCCGAGGACGGGCGCCAGGTGCAGAGCTTCACCGTCCTCCTCCCGGTTGCGAACTCCTTTGAGCTGCTCCAGCGGCTCGAGGCCGCGGGCGTCGAGGTGGATGCCAAGGAGCAGAAGAGCGGCCTCACCGGCATCCTGATCTTCGCGCTCCCCTGGATCGTGATCATCGCGCTCTGGTGGTTTCTCTTCCGGCAGATGCAGGCCGGAGGGAACCGGGCCTTCGCGTTCGGCAAGAGCAAGGCGAAGCTCCTGACCGGTGACACGCCCAAGCTGACGTTCGCCGATGTGGCCGGCGCCGACGAGGCGAAGGTCGAGCTGCAGGAGATCATCGAATTTCTGAAGGACCCGCAGAAATTCACCCGGCTGGGCGGCCGACTGCCCAAGGGCGCCTTGCTGGTGGGCCCGCCGGGCACCGGCAAGACCCTGCTCGCCAAGGCGGTCGCCGGTGAGGCGGGTCGGCCGTTCTTCTCCATGTCGGGCTCCGACTTCGTGGAGATGTTCGTGGGCGTCGGCGCGAGCCGCGTGCGGGACCTCTTCGAGCAGGGCAAGGCGAACGCGCCGTGCATCATCTTCATCGACGAGATCGACGCCGTCGGCCGCCATCGCGGGGCCGGACTGGGGGGGGGGCATGACGAGCGCGAACAGACGCTCAACCAGCTCCTCGTCGAAATGGACGGCTTCGAGTCCAACGACGGCGTGATCCTGATCGCTGCGACGAACCGGCCCGACGTGCTCGACCCGGCACTGCTGCGCCCGGGCCGCTTCGACCGGCAGATCATCGTCGACGCGCCCGACGTGAAGGGGCGCGAGGGGATCCTCAACGTGCACACCCGGAAGGTCCCGCTCGCCCCGGGCGTCAACCTCGCAACGATTGCCCGCGGTACGCCCGGCATGGCCGGTGCCGACCTGGCGAACCTCGTCAACGAGGCGGCGCTGCTGGCCGCACGCGTGGGCAAGCCCGCGGTCACCATGGAGGACTTCGAGGAGGCCAAGGACAAGGTGATGCTCGGCGTCGAGCGCCGCTCGCTGGTGCTCACTGACGAGGAGAAGCGGCTCACGGCCTACCACGAGGCGGGGCATGCAGTGGTGGCGATGAAGACGCCGGGCTCCGACCCGGTCCACAAGGTGACCATCATCCCTCGGGGCCGGGCGCTGGGGCTCACCGCCTCGCTGCCCGAGACCGACCGGCACAACTACACCCGCGACTGGCTCATCGGCTCGCTGGCGATGTTCTTCGGCGGCCGTGCCGCCGAGGAGATCGTCTTCGGCAAGGGCGCCGTCACCACCGGGGCAGGGAACGACATCGAGCGCGCCACCGCGCTCGCGCGACGGATGGTCACCCAGTTCGGGATGAGCGAGGTGATCGGCCTCATGGCCGTTGGCGAGCGGGAGCAGGAAGTGTTCCTCGGACGCGATTTCGGCTCCAAGCGGGAGATCTCCGAGCAGACCGCGCAAATGGTCGACGGCGAGGTGAAGCGCCTGCTCGACGAGGCGTACCAGCAGGCCGTGGCCCTGATCAACCAGCATCGCGACCTGCTCGAGCGCATCACCCTGGCGCTCCTCGAGCGCGAGACGGTCGATCGCGAGGACCTGGCGCTGTTGGAGAAGGACCTCCCGCTGCCGCCGCGCGCCGCCCCGCCCCCGCCGCCGGCCCCGCTGGCGCCGGTCGCGGAGTTGTCGCGGTCCGATGCCGCACCGGTGCGCCCGGTGCTGGGGGCCCCACCGGCCGAACCCGCCGGCGCGTGATCGTCACCCCCCTCTCGGACCGTGCCCCCGGCGCGGTCCGCGACGCCCTCCTGTCCCTCGGATGGGAGGGCGATCTCGCGTCGCTCACCGGCGGCGGCCTCGCCCCGGCGGCCTACCTCGTTCGCCATCTCCCCGCCGAGACCATCGAGACCATGGTCCCGCTCGCCGCGCGCCTCGGCCTCGAGATCGTCACCGGTGAGGACTGGGTGATTCTCGCCGGGGGCCGGTCGCGGCTCGGGGCGTTCGCGCGCCCGTGGGTGCAGCCGGAACTGGTGCAGGCGCTGGCCAATGCGATCGGCCTGGCGATGCCTGCGGATGCCCCCCCCCGCTGGGTGTTCGCTCGCGGGGCGGTCGGCCTCGACGCCGCGGTCCTCGTTGGTATCGTCAACGTGACTCCCGACTCCTTCTCGCTGCCAAGCCGGGTGCGGGACGCCGCGGAGGCGCTGCTCCTGGTCGATCGGCTGCGCGAGGGTGGCGCCACGATGGTCGACATCGGTGGCGAGTCCACCCGTCCAGGGGCCGTGCTCGTCGATCCCGCCGAGGAACGCGCTCGTGTCGTGCCGGTGATCGCAGCGATCGCGGCGCGTCACCCCGATCTGCCACTGGCCATCGATACGGTGCGCACCAGCACGGCGCTCGCGGCCCTCGACGCCGGGGCGACCATCGTCAACGACGTCACCGCCGGACGCCATGACCCGAGCCTCCTGGCCGCTGTCGGGGCGACCGGCGCCGGGCTGATCCTCTCCCATTCGCGCGGGCCCCTCGGCGAGCTCGCCAGCTATGCCCGGGCGGACTACGGCGCCGACTCCACCGGCGTCGTGGTGCGTGAACTGGAGGCCGCCCGGGTCGCCGCGCGGGCGGCGGGCGTGGCCGACGAGGCGATCGTCCTCGACCCGGGCTTTGGCTTCGCCAAGACGCCGGCGCAGAACCTTCGCTTGCTGCATCAGCTCGATGCCGTCGTGGCGCTCGGGCGCCCAGTGCTCGTGGGGGTGTCGCGCAAGCGCTTCCTGGGCGGCCTCACCGACGGTTCGGTGGCCGCCCTCGATCGCGCCACTGCTGCCGCCTGCGTCCTTGGCCACGAGCGGGGGGCCCGCCTCTTCCGCGTCCACGATCCGTCCGCCACGCGCGACGCCCTCGCCATTGCCGATGCGGCGCAGGATCGCCCGCGATGATCGCAGGCCGTCCGCCCTACCGCGCGGCGGTCGTGGTGGGACTCGTGGTGCTGCTGGGCTACCTCCTCACCCTTGCCCCGACCGTCACCTTCTGGGACGCCGGGGAGTTCATCGCGGCCGCCCGGATCCTGGGCATTCCGCATCCTCCGGGCACGCCGTTCTGGGTCCTCCTCGCCCACGCCTGGGGCCGACTGGTGCCGTTTGGTGACTACGCCTGGCGGCTGAACCTGCTGAGTGCCGTGTGCGGGGCCGCCGCGGCCGGATGCTGGTTCCTCGTGGTGCATGCCAGTCTTCGCCGGGGGGGGGGAGACCGATCGGGGTGGTATGCGCACGGCGTGGCCGCGGCTGCCGCGCTGGTCGCGGCCTTCACCTTCACGACCTGGCAGAATGCGGTTGAGGCCGAGGTCTACGCGGTCGCCATGCTCGGGATCGCGCTCGCCGCCTGGCTCGCGGTCCACTGGCGGACCGTGCGGGGCACCGGGGGTGGGGCGCGACTGCTGCTGGCGATCCTCTACCTCGGGGCGCTCTCGATCGGCAATCACCTGCTGGCCCTGCTCGCCGGTCCGGCGATCGTGGCGCTGCTGGTGGTGGAAGCGCGCGCCCGGCCGCTTGGCGACACCCGCGCACGCCGGCGGGAGATGGCGCACGTGGCGGTCCTGACGGCGGCATGGGTGCTACTGATCGCACTGGGGCTCGGCAGCGGGGCGCTGACGCTTGCGGCCGGGGTGGTCGCGCTGGCCGCGGCCGCCCATGCCGTCCGCACCGGCGCTGGGCGCTTCGTGCTCGCGGCGTTGGTCGTGGTGCTCGTCGGGATCTCGCCGTACCTCTTCCTCTACCTCCGCGCGCAGCAGGGGCCGTGGATCAACGAGGCCGACCCATCCACATGGGACGCCCTGCTCGCGGTGATCCGCCGGGCCCAGTACCCGATTCGCACCCCGCTCGATGACCCCACCGTGCTGCATGGGCCCGACAATCCCGGGCGCTCGCTCACACTCCTCGCGGCCCAGCTCACCACGTATGCGCAGTACTTCGACTGGCAATGGGCCCGCAGCCTCGGGCACCGCGAGCTCACGACCCCGCTGCGGCTCGTCGTCACGGGGGGGGCCGTCGCCGTCGGCCTCGCCGGCGCGGCCCGGCAGCGGCGCACCGATCCCTCGGGGTTCGCGTTCGTGTTGCTCCTCTTCCTCGTGACCGGGCTCGGCCTGGTGGGCTACATGAACTTCAAACCCGGCCCGTCGGTCGGGTGGGCTCGCTGGCCCAGCCCAGGCGACCACGAGGTGCGGGAGCGGGACTACTTCTTCATCGCGAGCTTCACCGCCTGGTCGCTGTGGGTGGGGATGGGGTTGGGCGTGTGGATGGACCGGCTGAGCCGCCCCGGCACGGCGTCGGCTCGCTGGGCGCCCGCGGTGCTCCTGATGGCCCTCCTGCCCGTGGTGGGGAACGCGCGCGATGCGTCCCGGCGCCATGGGGCCGACGTCACGCTGGCGCGCGACTTCGCGCGGGCCCTCCTCGCCTCGGTGCCGCCCGGGGGCATCCTCTTCACCTGGGGCGACAACGACACCTTCCCCCTCTGGCATGCGCAGGCGGTCGATGGCATTCGGCCGGACGTGACCGTCGTTTGCCTCGCGCTCGCGGAGACGCGGTGGTACCAGCGGCAGCTGCGGGACCACCGGGCCGAGCGCCCCCCCCCCGGCTCGCTTCCCGCCGTCTGGCGTGACCGACCCAATCCCGCCACCCACGGCGCGGTCCATTCGCTCACCGACGCCGATCTCGAGGCCTTTCGCCCGCAACGCGTGGGCGACACGGTCCACCTGTCGCTGGCCACCGGCGGACGGCTGACGCTGCCGGCCGGGGCCATCATCGCGGCCAAGGACCTGATCCTGCTCCGCATCGTGCAGGAGAATGCCGGGCAACGGCCTGTGGCCTGGGCCCTCTCAGCCTCCCACAAGCTGTTCGGGGCGCCGGTGATCCAGCAGGGGCTCGCACTGGTCCTGCCCGTCGGGCCGGTCGACACCGCCGCGCTGGTCGGTGGTCCGGCCGCTGGGGCGGAGGGCGCGCCGCTGGACCTCGTGACCACCGGGCGTCTGATGGCCGAGTCGTGGTCCTTTGGCGCCCTGCTCGAGCGGGGGGCCGGCGGGCTCGAGGCCAACGTGGCCGCGATGGCCCAGACGGTGGCCCTCCCCTACGCCCAGGTCGGGGTGGCGCAGCTCGAGCTGGGGGACACCGCTGCGGCGGTGGGGTCGCTGCGGGTCGCGGCACGGCTCGTCCGCGAACCGGCCGCCGTGCGCGCCATTCTGTTGGAGCTTGGCGCCATCCCCTGAGCGCCGCCGGGACCGCGATCCCGTCGATCCGGCCCACCCGACTATCTTTCCCGGCTATGCTGGAACCCGAGTTTGGCCGTCGATTGGAGGCCGTGCGTGAGGTCGTGGCCGCCCAACAGGCGACCGCGGGGCTGGACCATCCGGTCCGGATCATTGCCGTGACCAAGACGTTCGGGCCCGAGGCGGTGCGTCTGGCCCATGCGGCGGGGCTGCAGGATGTCGGGGAGAATCGGGTGGGCGAGGCGCTTGCCAAGCAGGAGGCCTGCCAGGGCCTGCCGGTCGCGTGGCACTTCATCGGCGGGCTGCAGAGCCGGAAGACCCGCGAGATGGCGGCGCGTTTCGCGCTGATCCACTCGGTGGACCGCCTGAATCTCGCCACGGCCCTGAATCGACGGCTCCATCCCGGCGGCACCCAGGACGTCCTGGTGCAGGTGAACTGTTCCGACGAGCCGCAGAAGGGCGGGGTGGCCCCCGAGGAGCTGCCGCGATTGCTGGACGGTATCGCGACGCTGCCGACCCTCACCGTCCGTGGCCTGATGACGATGGCGGCGTTCGATGCCCCCGAGCGGGCCCAGCGGGAGACCTTCGCGCTGTTGCGGACGTTGCGCGACGCGGCGCGTGATCGGGGCCATCCAATGACCGAGCTCTCGATGGGGATGTCGGAGGACTACGGGGCCGCTGTGCGCGAGGGCGCCACGATGCTGCGCCTCGGCTCGGGACTGTTCGGACCCCGTGACAACGCCCACCCTGTAACCGCCGACTGATGACGCACCCCGTGTCCACCACGCAATGGCCAGGATGGCCCGACGGCGGCCCCGACGCGCTCGAACGCGAGCGCCTCGCGCGCTGGCGGGACGTCGGGCTGTTTGCCGCGGTCCAGGCGGCCACCAGCGATGGACCGGGGTTCGTCTTCTTCGAGGGCCCGCCGACGGCCAATGGCCGGCCCGGCATCCATCACGTCTTCTCGCGGGCGATCAAGGACCTCATCTGTCGCTACAAGGTGATGGACGGCCACCGCGTGACGCGCATCGCGGGGTGGGACACCCACGGCCTGCCGGTGGAGCTGGAGGTCGAAAAGCAGCTCGGGTTCACCGGCAAGAAGGACATCGAGGCGTACGGCGTCGCGGCGTTTGCGGAGAAGTGCCTCGAGAGTGTCTTCACCTATCGCGATGAGTGGGTGAACCTCTCCGAGCGAATCGGCTACTGGCTCGACTACGATCGCGCCTACGTCACCTGCACGGCACCCTATGTCGAGTCCGTCTGGGCGATCCTCAAGCGGCTGCACGAGCAGGACCTGCTCTACCAGGGCCATCGGGTCTCGCCGTACTGCCCGCGGTGCGGGACCGTGCTCTCCAGCCATGAGCTCGCGCAGGGCTACGCCGACGTGCGCGACAAAGCCGTCTACGTGACCTTCCCGCTCACGGACGACAGCGGCCGCGAGTTGGTGATCTGGACCACCACGCCGTGGACGCTGCCGAGCAACGTGGCGGTGGCGGTGCATCCGGAGCTGACCTACGCGGAATACACGTCGCCGGCGCATCCTGGACGCGTGTTCATCATGGCGGCGGCGCTGGCGGAGCGGGCCACACGGCTCCTCGGCGAAGGCACCATCGCCGGGCGGACCCTGTCGGGGCACGAGCTGGTGGGGGCGCGCTATCGGCGACCGTTCGACGTGGTACCGTTGCCCGACGAGGGCGCGGCCGAGGTGGTGGTGCCGGGCAACTTCGTGACGGCCGTGGACGGCTCCGGGCTCGTGCACATGGCGCCGGCGTTCGGCGCCGATGACTACGCGGCCGGGCAGGCGCACGGCCTGGCGCTGCTGCGCCCGGTCGCGGCGGACGGCACCTTCACGGGCACCACCTGGCCCGCGCTCGAGGGGCAGGTGGTCACGGCGGAGGCCACCAACGAGTTGCTGATTCGTGAGCTCAAGGCGCGCGGGCGGCACCTCCTCACCGAGGCCTATGACCACTCCTACCCGCACTGCTGGCGCTGCAAGAGCAAACTGATCTACTACGCCCGCGAGTCCTGGTTTGTGCGCACCTCGCGCCTCAAGGCGCGCATGCTCGAGCTCAACGCGCAGGTGGCGTGGCATCCGAGCGAGACCGGGACGGGGCGCTTCGGCGAGTGGCTGGCGAACAACGTCGACTGGGCCCTCTCGCGTGAACGCTATTGGGGCACCCCGTTGCCGGTCTGGGTGAGCGACCGCGATCCCTCGCACATCGAGGTGATCGGCTCGCTGGCGGAACTCACGGCGCGGAGCGGCTACGTCCCCGCGGGTGACCTCGGGGTCCACAAGCCGTGGGTCGACGAGGTGACCTGGCCGGCACCGGGGGGAGGGACGATGCGTCGCGTCCCCGAGGTCATCGACACCTGGTTTGACTCCGGGGCCATGCCGTATGCCCAGTGGGGATGGCCGCGGGATCCCGACGGCGCTGTCGACCGGCACTTCCCGGCCGACTTCATCTGCGAGGGCGTCGACCAGACGCGCGGCTGGTTCTACTCGCTCCTGGTCATCGGCACCGCGCTGCGGGACGCGGCCCCGTTCCGGCACGTCATCGTCAACGATCTGCTGCTCGATGCACAGGGCCAGAAGATGTCGAAGACGCGGGGGAACACCGTTGACCCCTGGGGACTGGTGGCCCGGCACGGCGCCGACGCAGCGCGCCTCTACCTGCTGCTCGCCAGCCAAGTGTGGATGCCGAAGCGCTTCGACGAGCGCCAGTTGGTGGAGACCGCCGGCGGGTTCCTCACCACGCTGCGGAACACCTACCAGTTCTTTGCGCTCTACGCCGGCGCCGCGGACGGCGCGCGCCCCGTGGCGGAGCGCCCGCTGGCCGATCGCTGGATCTTCGGCCGGCTCGACGCGACCGTGGCGGCGGTCCGCGCGGGCTATGATGGCTATGACGTCACTGCAGGGACCCGCGCGATCGTCGACTTCGTGGTGGACGATCTCTCGAACTGGTACGTCCGGCTCAACCGCGCCCGGTTCTGGGCGGCCGACGCCGATGCCGACGCCGATGCGGTCGCCACGCTGCACGAGGTGCTCGTCACGGTGGCGCGCCTGCTGGCACCCTCGGCGCCGTTCGTGAGCGACTGGCTGCACGAGGCCCTCACCGGGGCCTCCGTGCACCTCGCGCCCTTCCCGGCAGACCACGGGCGTCTGGACCCGGACCTGGACCGGGCGATGGACGCCGCGCGCCGGCTGGCCTCCCTGGGGCGTGCGGCCCGCGAGACGGCGGGGCTCCGCGTGCGGCAGCCACTCGCACAGCTTCGCGTGGCGGTCCCGGCGGCGGTGCGCGGCCCGGCCTTTGACGCCGTCCTCGACCTCGTCCGCTCCGAGACCAACGTCAAGGCGATCGATATCGTCGGCAGCGACGCCGACCTGGTTCGCCTGCGCGGCAAGCCCAATTTTCGCACGCTCGGCAAGCGCTTCGGGGCCGACGTGAAGGCGGTGGCCGCCTGGGTCAGCACGCTGGAGCCCGATGCGCTGCGGCGGCTCGAGGCGGGCGAGCGTGTCGACGCGACGTATCTGGTGCATCCCGAGGACGTCACGGTCACCCGGGAAGTGGCCACCGACTGGCCGATGGCGAGCGATGGGCCGTTCGTCGCCGCCCTCGACCCGACGGTCACCGACGAGCTGGCGGCCGAAGGGCTTGCGCGTGAGCTCGTCAGCCGGGTGCAACGGCTCCGCAAGGAGGCCGGGTACGACATCTCCACCCGCATCGAGCTCGGCCTGATGGGTGATGACGCGGTCCTCGCGGCCGCCCGCACCCATGCCGACTACATCGCCGGCGAGACGCTGGCGCGCGAATTCACCATCGGTGCGCCGATGGCCTCCCCCGACCGGGTTGAGCCGGTCACGATTGACGAACACGCCGCCGCCCTCGCGGTGCGGCGCATCGGGAACGGCCGGACCCCTTCCGGCCCCATACCATCGGGCACACCGTGAACAAGAAGCAGCTGAAGCACCTGGAGGGCCGCCTGCTCGAAGAGCGCGGCCGCGTGATGAAGGAATTGGGTTACTACGACGACGCCTTCAACAGCTCGTTGCAGTCGTCCGACGGCGACCTCTCGTCCTACTCTTACCACATGGCGGACCAGGGCACCGATGCCATGGAACGGGAGAAGCAGTTCCTGATGGCCTCGAAGGAGGGCCGGTACCTGTGGCACCTCAACGAGGCGCTCCGGCGGCTCTACAACAGCCCGGACACCTTCGGCACGTGCCACCAATGCGGCGTGGCGATCGACTTCGAGCGCCTCGATGCGCTGCCGCACGCACGGCTCTGCATCAACTGCAAGGAAAAGGAAGAGGATGCCAAGCGGCGCTGACCGGCGTCCGTTCTGGGCCATCGTCGCGGTCGTGGTCCTGCTTGATCGGCTCACCAAGCTGGTCGCCGAGCCGGCCCTGCTGGGGGGACGGATCATTCAGGTGGTGGGCGATGTCGTCCGCTTCCGGCTGGTCTACAATCCCGGGGCGGCCTTCGGGCTCGGGCAGCATCTGGCGGTGGCCCGGTGGCTCTTCTTCGGCGTGGCGCTCGTCGCGGTAGTGGTGTTGTACCGCATGAGCCGGGACGCGCCGGCGGGGGATCGCCTGCGCCAGTGGTCGCTGGCCGCTGTCGCCGGTGGTGCGCTGGGCAATCTGATCGACCGGGTGATTTCCGCCCCCGGTGTGGTCGACTTCATCGACATCGGGGTGGTCGGCGGCCCGCGGTGGCCCACGTTCAACGTGGCCGACATGGCCGTCTCGTGCGGTGCAATCGCCCTGGCCCTCTCGCTCTGGCGTGAGGATCGTCGGCCCGTGGGCGATCGGTCGGGGAGCTGACATGACAGCCGCACCGGTGACCTTCTCCGTCGTGCCACCAGTGACCGAGCGCCTCGACCGCTTCCTCGCCGACCAGCTCGGGCTCTCGCGCACCCAGGCCGCGCGCTTGGTCGCCGCGGGCCTCGTGGTCGTGGCCGGCGGCGTGGCGCGGTCCTCCCGGACCCTGGCCCGCGGCGAGGAGGTCGCCGTGACCCCGCCAAGCGACGAGCCGCTCCGCGAGTTCACCCCGCACGACATTCCGCTCGACATCGTCTACGAGGACGAGCACCTCCTCGTGATCGACAAGCCGGCGGGGCTCGTGGTCCATCCCGCGCCCGGGCACTGGCACGACACCTTGGTCAACGCCCTCGTGGCCCGCGGGACCGCCCTCGGGGGGGGGGATGAAGGGCGTCCCGGGATCGTCCACCGGCTCGACCGCGACACCTCCGGTCTGTTGGTCGTCGCGCGCACCGATCTGGCGCACCGGCGGCTGGCGGCGATGATCGCTGCCCGCAAGGTGCACCGGATCTACGCGGCGCTCGCCTGGGGCCACCTCGCCGAGGATCGCCAGGTGATCGAGGCGGCGATCGCCCGTCACCCCGCGGACCGCAAGCGGATGGCGGTGCATCCCGACGGCCGCCCGTCACGCACCGACGCCCACCTCGCCGCCCGGTTCGGCTCGTGCGACCTGCTCCGGCTGGAGCTCCACAGCGGTCGGACCCACCAGATCCGTGTCCACCTTGAACTGATTGGCCACCCCGTGGTGGGCGACCCGGTCTATGCCGGGGGTGGCGCGCGCCGGATCTCCGGCCATGGTCTGCTGGCGGCACGCCAGCTGGAGGCGCTCGCCCCCCGGCAGGCGCTCCACGCCACGGTTCTGGCGTTCCGCCATCCCATCTCCGGGGAACCACTGGTGCTCCACTCCCCGTGGCCGGCCGACCTGTGGCCCCTCCTGACCGCGGCGGCGGGATCCGATCCTCTTCCCCAGCGTGAGGACGTGCTTCGCGAGCTGGGGTACCTGACCCCCAGTGCCTGAGATCGGGCCGGCCCTTGTGGTCCGGGTGGGCGGCGACCGGTGGGTGATCCCGGTGGTCCGGGTCGTGGAGGTGCTCCGCAACACCCTCGTGGCGCGGGTCCCGTCCGCGGACCCCGCCGTACGGGGGCTGGTCAACCATCGGGGGCGCATCCTCACCGTCGGCGATGCCGCGGTGGCCCTCGGGCTCGTGGGGAGCGGGGCGGGGACGCCGGACCTCGTGGTGGTGGAGGAGGAGGACGGCCGTCGGTTCGCCGTGGCCGTCGACGGTGTTGTGGAACTCGCCTCGGAGGCGCGCACGGGGCTTGCAACGCTGGACTTGGTGGCGATCGCGACCGCGATCTTCGCCTGACCCCGAGACTGGAGGATGCAGTGGCCCATCGGATCCTGATCTGTGACGATGCGATCTTCATGCGCACCATGATTGCCGACATCCTTACCACCGCCGGGTACGAGATCGCCGGCGAGGCCGAGTCCGGGTTGCAGGCGGTGGAGCGGTACAAGGCGCTCGCCCCCGACCTCGTGACCATGGACATCGTCATGCCCGACATGGGCGGGATCGACGCGGTCCGGGCGATTATCGCCCACGACCCGGATGCCAAGGTCCTGATGTGCAGCGCCATGGGCCAGCAACAGCTGGTCGTCGAGGCGGTGCAGGCGGGGGCGAAGGACTTCGTCGTCAAGCCGTTCCAGCCCGCCCGCGTCCTCGAGGCGGTCAAGCGCGTCCTGGGCGGATGACGGAGCTCAACCGCGCCCGCTACGTCGCGTTGTTCGCGGCGGAGTCGCGGTCGCTCCTCGCCCTCGGTCGGCGGACCGTCGCGACCTGGCGGCACGAGCCGGACGACGCCGCGGCGGGGGCGGAGCTCTTTCGCGTCCTGCACACCATCAAGGGGATGGCCGCGTCGCTGGCCTTCCAGGCCTTGGTGGACCAGGTGCACGCGGCCGAGTCCGCACTGGTGCCGGTGCGGAGCGGTGAACGCGCGGCGGATGCGCGATGGTTCGACGAAACCGAGCGGACCCTGGATGCCCTTGCGACGACCTGCGAGGCGCTGGTCGAGGGGGAAACCCCGCACGCGGCGCGCCCGGCCGGTACGGCCCTGGCGCCGACCGCCATCGTGCGTGTCGATCAGGCCCGGCTCGATGCGCTGGTGGCCGATCTCGGCGGGCTGGTGACCGCCCGACAGGAACTCGAGCGTCGGGCGGAGGCCGACAGCATCTCACCGGTGGCGCGGGCTGCCTTGGCCATGGCCCGGCGACTCGACGCCGTGCAGGATCGGATCCTCCAGGTGCGTCTTGCCCCGCTGGGCGAGGCCTTCGAACGGATTCCCCCCATGGTCCGGGACCTCGCCCGCCAGCTTGGCAAGGAAGTCACGATCGAACTGCGTGGGGACGACCTCGAGGTGGACCGCGGCATTCTGGCCCTGCTGCCCGACCCGCTGCTCCACCTGCTGCGCAATGCGGTGGATCATGGCATCGAATCACCCGCCGATCGCCGCGCGGCCGGCAAGCGTCCTGCAGGCCGGCTGACGCTCATGGCGCAGCTCGACCGGGACTCGATCCTGATCGAGCTGACCGATGACGGCGCCGGGATCGATCGTGACCGGGTGGCCGCCCGCGAGCATGCGGAGGGGCGCCTCGACGAGGACGCCACGCTCTCCGATGATGGCCTCCTGGCCGTGCTGGCCCGTCCCGGCTTCAGCACAGCCGCGTCCCTGACCGACGTCTCCGGACGCGGGGTGGGGCTCGACGCGGTGGTCTCCCGCCTCCATCAGGTCGGCGCCTCGCTCTCGCTGAGCACGATACCGGGTCGGGGCACCGCGTTCACCATCCGGTTGCCGATGCGCCTCGGGATTGTCCGCGCCTTGGTCGCGGGACTCGGTCAGGAGCGCTACGTCCTCCCCCTGACGCACGTGGCGGAATTGGTGGCGTGGGACCCCGACGCTGCCGTGCGCGTCGATGGGCGGATCGTCCTCCCGGTGCGGGGCGAGGAGGTGCCGGTGGTGGACCTGCGCCGGCTGCTGCTCCACCGGGGTCCACCACCTCCGCTGCAGCGCCCCGCGGTGATTCTCGAGGCCAACGGGCAGCGCATCGCCCTCCTCACCGACCGGGTGCTCGGCCAGGTCGAGGCGGTGGTGCAACCGATCGACCGACCCCGCGGCATGCCGCGGTGGATCACCGGGGCGACCGTGCTCGACGACGGTCTCCCTGCCCTGATGCTCGACCTGGCGAGCGTGGTCTAGTGCCGCGCCCCGCCGATTCCCCTCGACGCACGAGTTGCCCATGACCCACCCCTCGAGTGACCTGGATTCCCTGCGCCGCGATGGCCTGCGTGAAGTCGCCACGATCGGTGCGGGGCATGCCGCCACCGCGCTCTCGCAGTTGACGGACCGGCGCATCATGATCTCGGTGCCGCAGGTCCGGCAGGTCGCCTATGCCGACCTGCTCGCGCTGCTCAGCAGCCAGGGCGATCATGTCGCGGTGGTCGGCATGCGGATGCTCGGTGACCTCACCGGCCGGGCGCTGCTCGTCTTCGGCGAGGGTGACGCGGCGACGCTCTGCGACCTCATTCTGCGGCGTGAAGTCGGCCCCCCCCGTGCCCTCGGCGAGCTTGAGCAGTCGGGGTTGAAGGAGGTCGGCAACATCGTCTGTTCCGCCTACCTCACGGCGCTCAGCAACTTCATGGGGATGATGCTCCTGCCGTCGGTGCCGACCCTGACGATGGGGCCGATCCGTGGCGCCCTCGGTGATACGGTCGTGCCGGGGGAGGCGGCGACCGACCATGTGTTCTGCGTCGATACCGCGTTCGAGGGCGGCGATCTGAACGTACGATTGACTGGGGCCTTCCTGCTGATGCCCGACGCCGCCTCGATCCAGGCGATCCTCGAGGCGATGCGCCTCGACTGACGTGCCGTCCTCCCCGTTGGCCGCGGAGGCCCTGGTCGCGGCGCTGGGGCGGCGACTCGACCCCGATGATCCCATGGCCCAATTGGGCCTGGCTTGGTTCGCGGCCCGCCGCGGCGCGCGTCAGGCCGCGCTGGCGGCCGCCCGGCGGGCGGTAGCCCATCCGGGGGCACCGCACGCGGCGTGGCGCACTCTCGAGCGTCTCGCGGCCGGCCAGAGTGACGATCTCTTGTTGCCAAGCCCGACCGATCCCGCGCGCTCGACGGTGGCCGCCGCTGCGACGCCGCTCGCGGCCGGCGTGGCCGCGCATCGCCAAGGCGCGCCGGCCGTGGCGGAGGCGTGCTATCAGGCGGCGGTGGCCGACCCGCGGCTTGCCGCCGCCGCGTGGAATGGCCTGGCCGTGCTTCACGAACAGCGCGGCGAGCCGGCCGCCGCGGACGCGGCCTGGGCCCACCTTGCCCTCGATGACGACCCGGTGGCCCGCCACAACCGGGCGCTCGCCTGGTGGCGGCGCGGCGACCGCGCCCGCGCCCGGGCGTGCCTCGCGTCCCCCCCCCCAGAGACCGCCGCCCTCTGTCACCTCGCCGGTTGGCTCGACGCCGAGGCCGGCGCCCTCGACGCCGCGCGCGCCGCCCTCGGCGCGGCGCTCGCCCGCGAGCCGGACCTCGCCCGGGCGCACTTCGCGCTGGGCCTGGTGGCGGAGCGCCAGGGGGATCGCGCCGGAGCCCTCGCCGCGACGCGGCGGGCCCTCCTCCTCTCCCCTTGGTTCCAGCCCGCCGTCTGGCTGCTCGCCCCCGGGCCCGGACGGGTGGCGGAGCTGGCAGCGGAGGATCCCGCCGTCGGGGGGGGGGATGCCGGCGCCGGCCTGCTCCGCCTCGGCCGGGCCCTGCTCGAGGAGGACCACGTGGCGGAGGCGCTGGCGATGTTCGACCAGGCGCTCCTGCTCGCCCCCGATGCCCCGGCGGCGCTCTTCCACCGTGGTGTGGTGCTGGCCAAGCTGCGCCGGTACGCCGAGGCGCTTGCCGACTGGGACGTGGTTGAGCGGGTCGATCCGGCGGGCCCGCTCGGCGCGATGAGCCGCCGACACGCCCGGTCCGCGCGCGAGCTGGCCTCCCTGTTCGGGGTGGGCTGACGCCATGCTGCACGGGCCCCTGCACGAGATCGGCTTGATCGAGGTGCTCCAACTCCTTGAGCGCGGGGGACGTGCGGGGGGCCTGCAGGTGGTCGGCCCGGATCCCACCGTGCCCCGCACGATCTTTTTGCGCGGCGGCCGCATCGCGGCAGTCTGGCCTGACGCGGATGACCATGCGGTCGCGCGGGGCCTTGTCCGGCGGCACCTCGCCACCGGGGGGGGGGAGGCCCTTGACGGCCCGGAGACGGTCCCCCTCGCGGTGCGCGTCGCGCTGCGCGAGCACCTCGCCCGGCAGACGCTCGGCGCGATGCTGCAGTGGACGCAGGGGCGCTTCGATTTCACCGAGCAGACGGAGGTCGCTGGTGACCTCGACTGGTCCACGGATGCGCTGGTGCTTGACCTGGTCCGCCGGGAAGGAGTGCGGCTTGATCTTGCCGAGGTGCTGGAGGGCTTCCGGGCTGTGCCGGTGGTGATGGTGAGCGACGCCCCGGCTGGGAGTCTGGCACCGTTCAGACCCGATCCGACCGATTGGCGACTGCTCGACGCGGCGGATGGCGTCCGCGACGTCGCGGCCATCGCCGCCGTGCTCGATGAACCCCTCGAGGAGGTGGGGCATCGGGTCCGACAGCTCGTGGCCGCGGCTATATTTGAGCTGCGGGCGGCCCCACCGGATGTGACGCTCGCGGCACGCGCGGCGATCGAGGGGGGGCGGCACGACGATGCGGCCGCCGGCCTGCGGGAACGCCTGGCCACTGTACCGGGCGATGCGGAGGCCTGGCGGCTGCTCGGCTTGGCCGAGGTCGGCGCGGGCCGCTTCGAGCGGGCCATCGAGGCCTGGGAGGGGTGGGCGGCGGCCGACGCCAGCCGCACCACCGAGGCGGCGGCACTGGTGCGCGCCGCCCTCACCATGCTGGAGGCGCTGCGCGAGACTCGTGACTGATTCATCCCCCCCCCTCCCCAGCGGCCCCGCGCGGCTGGCGTTCCTCGATCTGGGGGAGCGCCTGCGTCAGCGTGGCCAGCTCGAGGCGGCGGAGAGCGTGGCCCGCGCCGGACTCGCCCACTATCCCGCCCTGTCGGAAGCGCATGACCTGGTCGCCCGGATCGCGGCCGATTCGGGCGACGATGCGGGGGCCGCGCTCGCCTGGGAAGCCACCCTCGCGCTCGCCCCGGGGCACCTCGGCGCGCTCAAGGGGCTCGCGTATCTCGCCTTCCGCCGGCAGGACCTCGAGGCGGCCCAGGATCGCCTCGAAGCGGCGGCCGCGGAGGCGCCCCACGACCCGGCCATCCTCGCCGCGCTGGACCGCGTCCGCGCCCTCCGCCCAGCCGCCCCGCCCGAGACGGCCGCGGTCCTCGGACGCGCCGACGCCGGGATGCTGCTCTTCGACGGGGAAGGGCTGCGGATCACCGGCGCCCTCGAAGTCGGCAGCGAGGCGGCGGCGGACCTGAGCGCCGCCGAGGCGGCGGGCCTGGGTCGGGAGGCGGCGCGCACGGCGCGGCTCCTCGACCTGGGCGCATGGGCGGAGATCTCGGTGGAGGGGCCCAGCGGCCGACTCTGCCTCGTGCCTGTCGAGGCGGGGACGATGCTGCTGGTGCGTCGTCCCCATACCACCCCGATCGGGCGCCTCCGCGCGCTGGCAGCGCGTGGCGTGGTGAGCGCCCGCGCCTGGATCGCTGGGGGGGGGACATGACGACCCGGGACTGGGAGACGCTGCTCGACGAGGTGGTCGCCGTGCCGGGCGTGCGCGCGGCGCTGGTGGCCACAGCGGACGATGGCCTCGTGGTCCGCGAAGCAGTCATGGACGGCCTCGTGGCCGCGGATGTCGCGGCGTTGGTGACCGCGCTGGTGCGGCGGGCCGCACGGGTCGCGGCGGCGGCGGCCATCGGGGCCCCGGCGCTGGTGCAGCTCCGCGCCACAGGCGGAACGATCGTGGCGGCCCAAGGCCCCGACCCGCTCTGGCTCATCGCGGTGGCCGCGCCCGACGCCGAATTGGGCCGCCTCCGCCTCCTCCTCGGCGACCGCGCGGGGAGCCTGCCATGATGCGCGTGCTCGAGCCCTGGGTGACCGAGCCGCTCGTCGAGCTCGTGCAGGAGAGTGCGGCACGCCTGGCGCTGGTGATGACCGCCTCCGGCCAGGTCATCGCCCAGTACGGCTTCACCCGCTCCCTCGATGTGATGGCCGCCGCGGCACTGGGTGCCGGCATCCTCGCCACCACGCGCGAGTTGGCGGGACTCACCGGCGAGTCGGCCGGCTACGGCGCTGTGGTCCACCAAGGGGCGGGTCGCGGCGTCTGGCTGGCGGGGTTCGATACCCCGCGCGGACGCTGGATCGCGCTCGTCGTCTTCGGGGGTGAGTCGTCCGTCGGCTTGGTGCGCCTCTTCTTCGAGCGGTTCGCCGAGCAGCTCGCCGCCGCCACCCCGCTGCCGGCGCCCGGCCGCGAGGTGCTTGCGGAGGGGTTCGAGCGCGAGCTCGATGCCTCGCTGCGCAGCTTGTTCGGGGGGGGGGACTAGATGGCGCGCCTCGACCCCGCCCGCCGCGAGCTGGTGGCCACCCTGCTGGTGGCGGGGCCGGCGCGCGCCGGAAAGCGGAGTGTCCTCGAGGCCGTCGGCCGCCGCGTGCCCGCGGCGCGACGGGTCGCCGGGGCCCCCGGCACGCCAGGCCTGCTGGCGTGGCTCCCCCTGGACGTCGGGACCATCGGTGGCTGGCATGTTCGCCTCCAGCTCTACGTCCTGCCCGATGCCGCCAGCCACGATGTGACCCGCCGATTGCTGCTCGCCGACGCCGACGGGCTCCTCGTGGTGCTGGATGCCCAGGCGGCGCGCGTCGATGACAACCTTGCCGCGCTGCGACGTCTGCAGGAGCACCTCCTGGATCGCGCCGGTGACCTGCGGGATGTCCCGACGGTGCTGCTCTACACCAAGCAGGACCTGCCCGAGGAACTGGTGCTGCCGGTGACGGCCCTCGACGACGCGTTGAATTTCCGGGGTGTCCCGAGTCTCGCGGCCGACGTCCCGCGCGGGACGGGGGTGCTGGAAGCGTTGCATGCCCTGGTGACCCTGGTACTCCGGCGCCACGGCCCGCCGCCCCGCGGCGAGGAGGGCTGATGCTCAGCACCCATGCCACCTTCGCGTCGTTCGTGGTCGGCACCGCGAACCGGCTGGCCGCCACCGCTGCCAAAGCGGTAGCGGAAACTCCCGGGGCGATGTACAACCCGCTGTTCATCTACGCCCGGCCCGGCCTCGGCAAGACCCACCTCCTGATGGCCATCGGCCAGGAGGCGCTCGCGATCGATCCCGCCCGCACGGTGGAATACGTGACGGTCGATGACTTCGTGGAGGCGTATCAGGCCGCACTGGCAGCGGGGCAGGCGGAAGCCTACCGGCGGCGCTTCACGGAGGCGGACCTCGTCCTCCTCGACGACGCGCAGCTCCTTTCCGACCGGCGGGAGCTGCAGGCCGAGCTGCTGCGCCTGATCGATGTGCTCACCGCCGCCGATCGGCAGATCGTCCTCGCGGGCGACCGCCCGCCGGAGGAGATCCAGGCCTTGGACGAGCGCCTGATCCGCCGCTTTGCCGGCGGCCTCGTGATCGACATCGGCGCCCCGGACTACGAGACCCGGCTCGCGATCCTCGGCCGCCGCGCCAGCGAGCGCGGCGCCACGTTCTCGCCGGCGGTGCTGGAGGCCGTGGCCGAGCTCCCGATCGCCACGGTGCGCGAGCTCCTCGGCGCATTGAACCGTCTGCTCGCACAGCAGGCGGTGCAGACCGCCCCGATCTCGGTGGCGGAGTCCTATGCCCTGCTCGCGGCGCTCGGGCATCGGGCACAGGCGGCGGATCAGGCACCGGCAGCTGGGGGGGGGATGATCCCCGCACCGGCTCCCGACGAGTTCTCCGACTTCCTCAGCGACATGTCCACCACCGTGGCGCAACGTGTGGATCGTTGGCGCCAGCGCCTGACCGAGACCGCGCTCCGCCATGCGGGCGAGGGCTTCCGCACGGCGCGTCTTGAGGCGGTGCTCGCCGCCGATCTCACCGAAGCACCCGACGCGATCCTCGACGCTTGGGAGCGCGATGTGGCCACGCTGCGCACGCTGCAGGCGGAGTTGGCCACCTTGATGCCCGACCTCCTCGGCGAGGCCGCATTGCACGATCCCGACCGGGTCGCCGAGGCCGAACAGCTCGTGGCGGAGGCGCGGGATGCGGGCCCGCCGTTGCCGGGACCCTCGCCGCGCTTCACGCTGCCGCAGTTCGCGGAGGGCAGCGGCTCCCGTGCCGTCGTCGAGGCGATCCGCGCCGCCGCCGCGGTGCCGGGCCAGCGCTACAACCCGTTGGTGATCGTCGGGCGGTCGGGGGCAGGGAAGACCCACCTCCTCCACGCCTTCGGGCACGCGCTGCGGGAGACGGGGTTGCAGCGGGTTGTCGTGCTCGACGGTCGGCAGTTCGTGGGCGATCTGGTGGCTGCCCTCGGCGAGGGCACCGTGACCCGCTGGCGTCAGCGCCTCCGGCGCGTCGACGCCCTGCTCCTGGACGATGTCGGGGCGCTTGCCGGCAAGGAACGCAGTCAGGAGGAGCTCTACCTCCTGTACAACTTGCTCCTCGAGTCTGGCCGGCAGATGGCCTTCACTGCCGCGCGGCCGCCGTCGCAACTCGAGGGCTTCGAGCCGCGCCTGGCCACCCGTCTGGCGGGCGGGCTCGTTGTCGAGCTTGGCTTGCCGGATCGTGAGGCAAAAGTGCGGGAGGTGGAGCGCGCACTCGGGCCGGCGGCGGTGGCCCCGGATCTCGTCGACTACCTCGCGGCCCGCCCGGTAACCTCCCTGCGCGAGGTCCAGCAGCTTGTCCAGCGGCTCATCGCCGCTGCCGACGCACGCAACGTTCCGCTGTCGCTCGCGACCGCGCGCCGCCTCCTCGAGGGCGAACCGATCGAGCCTGCGCGACCGGCCCGTCGGGGCAGCGGGCTGCTCGCACCGGGGAGCGGCGCGCTCCGCTCGCGGGAGAAGATGGCCGAGACGTGGCCGGACGTCGCCGAGCGCTTGATCGAGGAGTGGGACTGATGGCGATCAAGGGCTCCCTGCGCGAGGCATCGCTGCCCGATGTCGTCCAGCTGCTCTATCTCGGACGTCGCAGCGGGTGTCTCTCGGTCGCGAGCGAGCGGAACTTCGCCTCGATCTGGTTCGACGAGGGGTGGATCATTTTCGCGGGCCTGCTCACCCGCGCCGACCGGATCGGCGAGCGCCTGGTCGCGGCCGGCCGGCTCACACCCGCCCAGCTCGAGGAGGCGATCGCCGCGCAGGCCGCAGTACCGGACCTTCGCCTTGGTGCCGTCCTGGTCCGGCTCGGCTACCTCGCGCAGGCGGGCCTCGAGGGGGAGCTGCGCAAACAGGTCGAGGAGACGATCTACACCCTCTTCACCTGGGACAGCGGCACCTTCTCGTTCGAGGCGGGTGTCCAGCCGGAGGCCGGCGAGGTCACCGTGCGGCTCAATCCCGAGGGGCTCCTGCTCGAGGGCGCACGCCGGGTCGATGAGTGGAGCGTCATCGCCAAGAAGATCCCGTCGCCCGAGGCCGTCTTCGCGGTCGAGCCGGGCAGCAGCGATGG